>JAQCNF010000104.1 GCA_028275165.1 Haloquadratum sp.
TCAATCTTAGTTGTAATATAAAGCCATATAAAACAATGGAAATCAAATTAACTTCTACTCCACTTCGGCGTATACTTCAAGCACTATCCGTGTACATCGAAAAAAACAGAGCCGATGGCATAACAGGAAATGTTAAGTGGGAAATCAAATAAAACAATCGCATATTCGGTTATCAACAGCCGAAGCCTCAGATCAGACTTTGTGTGATACAACTAAACGAAAATCGATGTTCGCGTCTGCATGAGAACCGTCGTGATTTTCTAACCGATGTTCCCAGTGTGAGAGGAATCAAGACAGCCTTTGCTGGGGGGGATATTTTATTAACTGCTGACTCAGAATCTGATTATTTCACCATCCAGAATAGCAAGTTAGAGTATAATAATAAGAAAATTGCGGGAGTGCCAAAGATGGAGCTTAGACAACGGTATTTACCAATGCGACAGTGTAAGATCAAGGGAGATATACCATTACGAAAGCTGTGGAGATTTTTCAAGTTAGCCCCAGCAGGGCCTGTTAGACTAAGAATCAAAGAGGACATGACGAGGTTTGTCAGTGATACTGATAAGAAGAAATGTTGTCTCGATCTCACCGGAGATGTGGATACGTATTTGGATAATGAAAATCTCGAGTATGTATATAGCCTGTGTTTGCTTAGAGAGATGATGAGGAAATTCCCCAGAGATAAGCAGGTGAAATTGTTTGTTAATGATGACTTGATAAAATTACAATATAAGCTTGAGGATAATGTCGGACATATAAATTATTATCAAATGTCGAAGTGAATTATACTAACGTGGGGACACTAATACGCTCGTACAGAAGTGTTCTCGCTTCGATTCGGCCTTCGGAGCGTGTGATATTCTGTCTCTGGCGGTAATTCCTTGCGCACAACTATATCAATCCGTTCTTGCTGCTCTTTGATTTGCTCATCTTTCCGGTCAAGCTTCTCTTCCAACTCGTCAATTCTTCCCTGCATCTGGAGAAATCGTGAGAGGAGTTCGTCCTTCGTGAGATTGTCGCCATTCACGACTTCCACCTCGGACCGACGACAACAGGGTAACCGGGATGATTTCCGTGCTCGGAGATTATCCCCGAAGAGTCATCTCAGCTCCCTCTGATAGGCCAGCGTGTCATAGAATCATTCTCAGCCGATCAAGCGCGACGTGAACTGCCCACATCCTCCTCGGGACCGGTCGCTTGTCCCGTTTCTGGCTGTGAATACATCGGTGAACCAGCATCGGTGTCCGGACATGTGAGTGGCAAGTGGGAGTCACGACATGATTGGAGTCAACTTGGATATGTTAGTGCAAATGCGTACAAGCGTACATTCCCGACTACTGGTCACGAGCTGCAATCACAGACATCTCTGCTGCACCTCTCAGACTCACATTTAGCGGCGTCACTAACCAAGACGGGAGAGAATTCGTCCGACAGCCAGTCTCTGACGGGCTTTCCTCGGGTGAAAGATATCACAATAGAGCTCGGGGCTGACGCTGTATTCAATACGGGAGATCTCTTTCATAATGACCGGCATGGTACCCCTCGTACGGTGAAAGAAGCGGCACAGGAGCAACTCGCACGGTTGGCTGAGCGAGATATTCTCTTCTATTCGATAGATGGAGACCACGAGCGCGATGCCAGTCGAGAAGTCTTCAGAGAGTTCGAACGAGACGGGCTCGTTATGTAGCTTAAGGAAACGCCGGAGTTAATCGGTCAGGGGCTGGCTCTCTATGGCCGCGATTTCACACGGGCTACGGGATGGGAGTCTACAAACTGCTCACCCACTCCCGCATCCGCTGATCGGTTCGGTATCGCTACAATTCACCAATCAATTAAACCGATCAGCAATAGTGAATGGCCCGAATGTACGGTCGCTGATGTTCTTGCATCCGTTGGTCCTCACGTTCATGCGATTGCTGCTGGTCATCTCCACCGCACGAGTATTGATTGGAACGAGGGATTCCCATTCATACTCGGTGGGACCACGGAGCCCAAGCGAGCACGCCAAGCTTCGATCAAGCCCGTAGTCTGACTGTTCACTCAAGACGAGGATTTGCTTCATCATCAGCGGGTTCAATTACGCTTTAGCCCTCAAGATATTCAAATCGCTCCCAGATCTCCTCGCTGATCTGATTCCGCATCGATTCAATCCCATCAGGTGACCACTCAACAGTCCATGCGTCATCGAGCGTCGTGAATACGAGCGAAACCCGGACGCTACGGTCAGTCTCCTGTTCGTTTAATGCAATCGCATAGGCCTTCATTTGATTCTCGTAATACTCTGCGTCAGCTTCCAGCTCCTCAGGCGTGACATCACCTGTCTTGTAGTCGATAATATGGTACGCGTCAGGCGTGATGGTCAGGTGGTCGATGAACCCCGATATCTCCCCGCGCTCGAATTCCGCAGTAACATACAGCTCGTCGTACTGGTGCTCGACATCGACGTCCGTAGTTTGCTCGTCAACGTAGTCTATCCCACGTTGGGCATGGGTACTCACGCGGTTCTGGAGTTCAGGTGTGAGTGAGACCGTGGCCCCTTCGTCAACAAGCGTCTGTTTCATAAGATGGGGCCAGTGAGTTTCCGGCGGCCGCAGCTCGCAGAGTCGATGCACCATCTCGCCGAATACGCTCGCGTCGACGCCGTCCGTTTCGACCCCTGCTTCCTCAGTTGAGCGGCTGTCCAATTCGGCCTCTCCGGTTGTTGGGTCCTCTTCACCGTGGCGACTCTCCGGACTCCTCTCGCTATCGTCGGTCTCTTCGACATAGATTGTCCTCATGTCTTCATCGAACTGGAGTTCACCATACTCCCCGTAGAGTGACGCAAGGTCAGTCGCCGAAAACCGAAAGCTGACATCTGGCTTGGGCGGCCGCGGCGACAGTTCAACATCAGGGTCGAACTCGGGCTCAGGTTGCACCTGTTCGGCTGGCGGTGTCGGGAGCGACGCGGTGTACGCGCCGTCACCGTACGTACGCTGGACATGGGTATCGGAATCGAGGGAAGTACACACGTCTTCGGTGAGGAGTTCTGGTTGTACCCAGTCGCGCCAACTTGATGCTGACTCAGGGTCCGGTTCCTCGAGATCCGTCAT
>JAQCNF010000139.1 GCA_028275165.1 Haloquadratum sp.
AGGCCGCGTTTCAAGACATAATCGTCAAGCCAGAAGAGACCGACGTAGATTCGTCTGGGTCAAATAGCTTTGTTGGTGCGACGTTTGAGAGACTTGTCGTTGATGGGACATCGCTGGGTCCCAGAGATCGTATGTCAATCGACCTCCGCCACGCGTCAGTGGATACACTTCTTGTGCGGAGTCGAAGCACATCTCTTGTCGTTCGTCTCGACGGTGCGCATGTGACCAATGCTGATTTCAGCGATGTCACTCTTGACCGTATGACCGCGGAGGCGGCACGCATCGAGACCGCATCGTTTGAACAGGCCCGAATAGGCCGTGGTGAGTTCAAGAATCTGGCACTTGACTACGGTGAATTCAGCGCGACCCATCTTGAGTCCGCGGAGTTTATGAAAGCAGAGTTCGGGAAAATCAGCTTTCCTGACTCGACTCTCGACAGCGGAGACTTTAGCGAAGCGAGCGGTGACGAGGCAACATTTGTTAACGCCACACTTGGCGTAGTAGACTTTAACCACGCGTCGTTCAGTCGAATAAGTCTTGAGCATGCGACCCTCAATTCTGTTGATTTTGGGGATGTCGTCATCGATCAGCACGCGCAGTTCAGACAGTCGAATATCAAGAACGCCTACTTTGACCGGGCTAGACTCACAGACGCTAACTTCCAGGGGGCGATACTCTCAGACGTCGAGTTTGACGAGACACACTTCGACGGGGCAACGTTCCAGAAGGCCGTTTTTGGCCCATCTGAAGCTGACTTTACAGAGGCACACCTCCAAGACGTGGAGTTTGACCTCACGAGGTTCGATCGCGTTCGGTTTGTCGCAGCACAACTACAGAATGTGGTCATCACCCGCTCGGAGTTAGGAACGACGCGGTTCGCCGGTGCGAGTCTCCGGCGTGTCGTGGTCGAAAATTCTACAGTCGATGCTATAGAGTTCGGTGTAAACGAACGACGCCCACAACGGGCAGGCGAATCACTTGACGTTGATGAACCACCAATCGTTTACGATCTCGAAATTCTTGACTCCGAGGTTGGACAGGCCGTCTTTGAAAAGTTGCAGTTCGCTGGTACTCTGGTCTTCCGTGGCAGCGAGTTCGACGACTGCATCATCCAACCTGCGGCCACTGGGACCCGGACCGGATACATTGACTTCCGTGACGGGGAAGTTCGGAACGGCACGTTTCACCAGCCCGACAACGAGGGCCGGGTCGTCTACGATTTAGAGCGTGCAACGATAGGTGATCTCACGTTTGAGGGGGGAAACATGGTTCCAAAACTCATCAAGCTCGTTGACACGACGTTCGACGGCTTCGATTTCAGTTCCAACGGCGCTCTTGACCTCTCTGGCTGCGGATACGAGATACACACGTTGGTCGGCGGAGCAACGCAGGAGATAGCATGTGCCAGAGCGTTCTCCTGTTTGCTGACCGACCTCGTTACAGGCGAGAGCGATACTGTAGAACGCGAAGCCAGTAGCGACAATTGGAATGCCAGAGCGGCGGGGTCACATGACGACACGCGACAAGTTTCCAACCTCACGTCAAACAGGAGGTCGTGGTTGGATGGCGACACTAACCCGCCTGACTACGTCGTGCAGCCACGCGAGCAGGATCGGTTCGTTGACGATGAGGGCGCGTCACTGGCTGTGCAGGCCATGACGGCGACAGACTGTATTAGCGAGACTGCTGATCTTGATTCCATTCGGCTGGCGGACGACGAGCGTGACGTTACCTTCGATAACTCTGTGCTGGAGACGACTTATCTCAAAGCCAAGAACGGAGCGGACGACATCGGTGACGCGACTGCCGCCGGCGAATTCTTTTATTTGCAACTCTCATATCGACGGCGACAGGCGAGAGCCGTCATGCTTGGACGGGCACGTCCGAATACAGGCACACGTACCCGAGTGTCGAAGCTCACGCAGTGGATCCGAAACGTCTTCATGTGGGGGACGACCGGATACGGTGAGCGACCTCGCCGGGTAGTCTTTGCCTCTATGGCCATCACTGTCGGGTTTGGAATCGTCTACCAGCAACTCTCGATGTTCCCATTCTCAGAGCCGACCTCACCCACAACGATTGATTTCCTGCTGTTCAGTGGTCAGAGCTTCGTGTCGTTTCTCGCTGGTGTCGCACCAATATCCGCGTCATGGACGGTACGGTTGGTGAGTGTCATCGAAGGGTTCATTGGTGCGTTTTTTGTTGCTCTTTTCGTGTTCACACTTACGCGGCGGATCCACCGTTGAGCGGATCACTCGCATGCGCCCATTTTGAGTGCAATTGAAATACGTCCGCTTTAGTTGGCAGCCGAGCCTGCGGCTGAACTCATTAGAGCCGATATCCCGAGCCGACCCGCTCCCCACCCGAATAAAACCGAACGGCCTGAGTATAATCCTTGACTGCGTGCAGCTTAAGATTGTCTCAGTGTGCGGACACAGGCTTTGTCCTTTATTCGTCAGCCACTCGCTTATCGAACTTGCTCGCCAATCTGTTCGCTTAGACCTGACAATGTAATTCTCTGTGACAAAATCAGGAATATGCGCATAGGTCCCGTCATAGTAGTATTCGGTGATTCATACACAGAATCAATCCTACTATCACGCATGTAATCGGCCATACCCAGTTTCAGCCCGCCAAGGATGCGATGTGGAAGATGATCAAACTCATCGCTGAGGATCTTCTGCGTTTTTGACAGTGCAAAAAAAGTGATAGTGGAGGGACACATCAAGGTATGACCGCCACACTGACACGGCTGAGCCCGATTCTCGTCGTGAGACTAGCACTGACAGTCCTCGTCATCATAAGCATAGCATCTCCAGTGTCGGTCGGAACTGTCAGTGCACACCAGAACAATACCACGGCGACACTGACTCCAACCCCCCGACCCTGCCAGAACCACAGACGCCTGTTCGAACCCACAACGACCACAGATGTCTCAGGCCCGACTCTATGCACCACAGCCGAGGATTACAGCCGATCACCCAGGACGCATCGCGGGGCGGTTCTCCTTGGAGGACGAGTCTCAGTGTCCGGTGAAAGTCCGAATAACCGTCCGTGTTCCATCTGGGGTGAAGATCGTCGGAGATTACTACAACCCTGCCAGCGGCGCCGGTTTGCCAGGTTTTCGTTTCATCTTACAGCCATCAACATCGGTGAATTTCTCGGCGAACGTCTACAGTCCACGGGCTGGTCAATTCAGAATCCCTGCTGATATCAGTGTCTTCCCAGTCGGTCACCCAGAAGTTTCAAATGAAATCGATGGGATTACAATGAACTTCACTGCCACAGAATCGAATCCACCACCATCACCAACTCCGTTTCCAACACCAACGCCTGAGTTACACCCTCCGGGTCTCCCTGCTTTCGTTCTTGCTGGGGCTGGGGTCATTGCTCTCTCCGTTGCCCTTGCGGTTGCGTCCCTCGTGTTCAAAAATTGATCCCTGCGGGTCCATTATCTCGCTCGCTGTCCGGCGTCCAATTTGACTCTGACTCCATACCTGCTTTTGACCCCTGAAGTTGCATTGTGTCAGTCATGCGGACTGAGGCGTGTTTGAGTGCCGTCGCGAGAATCCTGAGACATCGGATATCACGATGCTACCGCTCTGAAATCCGACAACTTGTCACATTCACGTCACCATTAGATGTTATTTACTGTGTCTGATTTCGATTGTTACGAATTTTAATAGCCAGATGATACCCATGATAGCAGCAACAATGGCTGCGGTCCACTCAATAGCTGTCCAAGCCACGGTTTCTGTCTGAGGGTGGCGGTGATCTGAGTGTCACCAGCGTGAGAATTGAGTTCAATTGTCTTACGCTGTTATTGAAATTTGTCTGTGTCCCGGCTATATTATATTACCGAGGACAGCAGCCGATTCGCGAGTTATTCTGATGCGCTCATTGTTCGAGTGTATTAGCGATTGAGTTGGACGAGTCGAGCTGAATCAGCGCCAACTCTCAGAATATCAATTACTCTAATAAATCAGCCGCTCTCCTACACGAAGTGATGCCCAGCTTTTATGCGTGTCCCCAGTGCGGCTTGATCCGGTCGCGACGATGTGATATTCAGGTTCACTCAGTGAATTGACATAACCCTTGGTGGGGGATTCAATCGTGAGGTAATACCATCTTACAACGACGAAAGATATTCATCGGCATCACATTGTTGAATAATAACATGAGTAAGGTCTTCATAAAAGGACAAACCTACACCGCTACTGTTAACCGTATTTTATCAAATGGAAATGCTATGATAAACACTGAATCTGGACACATTAATCCAAGAGGTGGAACAGAAAATATGGTTGAAAAACAGTTGCTTCTGGATTCAGAGGTGGGCACACAGGGGAACGAGTTTCAGTGAACCAAAACCCAATAACAGACTCAGGTTGGAATAAAACAATCTGCTTAATGGGTATCTTTAATTTCTGGTGGATCCATTGCGTGCTCAATCGTGATCTGCGATATTCTGTGCGAAGAGAGATTGCGACGATCACGTCTTTGTCATCTATTTCTATCATAGCTAACGACCAGCACAAACAGACGGAGACGCACCCTTATCTATATCTATGCTTGATACACTCGGCGTAATCGGCACGGAGTGCACGCCGATCATCGTCACCCATCTGCTGACAGACCATTCAAACTGTCTGTTGACAAGCCATTCAAGCCCCCCTTAGTGGTATATCATACAAATGGGGAAATAGACCATCTGCTACATATGCCCCTGTAATGAGTTTGTTGATTTTCGAGCGCTCAACGACACTATATCCCGCACAGAGAGGGAATAGAAACCGTGTGTAGTTATGGGAAGGAAGAAGCCAAATCTTTAACAGAGAGACCCAACACACAAACGAGATAGAGGAGTAATTTCTACCTGTTGGTCATTATTTGATGGGGGGCGTAGTCTCAAAATGTCAGTCTGTACGGTAACCGACATTCGAACAGCGACACAGAACACCGAACCGCCTGATTTTGGCCCGTTCAGCCATCGCCGTTCTGTCATACACAACACTACACATGTCGGTTTGCGATACGAAGTCACACTGAATATATCTATGGACATGATGAACCCGCCCGTCGAATATTTGTATCTTCAGAATCCCACGATTTCATATGCGATTCATGTCGGTTTGTGGGGTGGTGACATTCATATTGCTCATTTGTGGACTCACGATGCCGCCACTTGCCTCTGGTCAGAAGGCAGCAACTCCTGTGTCTGAGAATACAACGATTGTCGACATTTCAGATGACCGCGTGAATATCGTCATTCAAACGTCAGCCACCCAACTCGAAGGCGAATCTCCTGCTGTGATTCGACTGAGTGCGGTTACTTACGCATCGACAGAACGCCCAACAACTATTCAATTGATACTTGAGGCCCCCAGTGGAGTCAGTATCTCAGGGACGAGTGCCGAAACTGGTCAGGGTAATCAATTCTCTGTGACTGAGACGTTAGCCCCGGGGACGTCAGATGGTGTTCGGGTCAGAGTGCATCCCTCTGACACAGGGACATATACACTCAATGGTGAAATTATATATTTCCCAGAGGGTCAACGGGAGGATGCTCAGGCAGAACGGATCTCACTTGCGATATCTCGAACCGCCGAGCGTGGACTCTTCTACTGGACTCCAACAGTAATCGCAGCTTTCATCTCAGCTGGCTTAACGGCTCAATTACCTTTCGAGGGAAGTTACTGGGATGAGAGGGCCAGGCCATCTGGTCGTGGGGGGTTGGGGTGGTACATCCTTGGAGCAGTACTTTATCTCACGATTGGAAGTCTTGTAATGTCCTTTTGTCTCGGAGTGTTACTTTCACCGATTGAGGGTGGGTCTAATTTATCGCAAGAATACGTTTCCTTATACGCATTTATATCATTTTTTGGGTTTATTTTTGTGCCATTCTTAATACCTGAGAATAAAATGAGACTACTGAACATACAGACGCATCTCATTATATTTGTGCTACTTTGGACTCTCTTTAGACTCATGCTTGATGTCGTCACCCCAGTGTAGAGTCTCACTTATGTGAGATAGGAGAACGACTTAGGCGGCCTGTCGATGTAATTGACAGAGGTTCACCGTTGAGGTGATGAACATATATGTTCTCTTTCCATATGATGGAAATTATTCTCGGATTAAATCTGGATATATATCTTAATTGAGAAAACCACGTTACATAATCATCCGCTCACTTTTCCCCTCCAGCTGTCAGCACTGGTCGCGCCGAGTGCCGTCTCTTCGCTTGGCTTGGCTTGGCTTGGCTTGGCTTGGCTTGGCTTGGCTTGGCTTGGCTTGGCT
>JAQCNF010000143.1 GCA_028275165.1 Haloquadratum sp.
AACTACTTCGAGAGACGAACTCAGAGTCATCAGGCTCTTATTTTCGATTTCCAATCGAGAACGACTCCGCTATCTCGGCGGCCTCAGCCTGTCGAATTACGATTCGAGTGAAGAGGTCGTCTCCTATTCTGTGTTCGCCCGCTCGGTGCTACCTCAATAGATGCGACAACACGATGCCCGAGTATTCGACCTCGGTCGTGGTCGTCGTTTCTATCTCCGTCTGCATCATAGGGACGACCCCAGTGGCGAATTATGCTACTGTGTCAATGCCACGAGCTGCCATTGAACAGCGAGGACGAACGTCTCGCAGAGGAATGAAGCACACTCTCCGTCCTCCGTTCGCTGTGGGGTGACGCATATCGACATCCGCCACGTCTGTCGAAACTCTGAGGGAGTGAGCGATGAGTGTCCAGAGACAAAACGAGCCGAAGTGACACGACTGACGCTGACGACCCGTGACACAATCCGTTTTTTCGAGAACCACTCTCATCCCGCGTTGGAATGTCTGTCTTGTCGCCGTTGGATCTCTGTGGGCTGAGTGTTTCTCACACAGTTACGTATCTGTCAGTTGTCATTGGCGATTCGCACGGATGGACTCGTTTCCGACACTTGAGACAGGCTTGCCGAACTGGTAATTTTGGAGCTTGTTCCCAGCAAGTGGCAATCCCTTGTACAGTGCGACTGCCGCACCTCCAGCAATCCCAATAAAGATGATCGTGAGGAGCACGTACGGGATCATCGACCCACTCAAATTCTGGAGATTCACGAACGTCCCATATCCCCCGATCGCAGTGAGTATCGTTGGGATGAAGATTGCAATCTGATCGCCAAATTCGACCGACATCTCCGACACGGCGTTATCTGCGAGTTTAAACAGTCCCCCGATAATAGCGAGTTTCACGACGAGCATCGCCGCTGGGTGGATACTAATTGCCGCACGAATGATTGGGTTGGTCTCAACAGCACCTCCAGAGGCAAGCGCATATATCGTCGTGATCGTGTCACCACCGCCGTATATCCCAGCGGCAAGCGCCCAGGCAATCATGAATCCCCCGAGAGAGACATTCCACTCGGGTGTAAGTACACTGGCTTTCTTCGCCGTCTTCTCAACAGCACGACGCTTACCACGCGTGTCACGTGATTGGTGTGATGTCATCTGTCTGGTGTTGGTGTGGTCAGTGCTGTTTACACCGTCTTCAGTGTGTGCTGTCGTCTGAGTGTCAGCGCTCGTGTAGCTTGCCTGCTCATTCGGCGTCTCTCGAGTGTGTTGGGACTCAGGGCTCCTTCGATCCCGACTCCGACTGTCATTCAATTGGGCGTTCTTCTCGCGGTCACGGCGCGACCGGCGTCGGTCAACTCCAGTGACAGTCGTTGTTCCCTCGCGGCGAAACGCAGATTCATCCCGACTCCGATTCTCTCGATGGTCTGGCCCTGCGGTCGATTTCGCGTCTGACTGCGGGGGCGGAGACGAGGTCCCACGCTTTGATGTCGAGCGTGGGCGGTCTTGTTTGAGTGGCGATGATTCGCCGGTTCGTTTCGTCTCGTTTCTGTGCGGAGTGCCACGGTATATATTGCCAAATGATCCGACAGTCGGTGACGAGCGGGTCTTTCTCGGAGCGCCAACAGAGACCTCGTCGCCAGGAGTTCGTGATGTCTGATCCGCGTGAGTGCTGCGGCCGGTGGTCGTTGCCGTGTCGCGGTCAATTGTCATCCCTCCATCTGATGATCGAGAGCGATGTCGAGTTGTGTCACCAGAGCCAGCGCCTGTGGCTTCAGTATCACCGGTGGATGCTGTAATGCGGGAGGATTGTTCATTCGCAACCTGCAATCCAGTGTTCTGCGCCTGCTTGAACAAGAGCCTGATATACTCACTTCGTGAGAGTCCGTCACGAACATTATCGATTTCGGTGACGATATCACGCCGAATCGGAATTAACGCATACGATGTCTCCGTATCAGGCACATTTTCCATTTAACATACTATTCATGTTCGGCCCGTTTATTCGTTTGTAATCGAAATATTCGAGACTTCTTGAGTTTCTGACCCCCCGTTTCTGGGGTCGCCTGATAGGAATATGGCCTTTGACGAGTCATATTGCTGTATAACCTCAGAGAAGCTGCGTATGCCTCTGTCGCTTCGATGGCGTCGGCTCCCGCGTTCAGTCATCTCGGCTCAGAACTTTTCGAGGCATCGTTAATCATGTCACGTCATCAGTCGGCTCATTCAAACACAATTCTATGGGTTAGAACGATTTCAACCCACCGACGGCCATCAGAGCACGTGATCCATGTTTTCACTCACAAGCACTCCCTGGGCGTCATGTCGACGGAGATCATACGAGAAGGCGGCCTCCCAGTCGTCGTTGTGGCACTCATCAGCTGTTGCTCTTGTGACCTGCATCGCTGCGGCTTGAACACTTCGTGGTGTGAGTTTAGTGAACGATTCGTCATCAGCGATGTCACTATTGCGCTGATATTGGAATCGTATTGTCTTGACCGCCAATGGAAGATACGCACCGCGGGGCCTTTGCAGTCGCGGTGTCCTTTCAGTTTGAGACGTGAATCCAGTTCGCCATCACCAGTTCGAGAAATCTCAGTGTGACCTGTGGAATCTCAAAGGAGCGAAGTCCAACTGAGCTCCCCAGGTCGATAGTGATATGATTCTCATCGGAAACGGCCACCCAGCGGAACCTTCTCTGTCGTTACTAGTCACTCAGACCTTCGTTTGCTTTCCGCTGCGTGTGAGTCGCATCTGTGAGGGCGTCGTGACAACCCGATATGTGTCGCTCTTCTGGTAACAGAATTGAGATAGCTGGACTGGCCGATATGAGGCGTATTGATGCTCGAGCTGGTAATCCGATGTCAATTTATTTCATAATTGGCAATGCACAGTGAAGTGACCCTCTGAATTGAATGAATTCAAGATCGGGTCTCGCTGTCATGCGGGGAGGGGAAAGAGAGAACCCCGCCGTCAGACAGAGATGACAGAATCTGTGTGAATGAAACGAAACAAAGCTGAACTGAACACAGCGTTTTCTCCTCCACGTGTCGCATTAGCTTCTCGGCCAAAGTGAGAGATGCTCCCATTCCGAGAGAGAACCTACCCTCTGGTGTGCAGACTGTCGCTCAGCGCACGAGACCAGACAAAACCTCATCAGAGATCATATGTAGCATATGTTTGATGTCATGTGTTGATACAAGAAGTGTCTGGTATGTCAGCAGATGGTTGATATGGCGGCGTTGACGTGCACACGTACCCCGTCAGTCCCCACTCTGACATCTGCGTTGAGTTAGCTCCAAGACAACTCACATGTGACCGTCTCTGCACAATCCGAGCCTTCGGCTCTCTCTCAGATAACTCCAATGTGATGCGAGTACAGTCATCAAAAAGACGACAGGCCGTCTTCATTTTTTGCTAGAATACTCTCGCCGTAACGGCACTTCACAGTCAGATACTGTCAGTGAAAAGGGATCAATTTTCAATATTGAAAGTGGTCGCTTTCAATAATGTAACAAAAACTTGACATGTATGTGGTGTGATAATCAAATCAGAATGGTAGAATACTCACGCCGGGCGATGATTCTCGGGACAGCGGCAGTCGGTGCAGCAGGTGCGGGTGTCACAGCAGCAGCAGGTGGGCTCTCCGGAAGCGTCGAAGGACAAGCTGACGTGCAAGCTGAGCAGGCGTTGAC
>JAQCNF010000148.1 GCA_028275165.1 Haloquadratum sp.
CCGAACTCAAAGAAACATTAGCGGAAGCAATCGACGCAGAAGAATTTTACCGGGTCACCACCGACTCAAATGCAATTATTGACGAAGAGTACTGGTGGGCCTCAGCAATCGCTACCGCTCCCGAACCTTGACCCAACCCCCGGTTGTACGTACCGGACTCGCTCTCACCGGACAGTTATATGCTGAGCAGGCGCAATACCACGGCCTTGGCCGTGGATACGCGCCGTCACGCCCGACAAAACCCCACTGTCGTCGCTTGATTCGAGTTTCAAAATCCACGCGTTTACATGACAGGCAGTCATATAATACAATAGGAATCGGTTGGGAACAGAGCGATTCCCACCAGTCCTACGATGGCGGCCTGTCCGCCCCAAGCAATAAGACAATCATCGGAACCAGTCTGGCGAACGGTCGGTTCATATAATGAATTGATGCTGTGCCCGACTGCTTGGAAGCAACACTGAAAGTAACTCCGAGTTTGCTGACGCCTGCTGGCGTCCCTGCGGCAAAAACAACGCCTTGCCGTCTCCAGGCTGAACAGGGCGAGTACCTCAACGCGGACTAGCTCAACCACAAGCGCTGCGAGTTCGAGAACCGCCGTGCCACCTTGCAACAGACCGGGACACGAAGCGCCCACCTGACCTACCACGGCACCGGCGTTCGAAAGAACTCGTCGCGGAAGCCGAACGTCACGGCTGTACGCACATCGCGTTCTAGGACTTGGGCCAGATTCGAGAGCGCATCAGCGTGGATAGCTGCCAAGCACTTTCGTCGTGATATCTGCCGGGTACCGTAAGTAGATCAACTTCTGTCTGTGTTATGCTCTACGGATAGATAATTACTGTAGGTACCATCTGGCAGTTGAGTGCGATTCTGTTTAGTCTCTGCTTGGCGGTATTCAGCTACAAAGAGAAGTTGTAGTGCTTGTCTGAGATGGTATATAATCTCGTCGTCCTCTGACTTTTCGAGGGCGGTAGTAAGCAATTGCTCAGTCGTCTTGAAAGTTGTTTCTGTCATTATGAGGGTTTGTCCGGCATGCGTGTCGCATTTGAATGGTCGAGCAGGATTTGCTAATCGCTGGACTCGTCCCGTGGCAGTAGACATGCATACGCAACAATAATATATAATTCAACCGAATCCGGAGAATCGTATACCTCCCACGCTCGTTTCCACGGGTGAACGACCCCACCCTACTCAGCCGCTGACGCGGCTTCCTTGAGGGCTTCCTGTTTCTATGACGCGCTTTACATCCACAACATCGGACGAGCCCGATGAGCTAATATCCCAACGCTCGGGATTCACCCGTCCAGGCGGGTGAGGATGTCAACTCACGACACTGCGGATTTTGTTCTCCGAAGTGCGACCGCGAGTACCACGCCGGCTACAACGACGCGAAGAACATCGCCCGGCGATTCAACTCGTACTCTGGCAAGCACTTGCTGGAACAGTATCCCGAGAGTCGTATTTCTGGGACGACGGGAGCGATGTCGGAATTGAACGGTATATTGAGGAGATAAAACACTAGGCCGGGTGTCGGGCTTCACCCCCGACCGCGGTGGGTCGGGGGACTCGCCCTCGTAGGTTGTTCACAGCAGGCGTCCAACGACAAACTCCGCCTACGGCGGAGAAGTGACGCGAGCGCTTGATTGTACAACTGTGGAGTCTTCACTCACCCGACGGGAGGCCACTGGTAATCTGGTTTTGCCACTCCAAAAGCTTGTCAATCTGCTCTGATTGGGTTCTGAGTTGCTCCTGTACGTCACCGCCTTCGGATAACTGATTCTGCAGGTCCTCAACAGCGTCTTCCATCTCTGCTAACTGGCTCGACACTTCCTCTAGTTCGTCAGCGTGGTCTTGAACCTCGGCTGCAAGGTCCTTCCGGGCGTTGGTCTCCGCGGAGACCCGCTCGTCGATTTCGTCACTGACCTCATTCAGCGAACTGGACAGGTCTTTAATATCGTCTGACACTGTGCTAAGAGCCGACTCGTTGTCGGCAATACGGGTGTCAAACTCGGTTACTGCAGTCTCGTGTTCCGAGACCTGTGTTGCGAGGTCTGTGATCTCTCTTTCATTTTCCGATATATCCTTCGAGTTGCGGCCACAACGCATTGCATTGTCTTCGGCACGATCGGCGTTATCCTCGATACTTTCGGCATTGCTCGCTATCCGATCAGCTTGTTCACTTAGCTGGTCGGCGTTAGCTTCGATGGTCTCTCCTTGCTCAGCGAGTTCCGATTCCTGGTCAGCGAGTGTGTCGCTGTTGGCCGTAATGTGGTCGCTGTTAGCAG
This sequence comes from Haloquadratum sp., assembly GCA_028275165.1. Classification (GTDB taxonomy): domain Archaea; phylum Halobacteriota; class Halobacteria; order Halobacteriales; family Haloferacaceae; genus Haloquadratum. The sequence continues at coordinate 2,289 of JAQCNF010000148.1, forward strand.
CGATTTTGGACGCGTTCTCGTTAACATCGCTCTCGGTTTCAGCGAGACGGCCCTCAAGATCGTCGGTCGTCTCCCAGATTTCGTCGGTTAGACTCTCAACATCATCGGTGAGTGTCTCAAGAGACGTGTCTTGGGAGTCAACAGCCGAATCGACATCTTGGAGTCGTTCTTCGTGATCCTCTAGACGCGCGTCCAAGGCATCGAGCGCTTGCTCTAGCTCTTCGGTGGCCGCTCCAGTATCATTGAGTTTGACACTAAGCACCTGGATGTCTTCTTTCAGCCCGGCAATATCATCCTGAGTGTACTCGATAAATTGCTTCCCGGTCCCGTTTTCGGCAAGGAACTCATCCAATGCGGAGGTGTACGCGCGCAACTCATTTACGTCCGCTTCGACTTGTTCAAGTCTGGCTTCGTACTGGCCCGCGTGACTGACGCTGTCGACTGACTCGCGGATACTGTTGAGACTGTCCAAAAGATGCGTACTCAGATCCGTTTTCTCAGCATTGCTGCCTACCAGATCGGTCGCACCCGTCTCAAGTGTGCCTGTCTCCGCGTCTGGATTCTCTTTTTCACCAGCATCCTCAGTTAAATCCTCGGCAACCTCGGTTGCAGGGTTCCCCTCGTTGTCATCGCCGTCGTCTGAGGGCTGCTCGGGCTCGTGACTTTCGGCTCCGGTCGATTGGTCGGTTCGTCCATTCTCAACGTTGTCGTCGGCTTGCTGATTATCGCTCATAGCTGGTTTCTCCGATACAGCATCCACTGTTTCGGAAGTATGTTGTGATTCATGGCTACCAACATCTATTCTTTTTGTTTTCGGATCGTCTAGTGGCGCTGAAGCGATGTCTGATTCGGAGTCAGTTGTATAATCCTCAGCGTCTGTCTCCTGTGGGCTGTTATGCTCCAAGTTTGGTGCACTGTCACTCTCCAAATGTGACTGGTGTGTCCCGGTTTGTTCCGATAGCTCCGAGTCTTCGGAACTTTCGGAGATAATCTCGGCGCTAACAGCCGGTGCCTTTAGCCATTCCTCAAGTCCCTCGTCAAACCCGCTGATGCAAATAAACGCCGTGGTGAGCGTCTCGGCGTCGATCATTCGCTCAAACGTCAACTCCCCTCCATCTTTCTCCCAGTATTCCGCATCGTCGGGCAAGACACCAATATCCGCAATATCTGCGAATTCTGGTACTGTCTCGATGATTGTGAGTTGCAGTGGCTCGTCGGTTTGCTTCTCGATGTGATACTCAATGGCTTCGTGCCGGTACTTGTTTTCAACATGTGATTTGCTTACCGATACCCCTTCATGATTGGAGGCAGCCATCGTATCTACTCAAAAGGTGTGGAATGTATTAGTACTACCGCGAATTGGCCGACTCAAGACGGCACTGGTTGCTCGGTGTAACACCATGATTAAGGCGTTACGATATATTATAAAGATATGGGCCATCCCATGTCGACAGTAGACACCGAATATCTAACTGTAGAAAAGCACCACCGCAGTGACGATTCAGGGGAAGCAATCGAGTACCGAATTAACTCTGATCACAGTGAACCGGTGCAAGTCACGCTTAACGAGTCAGTTCCGGAGTCGGTTGATATGGCAGATGTCGGTGTAATACCACGGTCCAAAGACCACTGGGAAAAAGGTAATCAGACCCTCACGTTCGAGCGGGATATTGCTGGAACCGAGCTTACGACTGCGATCACGTGCCGGGGTGGGTTTGGAGATGATATAGACGCTTGGCTGACGGAGCCAGATATCACTGCGACAGTTATCGGAGACGACAGCGCGGGAGAGATGAACGAAGGCAATGCTGCAGTCACTGCCGGAGATAACGGTCCAGCCGATACAGGCGGCCAGTCAAACTCGGCCACCGACGACAGCGAGTCGCCACCGGAAGGAAGTAGAGTGTTTTCTGCCGACCAAGTACAGCGGGCTTCCAGCACTGAAACGGAAGCAGGTGATGCTGGATCGAACCCAGACGCAGAGACTAGCCAGTCAGAAATAGAGAAATCAGAAGGGAAAGAAATAGATAGGAGAAATGAGCAAAAAAATGATACAGGCGCGAAGCGCGCTAAAAAGAAGACAACTAACGAGGCAACAATGAGTGACAATTCGCAGACATCACAATCTACGGGAAGCGACGAAACGCAAGCAGATCAAGAAGATGGGACCGATGATGGTCCCCAAGCAGGTGCTTCGGTCAGGGAAGCAGAATCAAACGGAGCGAACATCATAAGCACCGATTCTGCCAACAATGACATGGGCATGCAGCTCTTGGAAAGTCTCAAAAATATTCGCGAATCTGTTGAAGGCGTGAACCAAGGGGGCAAGCTCGAAGCACGGCTGAACAAAGTCGAATCTGAAGTCTCTAATCTGGAAGCGTATACCGACGCGCTGGAGGAGTTCCTTTCGGATAACGGAACCGGACAGCAAGTGATTGAGGCGGCAAGAAACGATATTTCTGCCCTCAAAACGGAACTTCAGAAACTCAGTCGGGACGTCAACGCGAATGGTTCGGCTATTACAGATCTTGAGGCGACGATTGCGGCAATCGAAAACACCCTTGACACGGCCGAGTCAGAGCGGGATGCCATTGAATCAACGCTTGATGAACATGAGGACTCTATCGAAAGCGTTGAACGCGATATCGAGGGACTCGATGAAGATATCGATGACAACTACGACGAGTTGGACGCGCGCGTAGAGGAGAACTCGGAATCGATTGAGACGAACGGGACGGAGTTAGCTGATCTCTCTGATGCTGTCAGTGAGAATAAGACGGCAATCGACGAGGTTGAGAATGGTATCCAGGCTAATGCCGAGAGAATTGAAGAGATAGATTCGGATACTTCGCTGGCTGAACAGTATGATGAGCAGTTTGAATCGATTACTAGCAAAATCGAGAACAACTCAGTTCGATGTGGCCGGAACACGAGCGATATATCCGACAACGAAACGGAGATTGAGTCCAATTCCGAACGCATTTCTGAAAATGAGGACTCGATTGACGAGGTGGATGAGAAAGTGTCGGCAAATGAAGCGGATCTTGCGGATGCATCGGACACAATCGATTCGCTCAGCAGTTCACTCAGCGAGTTGAGTGAGGACGTTGAGACAGGCGCAGCCGAACGCGAGGAGCTCTCTGCCGATGTTCAGAGCCATGCAGAGGAACTTGAGAACGTTGGCGACCATATTGCGGAAATCAAAGACGAACTCTCGGAACTGCACAACCAACTCGGCGACAGCGGCCAGGTCGACAAGCGTCTTGACAAGCTTGAAGACGAGCTTGAAGGGATTGTCCAGTGGCGAGAGAAAGTCACCAGTGGCCTACTCTCGGCTGATTAAGCAGGCCGACGTAGTACGTTATTCCCGGTCAACTGCCTCGGGGTGGGTTCACGGCTCGCCGGCGGCACCATTCCCGTCGCGGTGGACGGTACTCGGGTCTGTGCGCTGTTCTCTTCGTTCCAGAGAGCGACAGAAGCGTCCAACAAGTCCCGTAGCACCTGCTCATCGTGTCTGTGAGTGGTCGCACGGCGAACGTGTTAGCCGTGTGGAGGATGTCAGATACGGCACGGGCACCTTGTCCCATCTTCGAACTATCACTTTACAACCCATAGTTTGTAAAATCGTGCCGGCCTGATACAGCGAGGGAATCCCCCCCATCTCGCGAGCGAAGACCGGTAACCACGCCTCGAAAATGCTGAACTACTGTACCGACTTTTTCGCTGTGGCTGGAACAACCCACTGGTTTTAATAGCGGTTCGATATTACCACGAGGTAAGCACCCAAGTACTAATCAGAAAGTACGCTGCTATCATCAGGCAGGGTCACTAGCAAAATACCGCCAGCCCACACAGGATTTCCGACCAGTGTAGCCACCGGTGTGTATGAGTCTATGTGACAAGAAACTACCACCAAAAATTAACACTAGATTACACTCATGATGCCCCCACAACTGGGTCAATCAATTCAATCATTGGACGAAGAACTTTCCTTAGCGGCAGGTGAGCAGGGCATCTTATACGATGAACCACTGGACTGTCCGTTCAAAACACTCCCCACCGACGCCTTCGAGAATTTGCTCATTGTTACATTTCGCAGTCCACGGATAATAGAGGATGCGTTGAAGTCACACGGTCACGATATAGACAACGTCGGGGTTATTCCCATATCGTCTGAACCACAACTTCCTCCAACGGAGATAGCACATACAGACCCAGCTAATCCGAATGATCCAACAGATCTAAGCATTAAATTCACCAAGTCACTTGACTGTCTTTCAGATGGTGAAGGGTGGGTCGTGTTCGAAAAATGTGATTTGCTGAATATGTATCTAGAGAACGACACCAGCCGCAGATTTATGAAATATATGATCGAAGAGGTCCAAAACCGGGACCATCGCGGCGTATACGAAGTCTCGCCTGGCACTGGGGCTACGGAAATGATCCAGCAAATCGAAACTCACACGCAGCAAAGCTGGACTGAAATCAAGCCTGGCACCCATAATTGATATCCTCCTTACGTCAACTGCCTCGGGTCAAGCCCCGTGGCATCCGCCTTGACGTATTCTGTGAACGCAGGTGAGGAGGCCAATATCCACCCACTGAACGAAACTGGTATAAAACTCAACAGTCATCAACCAAAGGAAACCGATATGCAACGCATCACGATTACGGCCCTCGTTTCACTGTTGGTGGTCTCAGCGGGTTGTACGGGGCTGTTGACAGGTGAGACAGTCGAGTTCACGGCAGCGGAGGCCTCAGTCGATGAAGAGACGCTGTCCTCGGCGGGCTACGAGGGGGGCGGACCGACCAACCAGACAATCACGCGCAACGAAAGCGTCGGCGGCCAGGAACGGACCGTCCGAATCACGAACTGGATAGCACAGTACTCCCGGAGCGGTGAGATACGTGGCGTGCAGACCCCCGATGCCGCGAGCTTC
>JAQCNF010000158.1 GCA_028275165.1 Haloquadratum sp.
ATAATAACTCGCTGCTGCTGCACATCTTTGACACGAAATCTGTCGTGAGATCGTGGCGTGATTAGCGTGGATCCCTCTGGGAGTTCATCGAGCCGGTCCAGCAAGTTGTCCCACGAAATTCTGAAGCTCATGATTTCCTGTAGAACAGCCGTAGCAAAACTCTCTGGGTCAGTCCGACACTAACTCGGGCAGTTGTCGAAGAGCGATACCCTCCGCGTCGAGTTGGTCGTGAATGGTTCGAAGCAGTTCCAAGCTGTTGGGGCCATCACCGTGGATGCAGATGCTATCCGCTGGAAGATCAATTGTCGTTCCGTCTACCTCGGGCCTGCTCGCTCTGAGTTTCCGAATTCGTTGATTCGCTCATCTCTTTAAATAACTCGTGGCGCTGATTGGGCCGCTTGGCCCTTTGAGTTTCCGATTTCATTAACAAAGTCGGAAACTCAAACTAGCATGGATAGATCGACGTACACCGTCTTCGAGATGAAGACCCCGTTATCGAGATGAAATCAGACCTGAAGATGCAGAACTCTCTTCTTTAGACACATTCCCGCCTGAAACAGCTGGTCACTGAAACCTGCTGACTTAGCTATTACACATGGAAACTGACCAAGCGGATATTGTGCGCTTTACGATCTCCGAGACAGGCAATTTCCCGTACCAGTGTACGGTGTACTGTGGGCAAGGCCACAGCGAACACACGGCTACCGTGCGAGTAGTGGTGGCAGACGACGTCGAGGACTGAAAAGCTATTCAGTGACTGCGGACGGTGAGACTGTGTCAGACTGTCGCTTGGAGTGTCATCTGAAGGACTTGCGGAAGGAGCACGCTGATACCGATTTGCGTCCACATCGTGAATGTGGTTGGGTACTCACTGGTTGCTTGGATCTGTCCAAGGCGGTATTCAAGTGCGTCAAGTCGATCTTGATCCGTGATTTCTGCGTTGCTGATGTCGTGTGGATTGTCGATTATATCTCGAATTTCGGTTTCAATGTCGCGGAGGCGGTCTTTACGTTCGGTTTTCATTATTTGGTGGGTTTTATATATCGAGTAGGAGATAGTCCCGAGCCCGAGTAGCCATAACCCAGTAAACAGGACTGCTTCGGCAGTCCCCGGCGGAGCTTGGATGGTCCCTTGGATTGGTGTGACGAACACTCCATAAAAGAAGAGCAGGTATAGCAGTAAACCGGCCGTATAGATGTAGTACGAGTTTTTGAGGAGTTCACCAATCGGCTGGAACCCACCCATATTCTGGGGGTCGAAAAAGAACAGGCCGATGTTCTCTCGACTCAGCCATCGCGGAATTAGTAGATGGAGTGTCACATATTCACTCACAAAATCGATGGCGACCGGAAGATAACAGCCCGGAAGCAAGACGAGCGTGAAGGCAACCCCTGCAATGCCTTGGTCTTCTAGGATGGTTGGAATGCCAATGACGAACACTTGGTACGCAAAGAATCCGAGGAGCCCAAGCAGATAGAACAAGAGTTTACTGCGCGTTGAAAAGGCGTAATTGTCTGCTTGATTGACGTCGCAGATATCGCGCTCAACAAAAATTTCCATCACGGCAACGTGCCCTTCATTCATATATTTGATGCCGATGACAGCGAGGATGATACCAGCATAGAGAGAGAGATAGAACGGATTACGGACGACTGCGTGTGTGCCGCCAGTCACGTGGGTGTAGGTATTCACAGCTGCTAGGTCAAGAATGATGAAGAGTGATACGTAGAGATACGGTGGATACGTAACGCCAGGAAGACGGCGCGCAAGGCTGTCGATGTGGAGCGTCTGGGCGAGTTGTTCGATCAGTGTTGATGTAATCGTCACGCGAGACTCTGTCATCCGACACAACACTGAACAAAAGTGATAATTAAAAAGCTATTGCCTCACTGGTGCCTTGTTTTGCCGCCTAGTGACGACGTTCTCAGACGCTCTTACTGTAATATTCCGTCAGATTAACCCGGAAATGGACGCGGTCTGGCGATATGGCATCGCTCAGACGGCTTGCTTGGATGTGTCGAGACCTGGCCAAACAGCATGTTGATGATCCGGACGTACCCGCCGCGCCGGACGGCGCGGACGGGTACGCCGAGTGGGTACAGATCGCGTTGATCCTGTATCGCGTCGAACTCGAAAAGAGTCTCCGCGAGACCGAAGACTACCTCAACGAGATGCC
>JAQCNF010000162.1 GCA_028275165.1 Haloquadratum sp.
TTACGGCGTGAATCCGACACCGCCTCCACGAACGCCGGTGGCCGGCCTGGAACCCAAACGCTGAGTATGTGCCTTGACGTGGATGTTACCACGGGTTCCGCCGTCTCCCAGGCGAGGGGAGACGGGCCGCCATGCGGTGCTCCGCAAGCCCGGCTGATGGCCTTCGGCCGACAAGGTGTGACCGGAGCGGAGCGGAGCCGGGACGGAACCGCGAGGTTCGACCGCTTGGGTGAGAGTTACGTCGAGAAACCGCGTGACGATGACACGCTTGCGGATGGGAGCACGTGTGGCGGTGCCACAGGACGCTCCCGGCCGAGGGACGAACCCCGCTCACGCCGGGAGAGACGGAACTGGAACCGAACCGAACTGAACCGAACCGGAGCGACCGGGTTCCCTGCTGTGGAAGGGAAGCCCCGCCGTTTACGCCGGGCGAGGACGTCACAAGAATAGCAATTATTGAGTTGAGAACAGAGGGCTTGTATCCCGCCATGAGACGAAGAGTGTCACGCGCTATTCCTACTCGGAGCAGCTGACTTGTCTTCTGACGGTATCCACAACCGACAGCTTGACGCGAATACCGTCGACCGAGTGGAACTCCCGAGACTGTCTCATTATATCGGGATGAGCGCCTCGGTTAGCAGTGATGAGAGATTGCAGATGAAAAGTAACGACCGGAAGTGGAATATTCAGTAGTGCTCCCGAAGTGAGTGGAGGAGTTGTCGGGTGTGTCCCACGAGTCTTGAAACTTTGATAAATCCTCTTTGATATAGGGGGACTCTATTACTGAATATGGCGCGTCGGTATGGTCGTGGGGATGTACAGTTCTTTGAACGGTTCGGCTGGGTGTATGATCTGGCAACAAATCCTGTCCCACCAGTGAGTCTTGATCCAGCACTCGTTTTTGCAGAGCGACCGATTGACCGCGTGCTCGACATTGCGGGAGGGACAGGTCGAGCAACTGAACCGTTGCTTGACACTGCCGAAATCGTCCCTGTAATTGATGCTGCATCGACCATGTGCCGACGTGCTCGTCTTCACGGCCGAATAAGCATTAGAGGCGACGTCGAAAACTTTCCAGTCAGGGATGATGCTGTCGATGCTGTCGTAATTGGCGATGCACTGCATCACCTACCCACAGTTTCGCACTTTTTCGACGAGGCAGCGCGTGTCCTTGCTCCCGGTGGAGTGCTTCTGATTGAGGAGATTGATCCTTCGACAGTTATCGGCAATTTGATTGCCGCTGGAGAGGATCTTATAGGGTTTGACTCGCGGTTCTTTACGCCTGAGAGGCTCTGTACGATGCTTACGGATGCAGGCTTTGAACCGCGGATTGCGGTCTCCGGTGTCCGATATCTTGTTGCTGGTCGCGTCTCCGTTCACTAAGCCAAGTCGGGAAACCCATTAGTGATTACACCAATATTTAATCATGAGTACGTCTGAGCAGTCATTTCTCTCCCGCCGACTGGACCCTGGCGCAATCCCACTCGTCATCGGGGACGTGATAGGGGTGGGTACGCTCCTCAGTGGTGGCGTTGTCTTTCATAATGGTATCGACTATCTATCAAATTCTCCAATGAGCTGGGCACTCACCATTGTGCCATTCCTTTTGGGATGGATTTTGATCAGCCCGTTCATTGGCGCCTACTCAGCAGGGGCAGCAGAATCAGCGAAAGCAGCGATTCCTCTTGCCGTTCGTGCGTGGATTCCCGCAGCGATTCTTGGGCTCGTTTTGCGGGCATCACCTCTCTTTTCTGGCGGGTTTTCACTCATCTTCGGCGGTGTCATTCTCGTCAGCGGTGCAGTCGTCTTAGGACTCATTCGATGGCTTTTCTTTGCCCTCGTCCGATCTTAAATTCCACCTCAGACGTCTGCGGAGGAACCCCAACTGATGCAGTGTCAGGAACCCATTCCTAAAGGGGTGGGATTGTCAGCGGACTCCCGCCCTGGCCGACACCCTCGGCAGGCCTAAACTCGCCGTTCGCGTTCAGCGTCCCTGAGTTGAGGGCAACCTGACAGTTCGCCCATCTAAAACCAGATGTGAGCCAGTGCTGGGACGCCACCCAAATGTTCCGCGCCGCGTTGCCATCCGCGTGGAGTTCCTCTCCACATTTTAGCCACTCGAACTTCGTCATCATCACGATTATGCTCATGCGTGAACCCACGATCCGAGTGACTGCACCGTTGACTCGCGTGCGCTGGCTGCACCATATCCACGAGAATCCCATATTCTTCGGTCTTGTACTCGGTGAACTCCTGTATCCTTTGGGCTCCCACTGGTCACTCTCCTAATACTCCGTGAATGGCGTGTCGTCGCCGTCCTCAGGTGTGACGTACTCGGCGCGAACGCAACCATCAGTTGTAGAGAACGTGCAGTGGTCGTCGCTGTACGTCCGAGACGCTGTGCGTCATCACAGACATCTTCGATCTCCGAACGACCCTGAGGCACTCGCCTTGTTTTCCCTGTAGATCTCTGCCTGAGTATCACATTTGGCTTGAGGACTCGGCAAGGCGGATGTCATTGTACCGCTGAGGGTCGCGACTCTTCGATCTCAGTTTCTGTCATAACTTCGCGTCTGTGAGCCAGTCATTTCTGAGTTGCTTCACGAGAGACTTAAACCCGATTCACAAAGAGTTTTGATTCCAGATACAGAGATTCCAGTATGGCCAATCACACTGTCTACTTTGTCGATGCTGATGAAACGGTGGAGGTCTCTGAGAAGCAAACTATTCTCAACGCATGCATCGAGGAAGGTATTGCACAGGAGTACTCCTGTCGAGTGGGTATGTGTTTAGCATGTTCTGCGGAAATAATTGAAGGCGAAGTTGTCCAACCTGCAGCTCGAGGGCTCTCGGAGAAAGAGCGCGAGGGATATGCGCTGACGTGTATGGCTCGGCCTCAAAGCGATCTCAAGATTCGTCGCGGGGTGTATCCGTCAAGTATTGAGGCAGACTCCTCTGGTGAGGAGCCAATGGCGAGCGACGACTAAGACAATCATCTCTGTGCAGCATTAATGCCGTCAAGTTCATTGCGTGATCGTGTGGTGGATAACGCCAGTGCTGATCTTGCAGTGTTCAGTGATACCCAATTTGTCGACGCAATCTTAGCGACGACCGATACAAAATATCCTCTCCTGAGTGCTGTCGCAGCTACAGAGTGGACGGCCGCAGAGACGTTCAAGCACTGGTGCGAACACAGTCCAGCTCCTTCATTGGTAGCGGTGTATGACTCGGTCTGTCATCAAGAGTACACACATTTCTCACGTGTTCGCCAGTACAGCAATTCTACGCCACCTGAGGACGCTCACCCAGGGCCGATGCACGCGTATCTCCGGGGGCTTGAGTCCCCTATTCAGCGACTTGCTGGTGGATTTCTCGGTCGGTGTTTAATCAGTGTGCGGACGCATCAGGCGTTGGCTCACCGATTTCACACTGAGCGTGATCAGCAGTCAGACATTTCGAGGCTGTTTGAGACAATGCATCAGGAGACCGAGGCTGTACTATCGACTGGACTAAACGAACTGCGGCAGCGATGTCATACTGATTCTCGCTATACAACCGCTCTGATGACCGCAGAATACACAATTGCACTTGCTGCAGATGACACGCGCGATGCACTGAAGCACCAGCAGTGAAACCCGCTGAGGCTGTTACCGACTATTGACAGCGCCCGTGCTCTCGTTTCGCGAATGCATCTCGAGGCAGTCGTCTCGAGCGCTTGTACATGCTGTGGGCACACATTTGACCACACGTCTGCGGGAGATGATGTCTGCTTACAGTGGATACAATACCAAACAAAAATAACTGTTGGCTCAAACTGTTCTGTGCTCCGCCGAAAAAACCTCAATTACATTACGTCCTCATACACACTGTGCACCTCGTGAGATGTGCCGAGAGCATCTGAATTAGTCCCAGACTAATCGAACGCTGCCAATCGATTCAAAACACCGATACTCCGCAAGATTGAGGCTGCATCGCCTGGTTCATACACCAGATTATCTGTCTGTGTCACATGATTAACGACAGTGGTTGAAGCATGCCGTGGGGCAGCGACAATCCCTGCGTTTTCGCGCTCCACCCACCGCATGATACGCAGATCTGATTTACTGTCACCCATGACGAGGACGAAGGGGTCCTCGATTGCCAGTGATTCGAGTGCTGCTTGGACCCCAGTTGGCTTGTCCAAATCGAGTGACCCAATCTCCGCAGCGTCAGCGTGATAATAAGCGACATCGATCTGATCAAACCGATTCTTAATCACTGGTGGGATCGGCTTGTGCGTCTGATCGACATTTTTGTCTCGATTTGTCAAAACGGTGGCAATCTCTCCATCTGCATCACTGTAGTAGGCTCTTGCCCACTTGCTTGCGAGTTCAGCGTTTATCTCATTGCCGTCAATATCAACGATCTCAGTGACTGTCGTGCCAAGTAGGTCAATTAAGTAAATGAGACTCCGGTCAATAACAGAGGCGGCAGCCTCAGACCCAACATCGAAGTTTGGCTTGAGCGTTATATTGAATTCATTCCCCTGCAGATGCACTGAGCCAGCTAATTCTGAGGGTGCATTGGATAACACCTGTGCGCGAATACGTCGAAAAATCGTCTGAATCTCCTCCTCTAATGACTCATATAAGAGCTGCTTCGTCGCTGTGCCCTTTCCTGGCGTAAAGACGCCGGTTCCTGCCTCATACACAATACTGAATTGTCCTGAATGAACGAGTTCATTCCCCAGTCCCTGGATAGCAAACCCCTTGACATTCTCCAGAGTTTGCCCTGTGCAAATGATAATCGGAATCCCAGACTCATGAAGCCGTGTCAGTTGATGTAGCGTCTCGCGTGGGATTTCATTATCTGTCTCCCCTGCAGAGCGCAAGGTCTCATCGACATCCAGAACTAGTGCGTTGATGCGACGATTGTACTTTGTATAAAGATCCAGTGCGGTGAATGCTTGTTTTCGGTCTGCTGTAGCAGCGATTGTTGCGAGTTCTGTACCTCCCTCAAACTCTTGTTCAATTCGCTGTTTTCCTTCGATCAATTCAGTCTGTGCACTCTCCCAGTAGCCCAGTGCGACTCGTGAGTCTACAGGCGGAAATAGATCTACAAAATCCTGTGCATCTCGAATCGACCCAGTGTCAAAATCCTGATAGAGTTGGTAAAGCACATCATAGAGATCCATGTCATATCATCACCTGTCGGTGATAAAAAGACACATGGGAGAATGAATGGTCTATTCACAGGGAAACGCTCAAATTTTATGACGGCTAGCTACCACTCATGACAAACTGGACTGACGCAATCGTTGGCGAACGAATGGCAGTCGATCAGGAGTTTAATGACCGCATAGCTGCGTCGGAGTTCTCATCACAAGAGTGGGGACTGATTATGACTGCAATTGAGTTTGAGATTGAGGCACCCGCAGACACAGAACAAGCACGGATTGTGGCTGATACGACGAAACTGCCTCAGATCATGCCTGAACTGGAGAATATCCAATCACAGATGGGAGCAATGGGACAAGATAGTGGCCGGAGCTCCTCCTCCGGTGGTGGACTCGTTGAGTCGCTGAAAGGCGTGATTGGTCTCGGTGACAGTAGTGGAGGGAATGATCGATTAGAAGCGGCTGAGCAACTCACACAAGCGTACGCTGACGAACTCCAATCCCATTTAGAGTCAAACGGGAAGTGGAAACAGGTACGAGTTGCGTATCAAGAATAATAGCAACTGGGTTGTCACTGTCAGCAGCCTCAGAGTCAAATGAACTGGAAGTGGTTTCTTCGAGGAAAGACAAACTTGGAGCCATCACAGGCCGACGCAGGCTTCCGTCCGACCGCGGGCTTGTTCAGTGGAGTGGATTCCGGTCCTAGCCGAGTCATTCGACGCGTCGTCACCGCTCACGTGCAATATCCTTGAGTTGAGGACCAGTTGGCTGGGAGCTTATCCGCTGCGAAACGTCCGACCCCGCGATGGATATACTCGCGGTGTCGAACCGAAATGTTGGTTTCCCTGTTGTAATCCACATGTGTCTCATCCTCGCAGTCCGAACTCGCGAACTGCTTGCCGACGCAGTTGTTCTTGTAGGGAGACCCACAGTCCAAACACGATTGAGTTGTGTGCGCCGGGTTCACGAAGTCCACGAATCACGCCGTCAATTCAATCTTGTGTTTAACCAGTTCCACGAATCTCGTGTCGGCCCGCTGCTGGAAATCCGACCCGTTCGCGATGTTTTCGTGGATGTGGTCAACTCGAAAAGAATGCCGTCAACATCGGTATTGTTGGCTTCTTCGATGGCATCGTTCGGGTATGCACCCAGTCCAGAGACCACTTGCTGAACGCATTAGCGATGGACTGGGTAGTGAGGTGAAACGGCTTCCTGTATGGGCGTTGGCCTCAGCTTAGAGTCAATCATGATTGAAAATGTAACAGTATACTTACACAGATTGCGTTCATACCACAGTATATGAATTGGAAACAGAGTCGAAACCAATACGGGGTATTTATACTAGCTATCTTCGGGCTTATTTGGTTCATGAGTGGTCGTGCACGCGCTCATGTTCAATATGTCACTCCAGGCGGCGAACCGGCAGCGGTCGTTACTTTTCTCTTAAACGCATTATCTGATCCAGTGAATATTGCCCTGCTCATTGGCGGGGCTGTTTCAGCTCTCCTTGTTGGGAGGGGCTATCTACGGTATCGCCCGCTCCAGCGAGATATTGCAGTCTTTCGAGATACGATGCTGAGCTACGCTGACCTCCTTCCATGGATGCTTCGATTGAGCATTGGCTTGCCATTGGTCGGAGCAGGGTTCAGTGGGTACTTTTTTTCTCCTGTCGTTGTGATTGGTCCGCCGGCATTCATTCGACTATTCGGGGTGACTACTGGGTTTCTTCTACTGTTTGGCTTCGGAACACGACTCGTCGCATTCGTGACGCTTCTCGCCTATCTCAATGGATTACTCATCGAGCCGAGGTTACTGTTAGCAGTTGAGTATGTGCCTGCACTAGCGGCGATTGCACTTCTTGGTGGTGGCCGTCCAAGTGCCGACCAACTCGTGGCTCGGCTCGCTGCGCGTGATACCGTATACTCACGCATCGATCCGTTCTACCGAGCAGTCGCTGTTCCGTTCGTTCGCCGGGTATCTGATTACACGATACTAGTTCCGGCTGTAGTTCGGATTGGAATGGGCCTTTCGTTCCTGTATCTTGGCATTTCGCAGAAAATTATGAATCCAGGAGATGCAGCGGCTGTTGTAGCAAAATACAATCTTACAGCTGTCGTGCCTGTGAGTCCTGAGCTCTGGGTAGTCGGGGCAGGTCTCACCGAGGCCGCTGTGGGCTTCGTATTGATTGTTGGTGCATTTACTCGAGCCGCCGCAGGAATCTCATTTCTCCTCTTTACCACGACGTTGTTTGGCCTTCCAGATGACCCCGTGTTAGCGCATATCTCATTATTCGGGTTGGCCTCGGCACTGCTTATAATGGGTGGAGGCGCCTATTCAATTGACTCATTTATTGGAGCGCGGACAGAGGTGAGTCTCACGACAGATATCGCCGAGGAACCCCCGGATCCAGCCACTGCAGACTGAGCGTCGTTCGTGAGCTGAGCGCAACTCAAGCAGTCCAATATGCACAATTTCCTCTCGACAAGCGCGGGTTCGATATCTCCGACAGTATATGAAAATGAGACATCCAGACGATATTTTCTCTCACGCAGACCTATGCTCACATACGTGCCTGCAGGGCGTATCAACCACGGTATACAGTACATCTGATACTCCCAACGAGGCAATGCAGCATTTTCCGGAGCACTGAATCCATGTGAATATCTCTACCTCACCCCGCCCCACCCAACGAACCCAGTCTAACCCGTTGTTCAGGGATTGAGCCACAGAATGACGACGGTAAAAACGACCTTTTGAATACCACACCGATATAATAAATATATGACTGATCCTGAAGCTCCTGACCGAGATCCTTCTGCTGAGAACCGAAAGCAAGAGTTTGGTGACACTGTTCTTGAGGAGGTGGCTCCAATGGTTTGGGAACTTCCACAAACCGACTCTATGCGCGTGCCAGCTCGTGTTCTTGCAACGGATTCGCTTCTTGACGAAATCAAAGACGACCGCACCTTTGAACAATTACAAAACGTTGCATCGCTGCCTGGTATCGCATCACCAGCACTGTGTATGCCTGACGGACACCAGGGGTATGGTGTTCCCGTCGGTGGTGTCGCCGCGACCGATGCTCAGAGTGGCTGTATTTCACCTGGGGCCGTCGGCTACGATATTAATTGTCTTGCAGGAGAAACGGATGTGTCGTTGGCGTTTGGTCGGTATCGGTCACTTGAGACACTCAAAACGAAATTCGATCGTGAGCGGGCAATCGTCACAGATGGAGAGATGCGAGTATCGTCGCCGATACAATTATTCACAGAATCTGAATCGAGGACTGTATATGAGCTCAAGACTGTTGACGGAGATACAGTTCGAGCCACTGCAGATCACCAGTTTCTCACTCCAGATGGAATGACCGAGCTCAAAGAGTTAGCACCTGGTGAGACGGTCTTCACCAGTCAGTTTGTTGGCCTCCCAGACGAATACCCCGAAGAGTTCATTATTTTAGATGAGACCGATTTTACTGAAAATGAACAGAGAGTCGCATCATTTCTAAAGACACGAGGATTGCTCCCGCTTCGATCGACCGATAACGCGTTTGCACGCCTGCTACAACTCGTTGGATTTCATACTGGGTGTGGTTCGTTCGATGGCTCACAGACGCTTTTTGAGGCATCCTCAGATGAATTCGAGAGGATCTGTCAAGACATAGCCGAAATTGGATTCACGCCTTCGCGTGTGGTTGAGCGAGACCAACTGCACAGTGAGGCGTCAGACGGCGATATACAGCGCTATCGTGAGGCAGAAGCATTCGCCAAGGTGCTCTCAAAACTGGGCGCTCAGGCCGGTCAACCAACTCAAGAAGGGGATGACCCCCCGGATTATTTCGACCGGCTGGCTAATTGGCAGCAGGCAATCTATCTGGCGAGTTATTTTGGGGCATCAATGCAAGCTCCAGCAGTAGCAGAGAGCACTGAAAATACCCAACTAACAGTCACACGGAAGTGCAACTTCGAAGAGACAACACAATCGTTCCTCGAGCATCTCGCTGATTCACTTGCAGATATTGATATTAAAGCAAGCGTGAGCGACTTGGGTAGCGACGGTGGGCATTGTCAAGAACAAAGACTTACGATCGTCAGCGAGCCTGAAAACCTTCGGCGATTTCTGACAACGGTCGGCTATCGATATAATCAGCACAAACAGCGGCAATCTGCGCTGATGATTCAGTCGATCAAGCGTCAGGCACAGTCTTGTTCAGGAGCGTGGGTTCCTTCGTCTGAGGCAGTCGTCGTCACCGATGGTGGAACACAGCCCGAGGAGGCGACTCCTGGAGATGGTTTCACTGTCGCTACTACGGTCGCTTCCATCGAATCTGCAGGGAATGAACGCGTCTATGATATTGGCGTCGAACACGATGCGCACAATTTTCTTGCAAATCAGTTCGTCGTCTCGAATTGCGGGGTTCGGATGATGAGAACAAACCTCCAGTATGATGATATTCATGGACGCGAGGAAGAACTCGTCGAGGCGTTATTCGATGACATTCCGACTGGATTAGGTGGCGGCGGCGTGACTCAAGAAAGCACAGCAACCGTTGAGACGATTCTTGATCGAGGTGTGGAGTGGGCAGTTGAAGCAGGATGGGCGACTGAGGCTGATCTAAAACATTGTGAAGATGGAGGCCGCCGGTCAGACGCCGACCCAACTGCAGTCTCGCAGAGAGCGAAAGATCGAGGCAGAAATCAGCTTGGAAGTCTTGGATCCGGGAATCACTTTCTTGAGGTCCAGCGCGTCAGGGAAATTTTTGACACGGCGACAGCGAGGGCCTACAACCTCAAAGAAAATCAGGTCGTCATTCTGATTCACTGCGGTTCACGAGGTCTCGGTCACCAGACATGTACTGATTATCTCGACAGAATCAAGCAAACACACAGCGATTTATTGACCACTCTTCCTGATGACAACCTTGCAGCGGCGCCTGCAGGTTCGCCAGTCGCGGACGAATACTATGCTGCGATGTGTGCGTGTATTAATTTTGCATGGGTGAATCGGCAACTGATCATGCACCAGACGCGGCAGGTATTCGCTGATGTGTTTGATAGGCCGTGGGAAACGATGGATATGGAGCTACTGTACGACGTTGCTCATAATATCGCAAAAAAAGAGCTCCATGAGACACCCGAAGGACAACGAGAACTCTACGTCCACAGAAAAGGAGCGACGCGGGCATTCCCGCCTGGACACCCAGCAGTGCCAGCGGCATATCAAGACACTGGACAACCAATCCTTATCCCGGGATCGATGGGTGCAGGTTCATACGTGCTCTCAGGCAGCACCGATTCTCTGAAAAAGACCTTTGGGTCAACTCCACATGGAGCAGGCAGGTTGATGAGTCGAACTCAAGCCAAGCGCGAGTATCATGGATCTGATGTTCAGCATAATCTTCGGCAACAGAACGTCTATGTCAAGGCTTCATCAGGAGAAACCGTTGCAGAGGAAGCTCCAGGTGTGTACAAGGACATCGACGAGGTTGTTCGGGTTGCTGACGAACTTGACATCGGAAATCTCGTCGCTCAGACGTTTCCTATCTGTAATATCAAGGGGTGATCGCTCGAACAGAGCGTTGGTGGCATGTTGCAGCTGAGCCTCGCGGCTGAAGCGTTGGGTTTCATGAATACTCACCACACTCAAACGTTCGCCCGAATGCTCCATGTCACACATACTCTTTGGCCGACTCTATTCCAGAAGTTGGTACGCACACAGTACGGTGCTGGAGACGACTCGCACCTACGTCGCACGCATCACGAACCACTCGCAGGTTCGTGACGATCTCGACCAATGCGGGTTTTCTGTCTCGAAACTGTGGAACGTCGGACGCTACGACATACAACAACAGTGGGACGATGAAGGCGAGATACCTGACGAAGCCGGAGTTGAAACACCACGAACGCGACAGTGACCGACACTTTCAGTCAAGTTCGTTCGAGACGGCAGAGCCGTCTCGTGATGCCAGTGAGCTTCGCTCAGTGAACACAGCGAGTTCCCGAAGAACTTGCCGAGGCGTTCAACGGTTGGTACGACTCCGACGACAACAACCCACCTACCGGAAAGATGGCAACTCCTTTTTTCATTTGAAGCTAAGGCGTCTATCCTTGAGACGCCATTTTATGTAACATCTGCGAGATGGTCACGTGCTTTTGAGAGAGACTGCTGATCCTCGCGAGCAATGTACTGTTGGACGGCTCTGGCTGACTGTATCAGCCGTGAGAGAACCACTGGGTCAACATCACCTTCAAGCGCTTGTATCCGATGCAGGTGCGTTCGGAACGACTCCCGAATCGGCATGAGTTCGGTAGCAGCACGTGCTTGCGTCCACTGTCGCATGTCTCGCAGAAACTGTTCAAGGATATCTGCAGTCCCTCGGCCACGCGCCTGTTTCAGCACGTCCGGTGGAGACGTAGGACGTGATTCACCCATGACTGCTCTGAGGAGCCCAAGAAGATAGTGCTCGACTTCTTCGGATGGGTCGCCGAGTGTGTTATATCTATACGCCGCGTGCCGGAGTTCGCCCGCAGCAAGCACTTCATCGTGGAGCGGGAGAAAATCGCCCCCTTTGATAAATCCATACTCACTCAGGAACTCCGTGACGGCACGGCGGATTTTATCTGACTCAATTCTCACTTCCTCATCAGTCACTTCCCAATATGGGGCTAATTCAAGAGAGGTATGTTGTGCTGTGTGAGGCTCAGGACCCCCAATACCAGTACTCTTGATCGCACCACATTCTGGACATGAGACACTACCAGTCTCAAAGTAGGACCATTCGCTCGCACACTGCTTACAACGACGGTGGCCCGTAAACTGCATACATTATTTTAGAATGTGATGGGTTTCAATTCGTCGACAGTGATACGATTCAAAAGCTAATGTAATTAGATTTGATAATGGAGCTGAGGTATTCCTCCCTTGTCGTCTGTATGAGTGAAAATCAGCAACTCAGAATATAATTTCTTTTCGATATGTTTATTTTCTTGACCACGCAATCATAGTTATCCGCTCACATGTACGATTTGACAGGATTTCAACGTGACCTCCTCTATGTAATTGCTGGCCTCGCGGAGCCTCACGGCCTGGCAATTAAAGAAGAACTTGAGAACTACTATGAAAAAGAGATTCACCATGGCCGTCTCTATCCGAATCTGGATACTCTCGTTGAAAAAGGCCTCGTCGATAAAGGTGAACGCGACCGACGGACGAACTATTACACACTTACCCGTCGTGGCCGGCGAGAGATTTCCGCGAGAGCAGACTGGGAGAGCACGTACGTGGACGTGAATTTCAACGGCTTTAGCGACTGATTTGTTTAGAGCGAGTCTGTCTGCTCGGTTGTCTCAGAAACGACTGTTTTTGATGTTTCCTCAGTATCGGCGTCGCTATATGTGCCGACCTGAGACTCAAATGAGGCCTCGGTATTCCCGTCAACCACCCCAATAGACGGGTCAATGCTGTATGGGCTGATTTGTTTGCTCCTAATGAGGGTTGGAAGTACATGATATGCGAAGTTCACAACTAACACAAGAATAATTGGAGCGAGAAATACACCATACCACCCAAAGAGAAGCGGGCCAAACGTGTAGGCGATCATGACCGCGCCGACGTGGAGACTACGACCCGAGACATATGGCCGTAATACTAAATCAGGGATGGTGTCGACGATTATAAGCGAGATAATCAAAAACGCACCGACAAACCACCATCCGGTCTGTGTTGTCAAGGCCACAGTCACGCTCAGATAGAGCGCGACTGGAATGTACACCAGTTTCATCCCGACTACCGGAATTAAACTGGCAACTCCAGCAATCAGCCCCACAAGCGCAGCAGCAGGAATGATAATACCGGGTGGAGCGAATATATTCAAAATTGAGTATGAGATGACACCGATTGTCCCTGTCAGAATTGCATTCAGTATATTCCCGAAGAAAATGTTCGTAAAGTCGTTATCGACAGCTGTCAAGTATGTATCCAAGATACCCTCATCATCGTCAAACCGCATCCGAACCCATCGCGAAAGTTTGTGATCATCACGAAGAAGATAAAATGCAAGCGCAATCATCACGAAGAGGTGAACTAATCCAACGCCGATGAAAGAAACCACATCGCCAGCAGAAGCAATTGAGCTAATGACCTGTCTCAATTGGGCAGCGGTGATTGCGGTCGGTTCAATTGAGAGCAATTGCTCAATATCGGCTAGCTGAGATAATTGTGCTGCTGAAACCGGAGCCGACGAAAATTGAGCAAGGCTCCCGTTTGTTAGTTTAATGACCTCGTCAATCACAATCGTTGCGGTGTATGACACAAGCGCCATTGCTGGCAGAGCTAACAGCAGTAATGAGACAGCAGCAGCCAGGCTGGCTTGACGGAGGTGATTATGAAGTCGACGATAGATCGGCCTGGTTGCGTAATAAAAGAACAAACCGAATACAATCGTTCCAATAAACGAATAAATAATGTACGACATTGCTCCGAGTAAAAGTATCCCGATAACAGTCCATGAGAGTCGCATACGGTCGATGAACCGACTGGCCATGATGCACACCGAACAGCAGTACAAAAAAAGCTACCGAGCACTATTTCGGTCGAGATATCGATTCCTTCAGGAACGGTTTTTATGATACTCGGACCTACTCTAGATATAATGAATATCGACGAAGAAGCCGAAGAACTTGCCTCTGCACTCGGACGTGACGCGGAGGAAATAAAAGCTGAGTTAGAAGATCTCCTGGCGTATAGTGTCCCGATCGAGGAAGCAAAGCAAAGTATTCGGCGGAAATACACTGATACAGGCGCCGCCCCTCCAGAGTCGAAAAATATCGCTGCAATCACCATGAGCGATAGCTCAGTCAACGTCACCGCCCGCGTGCTGACAGCTGGGAAACGTCGTATCCAGTATCAGGGTGACGAACAAGTCATCATCGAAGGACGTCTAGCAGACGAAACGAGCGACATCTCATACACGGCCTGGGAGGACTTTGGATTCACAGCTGGGGACTCCATCACAGTCGGAAACGCGGGCGTGCGGGAATGGGAAGATAATCCAGAACTGAATCTGAATCAGTCTTCGTCAGTCATGCTGGAGGATGATCCGGTCGATGTTCCGTATAACATCGGTGGCGAATCGGACATTGTCGATCTCCAACCGGGCAATCGCGGTCGGATAATCGCGGGGCGCATTCTTGAGGCTCAAAATCGAACGATTGATGGACGTGATGGGGAAACCATGATTCGTTCAGGTGTTATCGGTGATGAGAGTGGTCGGCTTCCATTCACTGACTGGCAGGCCAGAGAGCGTATTGCTGAGGGGCGTAGTGTTCGTTTTGAAGATGTGTACATCAGGGAGTTCCGTGGGGTCCCACAGATTAATTTATCTGAATTCACTGCTGTGGAGTCTCTCGACCGTGACGTCGCGGTAAATGATGAACCTGAGCGGATGTCAATCGACGATGCGATTACGGCTGGAGGAGCGTTTGATATTGAAATCGTTGGGAATGTCTTAGAGATCAGAGAAGGGTCTGGACTGATCGAGCGTTGTCCAGAATGTGGTCGTGTACTTCAGAACAGTGAGTGTCGCGCTCATGGGCCAGTCGATGGTGAGGATGATATGCGAGTCAAGGCAATTGTTGATGACGGAACAGGAGCGGTCACAGCAATCTTAGACCGATCACTCACATCGACGCTGTATGGAGGGAGTATGGAAGAAGCAAAATCTGCGGCCCGAGATGCAATGGATAAAGCAGTCGTTGCTGACACAATCCGTGAGCGTGTTGTCGGTCGTGAGTACTGCCTTCGGGGGAATATTTCGGTTGATGAATATGGTGCGAGTGCGGAAGCCAAGGAGTTTTCACCAACAGAAGGAACAGCTGATGAGCGGGCAGCACAACTCATCGAAGAGGTGCGCGCATGAGTAGTGTAGATACGACACGTGAAGTTGCCTACCGACTGTTTGCTGCAGAATTCGACGCTGCAACATTATCGTATTCTTCCGGTGATGATGAACGCTCTCCTAACTATGTTATCACTCCAACTGGTGCACAGGTAAATCGACTCTTTGCCGTGGGTGCACTGACAGAAGTTGAGTCGGTCACCCCAGATGTGAACCGAGGTCGTATCGCTGATCCCACAGGTGTTTACGTTACCTACGCAGGCCAGTATCAGCCTGAGGCGGCAACATTCCTTGAACATGCCACCCCGCCGCTGTTTGTTGCCCTGACGGGAAAGGGCAGGACGTATCAGCCAGATGACTCGGACCGCATTTTCACCTCTGTCCGACCGGAATCAATCACTCCTGTCGACAATCAGACCCGTGACAAATGGGCAGTCGCAACTGCCGAAGCGACACTTCGTCGGATAGCGATAATGGACGCAGCACGATCACATAACGCACATGGTGAAGCGCTCCAATCAGCATTGGAGGCAGCAGGCGTTGATTCTGGTCTGGCGAACGGAATTACACTCGCACTTGATCACTACGGGACGACTGAAGCATATCTTGAAGCGTTGCGAAGGACAACCGTCCAAGTTCTCGAGATAACTGGTGGCACGCGTGATACAGTTGACGAGCCAGATATCTCACCGGGAGAGACAGGGCAGGCAACTCTTGGGTCACTGCCAGATAGATTCAAATTGAATGTGAGTGAGGATACTGATTCAGACACACAGAAATCCAGCACTCAAACAGCTGAGCACGTATCACCAGAATCGGAATCGGAACCGAAACCGGAACCGGAATCGGAATCGGAACCAGAACCAGAACCAGAACCAGAACCAGAACCAGAATCAGAGCCGAATTCATCACTTACTGCGACGCCAGAGCAGCCAAACGAACCGGCTGACGTGAGCAGCGTCGACGACGATATTCTCGAAGCTGAGTCCGCACTTGGTGTTGATACTGACTTGTCTTCGGCTGAATTCAACGTTTCAGATGAAATCCCTGACCTTGATACTGATTCCCCGCTTGATTCGGGAGAATCCCTCGGTGAGGAGGAATCCTCAGCTGAGTTAGGTGAGGTGGATGAAACAGAGATGTATGAGCTCGGTGAAGATGAACGTGCTGAGATTGAGGCCGAGTACAATACGGAATTTTCGAGCGGAACTGAAATAGATGAGCCTGGAGAAGCAGATATCGAAACTCCATCACCCGACGTGGAGCCACAGACACAGGCAGAAGCAGAACCAGAACCAGAAACAGAACCAGACCCAAAACCAAAACCAGAATCAGAATCAGAGCCGGAACTCAACACAGATCCGGAATCGACAGCGCCTCTTGCCCCCTCAAATGATAACGGGGAGACGGCTGAGCCTGAAATCGATGTCGACTTGCAGGCAGCAGCAGTCGAAGCAATGACTGAACTTGACGAAGGCGATGGATCCGATCGTGACGCAGTGATTGATACTGTCGTTTCAGATCATGAGGTCCCTCCAGAGGTTGTCGAATCAGCCATACAAGAGGCACTCATGAGCGGAAAATGCTATGAGCCGACTGAAGGAACGCTCAAGTCGATTTAATGACATGCCGGACTCTCAGCAGAGTAACCGGAATCGGAGATCGGTTCCGCTGGTCGACCCAATCCCAAATGAATCAGCAGCAATTACACAAATTAGTGGAGAGACAGCACTCGTCATCGCCGATTATCATGCTGGTATTGAGCGTGGTCTTCGGTATGAACGAGGAGTCGAATTGGATAGTAATGCCTCTCATCGCCGAACTCGGCTCCGGCAATTGCTCAAAGATACTGACCCAGATCGACTGATCTTTCTGGGCGATGTCGGGCACTCTATCGGGAACCCAGGTAGCATAGAGACCACAGAGGTACGCACACTACTCAAAATGGTTCTCCGACAAGTCCCCGTAACGCTTGTCCGCGGGAATCACGATAGTGAATTATTAGTCGATATTGATACAGACAGTCTCGATGCTGAACACAGTCTTCGCACTACTTCACCCCATGGTACGACCCTTGGCAACGTCGGATTTATCCATGGACATACGTGGCCAGACAGATCACTGCTTGAAGCTGACCGCATATGCATGGGACATGAACACCCAAATGTGCGCCTTTCGGACGCAGTTGGTGGGGAAAGGAAAGAGAAGGCTTGGGTGCGTGGAGAATTGAGGCTCTCCGGGCTGACAGCACATTTTGCGGAACTCGATTATACACACCCTGACCAGTTGCCTGAGTTAATCATTTTCCCTGCATTTAATACTCGCTCTGGAGGGACTGCAGTAAATAACAATCCTGACACGTTTCTTGCTCCATATCTCCCCAGTTGTCTCGATACCACCGCAACTGAGGCGTATCTACTCGATGGCACTCGCTTAGGGCCATATCATCAAGTGTGAATCGCGACATATCTTATGACCTCGACCTATTCGATATCATGATGAAAAGAGCTTCTTGAGAGCTTCTCTATCAACAGTTCCTGAATCTGTTCGAGGAAGCGAGGATTGTATCTTGATCTCTTTTGGGACTTTATAGCCGCTGAGGTGGTTCTCAACGAACTCCATCAGCTCACATGACGATGGGTTCATTTCCGTTGGCGGGACGACCACCGCACAGATTCGCTCACCCCAGGTCTGGTCCCCGACACCAACGACAGCCGCTTGTGTGACTTGATCACTCAATTCGAGAGTGTTCGACACCTCCTCCGCTGAGACAGTCTCTCCACCTGTGAGGATTCTATCCTCCTTCCGACCGACGACCACCAGCCGACCATCTTCCTCGAGTCGGCCAATATCACCAGTGTGAAACCCGTACTCACCCCACCGACCAGTTTCAACGTTATAATACTCATCGATAACTGCCTGCCCCGAGACGACAATTTCTCCGACATCTCCATGCGGGCACCTGTTCCCATCTTTTCCAACAATGGTAAGATTATGAATGACTAACGGCTGACCGACTGTTTCTGGATCCTCGAAAGCAACATCAGGAGTGGCCGTCGCAATCTGCGATGCAGTTTCAGTCATTCCATATGTTGGGTACACTGGCAGATCACTGTGCTGACACCGCTTGAGAAGTGCAATCGAGGCGGGTGCACCTCCTAAGAGGACACATCGGAGTGAACTGCCAAAGCTCTCGGTCGTATGAAGAATCCGCTTAAGCATGGTTGGGACGAGTGATATTGCAGTGACGTCATACTGGTCGACGACGCGAGGTGTGAGTTCGGCATCAAACGATTCGGTTAGAATAACTGTCATTCCATAGATTGGAAACCGCAGCAGCGGCGTAATACCACCCATGTGGTGCATTGATAGCACACTCATCCAGCGATCACTTGGGTCAAGCCCGATGCGACATGCTGAGCCAAGGGCGGCCGTTTCAATCTGCTGACCTGACAATGGGACTGGCTTCGGATTGCCAGTTGTACCTGAGGTGAATAGCAGAAACTGAACTGCCTCATCCGGCAGGGGATCCGCTGGTGGGTTCGATGTGACACCACTGTCTGTAATCTCAGTCAGGGGCACCAGTGACGGAATCGCCTGCTCCTCGATATGATCCAATGCCTGATTGATCACCACCTTCGTATTTTGCTCGCATAACACAATATCGATTTCAATTGCACTCAACCGGGCACTCACTGTTGCTGGGGGAGCATCAGGGTCAATCACCGCCACTCG
The DNA here is from genome assembly GCA_028275165.1 of Haloquadratum sp. Lineage (GTDB taxonomy): Archaea > Halobacteriota > Halobacteria > Halobacteriales > Haloferacaceae > Haloquadratum. The sequence goes on from JAQCNF010000162.1 coordinate 18,786, forward strand.
GCAGCCGATCCGGACAGCAGCATACATGGCCAATACTGCCTCAAAGTGTGTCTGCGTTACCACCGCAACAGTTGAGCCGTGTCTTGCTCCGTGAGCGTGTAACGCGTGGCTTCGTTGCTTGACGAGTGTATCTAACTCTGCAAAGGTATAGCTGGTCGTTGATGCGACGTCAACTACCCCCTTCTTATTCGGTGTTGTGTGTGAGCGTTGTGACAACCAGTCCTGCATTGCTGCTCATAACAACGATACCAACTTCAGTGTTAACATTAGATGAGGAACAACATACCCTTCGAGAGACGCTTGATGGCAAAGTAGAGAGCTTCTGACCGGTGCGCAAGGCGGCTCACCTGGAAACCCGAGCGCCGAAATAGGGAGCGCAGATAAGAACTGAGTCTCCAGGGTTTCAAGATCGGTTTCTGGTATCTCTGCATACAGACTCAATAGATATCGATTATCTGTTTCGAGGGCGTATTTGAATCGCAAATTGGTCTAAAAGCCTTGCATCTCCTTCCGCGCCTCAACTGCGGGTATGTACTCGATTACCTATCAGAACGAGGATGAGTTCAAGACGATCATGCAATCCGTGGAGGAGGCCAATGGCCTCATCAGACTCTCCCTCAATGAGACAGGTTTCTAGCGTCATGTCGACCCTCATGCTCACACAGAATAAACAGGGCAACTAAGCCTGTGGCATAGCCCATGCGGTTTGAGTGGAGTGAGACACACCGAAGTGAACTCGCACGCCAACTCAGCCGCTGGTGCGGCTTCGTTGAGGACGGGGCTTCCATGCTCTCGCGTTGGACTTTCTGCTTCTCCGACGGCACTTGCAAGAATCGCGTCCCGATGATTCCGAGTTCGTTTCGAATCACTTCATTTGAGCTCAAGGCGATTCACCACAAGGCATGATATTTTCGGAGATCCGAGCGGAGACTCCAATTTCGGAGGAAACCTGCCCGTTCATGCCATCTCACTCGCTAGCAACGAACTCAATCAGCACTCCATATGTTGAGTTTGGATGGCGGAACCCGACTTGATGACTCCATGCACCCTCTCTTGGAGTTTCATCAATTAATTTCACTTCAAGCTCCGTAGCACGCTTGAGGGTGCTATCGATATCAGGTGTTTGAAACCCTAAATGATGGATGCCACCATCGTGCTTCTTGAGGCACCGGTCGATGACGTCATTACTCTGCGGCTCTAAAATTTCCACATGTCGCCTGTCAATATCGAAGAACACAATACTGAGTCCATGTATTTTCTACATCTAAGAGTTCACAAAATCGATTAGCACATGCCTCAGTGTTCCGGGTTACGATCCCAACGTGGCGGAAAGCGATATTTATGTCTCAAATCTCTCTCTACAATCTCCAGTGCTATATTCCAGGCTGATGCTCACCAAAACCCGCCCTGAGTTCATCAGGTATCTCGCCAACTGGACAGTACGACTTCACCGCATCAATAATGACAGGCATGAGATTATCATCTCCCGCTGCTGTGCGCCTGACAGCCGTAAGCGCTTCCTTGACAGCGTCAGCGTCAGTCTCTCTCTGATTTTTGATGGCTGCTAATCGCTCTCTGTGTTGCTCTTCGTCGGCAGGGTCTACCTCTTCGATGTCAACGTGAGGGTCATTATCTACCTCCAGCGCATTCA
>JAQCNF010000116.1 GCA_028275165.1 Haloquadratum sp.
TGATCGTGTGTATTTTAGGAAGATGTTTGTCGGATTCGAAATTCTTTAAATAAATCTCGAAGTTTTGAAGATGATACTGAATAGAATGGTCGTGTTTTCAAATAGTGTTAAATGGCCGACTTCGTGACACTCAGCAGATTACGGGTTACTTACACCCAAACCTGAAAAGAAAGCCCACAGCTTTAGATTGAGCCGTGGAATGAGTCCAATCATACAGCCCACATGGGTGATATGGTAACTAAAAAGGTAAAAATAATTCATAGCTCAGTCTCGAAGTCGATTGTCGCACATATTAGGAAACATAAATCATATTTTGCTATATGAAACGATACATCACCGACAGGAACTCAATGCGATGCGCAGTGAATTATTCCATTCTATTCAGCCGTATGTGCCTAGAGCAGGGCCTCTGCTCCCAACGAGGTTTCACACAGAATCCAGCCGTTATCAACGAGACACATTCTGCGGCGTCCACAGTACTACTCGCCTATGCTTTTTTGATATTAAACAGCTTAGAATTTGACTATGGCTTTCTGAGCCATGCTTACTGCACCATTGACACTGGCCTTCCAGCGACGAGGGCTGTTCAAGCACGCCAGCAGAGTTAGGATAGTTGGTCTCAGATTGTCCTTATGAGTGCGCGAGTGAATGAAGCCGGTGTTACGGGACGAATCATGTCTGAACAGCTCCAGAAGGAAGAACATCGATTGTTGAGCGTTTACTCCTGATGATCGGGGTAGAAAAGCGAGCCACGGGTATTGAACATAATTACTCGCCCTGTGGATGACGTGTGATTATGGCTTTTATTGCATTTATCCATGGATTCGTTCTCGCAGTTGGTCTCATCATCGCACTTGGCCCCCAAAACGTGTTCATCTTTCAACAAGGTGTAGCTCAACCACGCCTTAGACGGGTGCTTCCGACGGTAGTCACTGCAGGAGTGTCTGATACGGTGTTAATTCTTCTCGCGGTGCTCGGTGTTTCAGTCGTGATATTTCAGTTTGCGTGGTTGCAAACAGTATTATTTGGGGTAGGTTTCATATTTTTATGCTACATTGGATGGGTGCTGTTCACTACATCCACGCTAGATGTGAACCCGCAGACAGAGGAATTGCTTGGAGCGCGTGAGCAAGTCGGATTTACCGCGTCTGTCTCGCTACTGAACCCACATGCCATCTTAGACACTGTTGGTGTGATTGGAACGAATGCTTTAGCTTATTCTGGATTGGACCGTTGGATATTCACTGCGGCTTGTCTGCTCGTGTCGTGGGGGTGGTTTGGCTCGCTCGCAGTCGCTGGGTGGACACTCGCAGAGTCTACATACGCCGATCAGTGGGTGCGATATCTCAATACGATTTCGGCAGTTATCATCTGGGCTGTCGCACTCTTCATGGGGTGGCAACTCACAGTCACTCTACCTGTTTTATGAGGTCACCCGCCGATCAAGTGGGTCAGCAGACGAACTCGGTGTCATCACAGGCCGGCACAGGCCACCCTCCGACCCCAACCTGATTGAGACCTTGACCTCAAGGCACTCATATTGTTTATTTATACATGCTGGCTTCAAATTAAGTTGTATCTGGAATGCTCACACTCTCCACGCGTATGTCTTCTTAATCCAATCCGATCTAATCCGATACAGTCGACAGGTTTCGCGTCTGAAGCTTGGATGTAGGTGAAGATCTTGGGCTCAATCCCGCGATATTGGCCATCTTGATGAGTTCACGTCACTCTCGAAAGGGCCAGCCCCCATTAGTTTCCAATCAACGGGAAGACGAGCGACTCATCTAGTGTCTCTTTTTGATTTCCGTAATTGAGTGTTGAGTAAAGTAATCTTGTGCAGGCGGTACGAGGCGATTGGCCTATAGCTTGACCCCGGGTGAGTTCATAAGCTGAACTGGGCGATACCATCACGAGTCGAAGTAATTATATCCAAACCACAATTGTATGTAAGTACTCGAAGGTGTGACGAGAGCCGTCGAGCACCTGATTCGTCAGGATGATATGTGGGTGAATACAGTCACCCGAATCGAAACCGCTCGTCAGAGACAACAATGGCACGAAGTTTTTATTCACACATCAAAGACGCATGGCGGCAACCCAGTGATGGAAAACTCGCTGAGTTGCAGTGGCAGCGAAAACAAGATTGGCGTAATGAGGGAGCAATTGTGAGGATTGACCGTCCAACACGGCTGGATAAAGCCCGTGAGCTAGGATACAAAGCCAAGCAAGGTATCATCGTGACACGCGTCTCCGTTCGAAAAGGGGGTGCGCGAAAACAGCGATTCACTGCTGGACGGCGGAGTAAACGACAGGGAGTCAATCGAATCGGTCGTCGAACGAGTATCCAGCGAATTGCTGAGGAGCGTGCCTCAAGAAAACATCCAAACCTTCGGGCGCTCGCCTCATATTGGGTCGGTGAGGATGGATCACAGAAGTGGCATGAAGTGATTTTAGTTGATCCTGCTCACCCAGCAATTGAGAGTGATGATGACCTCAACTGGATCTGCTCAGACGATCATAGGGGAAGAGCGTTCCGTGGGCTCACAAACGCTGGAAAATCAAATCGGGGGTTACAAACTCGTGGGAAGGGAAGTGAACATACCCGTCCGAGTATCTCCGGCGACCGTCGACGCGGAAAGTAAGTATCGATTTCTCGGCCGTCTTGAGGGTAAACTACCTCCAGGGACAAGTCCCAAATTTTCCGTGTGTAGGCCACACTGCGTCCGGTGAGGACATTTTATTTCTCTCTCAGACGAAGTTAGATAGAAGTTACATCTGAACACACGTTGTGTCCGTGTGAGTCGGTCGCTCCAGACGCGACAACTCCCGTCGCGGTGGGGGTTTTTTAAGAGGAATCGCAGTCCCAAACCAGCTCAGTTAGCGTTGGATTATCGTCGGGAATTCGTCCACGCGCGCTATTTGACTGTCATTTCCCGCAGGTGGTACAATGTATAAACTTTCATATCGGTTCCTTGCTTGAGGCAGGTGGTTTGAGGCGCAAAGCATCATCATGGCAACGGGAACGAAGATCTTCGATTTCCAATCGGAACAAGGCCGGCGCACTCGCCTTGTTCCTCTGTGAATATTGCAATTGTTGGTGATTTATTCTTGAGTCAGTGTCGATAAAAACAGAACTGACAGTAATATCTGTCGTGAAGAAATGAGACCCTTTCCGACACGCTCAGCACCGTAGCTCTTTATCCGATTGCCGTTTGAGGAAGTGATATGCCATCACAAGGGATCGTCGAGGAGTTTTTTTCGCTTCGCGCCGAGACCGACGCTGACGTACTCGCGATGCAAGTCGGTGATTTCTATGAGTTTTTTGCGGATGATGCTGAGTTCGTCGCAAAGGAACTTGAATTGAAAATCTCCCAGAAGTCCTCCCATGGGGCATCTTATTCAATGGCAGGTGTTCCAGTCACAGACTTAACGCCGTATCTTAAAATCCTCGTTGAGCGGGGCTTTCGGGTCGCGGTGGCTGATCAGTTTGAATCTGAAAATGGTAGTCATTATCGCGAAATCACTCGCGTTGTGACTCCAGGAACGCTGTTACAAACAGATGAATCAGCTGCTCGATATATTGCTGCCGTCGTTCGTGAGCAACAGGGGTCGGGGTACGGGGTTGCATTTGCTGAGGTGACGACAGGTCAATTTATGCTCGGTGAAGTTGCCTCTCAAGAGGCATTGGAGGCAGAATTAACCCGCTTTGATCCGGTCGAAATATTGCTTGGGCCTTCATTTGAGCAACGGAAAGCACAGCAGCGTCCCTTTGACATGGGTGCTGATACAGTGTTTGTTGAACGTGATCCTGAGACATTTGCACCAGGTCGAGCTCGAAAACAGCTGCGGGACCAATTTGGGTCACAGACACTGCAAACGATTGGGATTCACGCAACCACCTGTATCCGTGCTGGTGGTGCGGTGTTACAGTATATCGAAGAGACAGGGACAGGTGTCAAAGCTGCTATTACCAGATTACAGACGCTCACGACATCAGTATACGTCGAACTCGACGAGACGACAAGGCGGAATCTCGAACTGACAGAGACGATGCAAGGAGAGACCCGTGGAGTAGGCACGCTTATTGAGACAATCGATCACACTGGGACGAGCGCGGGAAGACGTTTACTTCGTGAATGGATAACACGGCCACGACAAAACCAGTCGGAACTCACTCGACGGGGGGATGAAGTACAGGCATTGGCGCGGACAGCCCTCGTTCGTGAGCAACTGACCGATATTCTGGGTGAAAGTAGCGATCTCGAACGGCTGAGCGCGCGTGCTGCATCTGGCAGTGCGAAACCAACTGACATCAGTGATATCCGTGATACCTTGCAATTGCTCCCAGAGATTCACTCGGCAATCAGCTCCAGTGAGCTGTCTGAAACACCACTTAACTCTCTCTTAGATGAGCTCTCAGAGAGTAAAATCGCAGCAATTCGAGATGAGCTCGCCACGGCTTTAGAGCCAGACCCACCTGATCGCCCTCGCGAGGGAGGTATATTCAAGCACGGATATGATGCAGAACTTGATACAATTCGTGAACAGCACGAACACGCCCAGCAGTGGATGGATGAACTCGCGGCGCGGGAAAAAGAAGCATATGGATTGAGCCATGTCAGTGTTGATCGTAACAAAACGGATGGGTATTATATACAGGTGGGCAAGTCCGTTGCTGATGAGGTTCCATCACACTATCGTGAAATCAAGACGCTCAAGAATTCAAAGCGTTTTGTAACCGATGAACTACTCAAACACGAACGTGAACTATTACAAGCAGAGGAATCTCGAGGGGAGCGAGAGGCTGAGCTGTTTGAGTTGCTTCGCACACAGATTGGTGAGCAAGCAGAAGTGCTCCAGCAGGTCGGACGGATGCTGGCAGAGATTGATGTCTGTTGTAGTCTCGCGACCCACGCAGTCACGAACAACTGGACGCGGCCAACACTGACAGATGCCCGGGAATTGAGTATTGAGCAGGGACGGCACCCAGTCGTTGAACAAACAACTGAGTTCGTTCCAAATGATATCCACATGGATAGTGCAAATCAGTTCTTGATCGTCACAGGGCCAAATATGAGCGGAAAGTCAACATACATGCGACAGGCTGCGTTAATCACGCTGTTAGCACAGATAGGGAGTTTCGTCCCAGCATCCAATGCAACGGTCGGAGTGGTTGATGGAATCTATACACGAGTTGGCGCACTTGATGAATTGGCACAGGGGCGGTCAACATTCATGGTTGAGATGGAGGAGTTGGCAAATATTCTACACTCTGCTTCAGATAACTCCCTGGTAATTTTAGATGAGGTGGGTCGAGGGACCGCGACGTATGATGGCATTTCGATTGCATGGGCAGCCACCGAGTATCTTTCAGGTGCGCGTGCTGCCACTGCCTCACCTCTCGTCCTCTTTGCGACGCACTACCACGAACTAACTGGGCTGGCCTCTCACGTGGATGGGATCAAGAATGTGCATGTGGCTGCTGATGAGAGCGATGGTGACGTAACATTCTTGCGGACAGTCAAACGGGGTCCAGCGGACCGTTCATATGGGATTCACGTCGCGGAGTTGGCAGGCGTGCCTGACCCAGTCGTTGACCGTGCGGAGGCAGTATTAGAAAATCTCCGGGCCGAAGAAGCAATTGAAGTCGCGTCTGGAAGTGGGACGCAGACCCAGCAGGTGGTCTTCGATGTTGACACAGGAGAGTTTCAGGGGGCGAGTCCGGATGGTGGCGAAAGCGAGAGCACCATAGCAGACGAGATCTGTGCAGAGCTTGACCAGATTGACCTGAACTCTATGTCGCCGCTTGAGGTGATGCAGTGCGTTGAACGGTGGCAGTCAGACCTCAGTGCATCAGACGAGAGGTAAGCTGACTCAGGATATATTAAGTAGACTCGGCACAGGTGTAGAATTATGCTATCGAAATTAGAATCAATGAACCCGCTGACGAAGATTCAGTATGGACTTATGATCGTCTTCGGCGGATTAACGACGGCTATTTCCCTCTCCCCGCTGGGGATCCAACTTCGCATTATGGCTGCAGGGACGCTTTTTGGCATCACAGTGGGTCTATGGCTCTCACACCTCCTGACGATTACATACAATGCCACAGAAGCACTGCGACGAGGGAATACGAACGTATGAGTGGGGCGAATCCCGAAGCAGCTGGGACAGAGGATAGCGGTTCGGGCCCTAATCTCGCTGCATTCTTGCTCACTGTTGCTGGTGTCACTGTTGCTTTTATCACCGTTTTTGTCTTCTCATTCCCAGGTATCATCGGTCGGTTCTTTGCAGGTGCTGTTATCGCAGTTACCATAATCACACTCATTGTGGGAATGGTGCTGGATTTGCTCGGCTACTTTGGAAACCAACAGAAAATCCTTACACAACCAACTCCCGACACGGCTACAGGAGTGCCCGAGAGCGTTCGTAAGAAGCCAAATAGACCTCTCCCGAAAAGAATCAATTTTGACGAAGAGATCGAAACACTCCGAGAGTATTTTGACGGAGAGCTCCCGCCGCAAATGGACTCATTCCTTACAGAATACATGCAATTGAAGACCTCAACAAGCAATCGAAAGGTGAAGGCTGGAAGTCTTCGTGCGGCATTAAATCCGATTCAAACACTCGTTGCTGGCGATGAAGAAATGGAAGAGCTGGTAACAGACATGGGTGATCAGTTATTTAGCTATATCAAGGCTGACCCGGTTGATAATATCGTCGTCACTGAGCATGCATTCTACCGTGACGGGCATCAGTATCCCGTTGAGGAGTTACAAGCAGAGAATGCACGGATTAAAGCGACAGTGCACAATCAGGGTGAGTCAGCCAAAGCAGAAGTGGCGGTTCAGTTCAAGAATACAGATGATGTCCCGGTAAAAACAGCATACCTCCCTGTTGGAAATCTTGTTCCTGAGGCACGGAAGGATCTCAACACAAACGTCTATGTTCCATCGTTGGCCACCAGTGCATCAGTGTTTGTGATTCGCGCAACTCAGGACACTGAAGTATTAAGCATGTGATCTATCAAAATACGTATCACACTGTGATTGATGCAGCTCAAGGATGTAACAGAGTAAAATATGGGTCATCGTTTGACCCCGTGTGTGGGCCGCGCACACGCCTCAGTTATTTATCTCCCAATCGATTACGACTGCCGAAAGAATCGCTTTGGATGAACACGCTCACCGAGAACGAAACACACAGCGGCCATGATAACTCACAATGAGTGGATCAGAATCACCAATTCGGACCCTGGATTCGGAGACAATTAGACAAATAGCAGCGGGTGAGGTCGTTGAGCGACCCGCCTCAGTCGTCAAAGAACTGTTAGAGAATAGCCTCGATGCTGGTGCTGATCGAATCACGATTGCTGTTGAGGAAGGTGGGACCGATCGTATACGCATCAAAGATAATGGAGTTGGTATGAGTGAAGAGGCTCTCCAGCAGGCTGTCAAAAAGCATACCACAAGCAAGATCGACAGTATTGAAGATCTCGAGTCGGGTCTCGGCACATTAGGATTTCGCGGTGAAGCATTACACACCATTGGCGCGGTAGCTAAGATGCGGCTCCGAAGTAAGCCACACGGTGAGGCCCACGGGGCAGAGCTCTCTGTCGAAGGGGGCGAAGTAACTTCAACTACTGCAGTCGGATGTCCAGCTGGAACAATCATTACTGTCGAAGAGCTCTTTTATAATACACCAGCACGACGCAAGTTTCTCAAAACAACAGCAACCGAGTTTGACCACATCAGCACGGTCGTCACACAGTATGCGCTTGCAAACCCAGATGTCGCAATCTCTTTAGAACATAACAGCCGCGAGTTATTTGCGACAGAAGGGCAAGGAGACCTGCAGGCAACTATCCTCTCAGTGTATGGGCGAGATGTTGCCGAATCGATGATCGACTTCGAGACCGGGTCATCGGCACCGGTGAGCGCGAAAGGTCTGATTAGTCATCCAGAGACAACCCGGAGCACGCGCGAATATCTTTCAACGTTTATCAACGGCCGGTATGTGCGCTCGCGTCTGCTTCGTGAAGCCGTGCTCTCCGCATATGGCAGCCAACTCTCTGCTAATCGATATCCGTTTGCGGTCGTATTCATCGATATCCCTTCGACTGCTGTGGATGTGAACGTTCATCCAAGAAAGATGGAAGTCCGCTTTGATAACGAGACGATAGTTCGTGAGACTGTCGAAGAAGCCATCAAAACAGCGCTACTGGAAAACGGACTGGTCCGATCTGGTGCGCCTCGAGGCCAGAGTGCACCTGATGAAGTTGAGATCGACCCACAGTCACAGAGTGAGGAGGCTGTTCAACACAGCGCGCAATCGCCTGGGAGTACAGAACAGGATGGAACCACCACACAGGGTCGCGCAATTGATCCGGATTCAGAGACTGCATGGGTAGTGTCAGAGAATGGACCCACTGGTGTGACTAACTCGACTGGGGCAGATGATACAGATTCTGTATGGTCTCTTGAGTCCCCCTTGCGCGGTGCGTCATCAGAAACAGAAGGAAATGAGACCAATACTTCTTCAGATGAAAATTCGACATCACAAAACGCATCAAATGAGTACAGTGCAACAGCCTCAAACAGTTCCTCTCAGCAGGATCTAACTGGTGAGGCAGTCTCGTTATCTCCATCAGTTGGGTCAATTCCATCACTGGACATTCTTGGCCAGGTCGATGAGAGCTACATCGTTGCCGATTCGGGTGATGGTATTGTATTGATCGACCAGCATGCTGCTGATGAGCGAGTTCACTATGAATCGCTCAAAGAGCAGTTTAACAGCTCAGTTACAACTCAAGAGCTCGCAAACCCTGTGTCTCTTTCGTTAACGACTCAAGAATTAGCAAGATTTGATGAATGGAAGTCCGTACTCGAGTCGCTTGGGTTTCATGCAACACGCACCGATTCGGAGAATATTTGTGTGAGTGCCGTTCCAGCGGTACTCTCAGCGACAATTAATCCGACGCAACTTCGAACAGTCCTCGCAGACTTCATTCAGACAGGGGAAGCCAGTGGGGCAGTTGATATCGTAGCAGATGATTTACTTGCAGATTTGGCATGCTATCCCGCTCTAACTGGCAATACGAGGCTCACAGAAGGGTCAGTTGTAGGGTTACTTGAAGCGCTCGATGACTGTGAGAATCCGTACGCTTGCCCACATGGGCGGCCCGTCGTGATTCAAGTAAATCTTAGCGAAATCGAAGAGCGATTCGAGCGCGATTATCCTGGTCATGATAGACATCGATACGACTGAGCACGATTCAAGACTCCATGATAGCAGCTATACCTCGCATCAGCTACCGACTTCTCAATCGATAGGGCTGTCGGTGGACTCCTGCTCTCGGTCTTGAGCCACGAGGTGTAGAAGGCCTCAAACTATCGTTTCTATTCGATGACGCTGAGTCAAAGTCGAACTGATACTCTCTTAAGAGCCAGATCTGAGCCAATTTTAGCCATAGAGTCGTCGAGTTCCTCACGCTCGCAGGGATGTCTGTGATGTAAAATGAAGTGACCGAGCCACTTGCTCGCAAGAAAGTTCACACTGTGTCGCATGTGGCATCACAGCGTTGTATATGAATTGCGATGACGTGCGCGAAACTCTCGCTCAGTATATGCTCAATTTCGATAGAGATCTCAGCATTGCATCAACCGGGTCAATCTCAAAATCGAAACACGCTTGTTCGTGATACAAATCCGCTGAGTTTCGCCTACTTAGATAAATATAATCTTATAGCTTTTCAAATCCCGTATCTGAACACTGTACTATGGCCGATATAGTTACTTTCGGTGAAACCATGCTGCGGCTCTCTCCACCGACAGGAGAACGTCTTGAACGTGCTCGCTCACTCGCTGTCCATCCAGGGGGCGCAGAGAGTAATGTTGCAACTGCGATGTCACACCTTGGTAATGATGCCACCTGGGTATCAAAGCTACCGAATTCACCACTCGGGCGCCGCATTTCAACAGAACTCCAGAGTCATGGGGTTAATCCATCTGTCATCTGGGATGACACAGCGACAGCACGTGTGGGGACATATTATGTTGAGTTTGGGGCAGACCCACGAGAGACAAGCGTGTATTATGACCGGACAAATGCATCAATTACCACCGCGACGGCTACAGAGATACCTGATTCAGTCGTTACAGAGAGCAAAATATTTTATACGAGTGGGATTACCCCTGCGCTGTCTTCGACTGTCGCTCATACTACAGAGCAATTACTAACAACAGCATATGCAAATAATACGACGACAGCATTCGATCTCAATTATCGCTCGAAACTCTGGGACCCCCAGACGGCTGGGGAGATGTATCACTCGTTGCTACCCGTCATTGATATTTTGGTGGCGGCCGAACGAGACGTTCGCAGTTGTCTCGGTTACGAAGGCGACCCCAGAGTACTCATTGATTCATTAACGAGTGATTATGATTTCGAAACAATTGTACTCACACGCGGTACAGATGGTTCGATCGGGTATGAGAGCGACACAATCATCGAGCAACCTGTCTTCGAAGCCGAAACGGTCGATCCGATTGGAAGTGGTGACGCGTTCGTCGGTGGTCTTCTGAGCCAGAAACTCGAGGATGAATCACTGAAAAATTGTCTTGAGCATGGGGCGGCGATGGCTTCACTGAAGCGGACACTCGAAGGAGATGCGGCTACTGTGACACCTGCGGAAGTTGATGCAGTCAGAGCGTCGCAATCAGGCGGAATATCGCGATAAGTTTGTGCTTGACATCCTCCCCGCGCTCAAGCGCGCGGATTCCCAAGCGTTGGGATGTTTCAGATGTGTAGTTACCCGACGTGAACAACGACTGGCCGTGCCAACCAGCCGTGACTCCTATCCCGGGATGGGATTCAGAGAGACTTGTTTTCCGCACCCGATATTGCCCGATGAAGTGGGCGGGCAGGCCGCCTCAGTTGCGCATCAAGACGAAGTGGCATTCGTTAACACATCCGTTTAGAGCATCGAACGTGGCTTGGAGAGGATTCTGTCGGATTCCCGCGCTCAAGCGCGAGGCTTTCTCCTCGTCGTTCTCGTAACTCTTCGAACACACCACTAAGCGACTCTGCACTGTGCGGGTCCTGGGATATGAGCGAGAGGACGTATGCAGTTAATCAGATTCTGTCTCAGACTGGCCTGGAAGGAGAGATTCGAGATTGGTCCTCCGGACAGCTGAAAAGGCTATGATAAGCACAAGTAATAATATTGTCAGCGAAGCAGAAGATATAAATGCATTTTCCACCGTCTGATATTCTCCGGGACGGAAGCTAATTATCTTCCGCGCGACGGCAATAAGCGCTGCATTGATGACGATACGAACGACGGGTTCCTGTCGACTGGAAGCGACGACTGTTTCAAATACTTCAACGATAATCAATAAAATGAGCACTGTATCAATGAGCCCAATTACTGATATGGGATCAGTGAAATTTCCCGAAAGGACAAGTTGATACAATGAGAGACCCAGATCAAAGACACCAATTGCGAATAGTATGACCAGGAATAATGCCGCGGTTAACTCAAGCCATTGCATCGCGCGCTCTGATCGACTGGCCCACGAATCAACTGACACAGATAAATAGACTGTAAGCATCTATGTAGTGATTTCGTTCGCGAGCGTGCACTCCATAGATGCCGTTTTGACGCTGAATAACAGATAAGCTACGCATGCAACACGAGTCCACCGGCCGTTTTCGCGTTCTTGATCGGTCTCACAATCCGGAGGTTGTTGTATTAGTTTCTGTCCCAGAATCACCAGCTGACCGGATGAATAAAGAGTTTAATCCTGTCTCTGTCAAGGTATCGAACAGCGCGGCATCTGTGGTCTCGGCAGGAAATCTCGTCGAAGCAACCCTCTCATGGTCAAATGAGCATGCACGGCTTGAGGATTTTAAGCGGCTATCAGAGACGACGTTTGAGTATATTGATGATATCTCGCCGGTTTTTAAGGCTGCATCAACTTTGTGGCAGGCGGCTGTCCGTGAGCAGGATGGTCTCCGGGGACGGGTTACGCGTGGGACTGATAGCCAGCCGAACGGGGCGCTCTATGTATTTGCCGAGCAAAGTGGTGTGAGAAATCTATTTGACGAGTTTCAGAGTGGTACAACACCGCTTGAGCCGTTGCTCCAGCGGGTTGATGATCAGCGTGAGACCAGTGACGAGACTTCACCGGCGCCTGAGACAGAGCAAGACCGAGCGGTTTTTATTCTCCGGCCAATAGGTGATCCATTCGTTATTGTTTACATCACTTTTGAGAAGTATGGGGTTCTCGCAAACACAATAAGAAGCACGTATGGAGATGATGAGAGTATAAATGCCTCAGGCCCACTCCGGTTCCACAGGTGATATCGGGGTCTTCCCGGCAAGAACGCGGCTGACATTTTGTGCGACGGTTTCGTTGAGCTCCTGAATCGATTCCTCAGAGTACCATGCGATGTGCGGAGTTGTAATCACGTCAGGATGTTGTGCTAAGGGACTGCCTGCATCAAGAGGTTCAGATTCGAATACATCAAGAGCAGCGGCACCGATCTCATTCTCATCAAGTGCATTAAGCAAGGCAGTTTCATCTACGACACCACCACGGCCTGTGTTAACAACTAAGACGTGATCTTGCATCTGTGAAAATCTGTCCGAATTGAGAAGATGGTGCGTCTCTGGAGTCTCTGGCGCATTCACGCTGATATAGTCTGCCTCTGAGAGCACCGTATCAAGATTGACTAACTCAACATCAACAGCGAGGTTGTCAATCGTTTCCGAATTGAGGTATGGGTCGTATGCAATCTGGCTAAATCCAAACCCGGCCGTGCATTCAGCAGTCCGTTGGGCGATTTCCCCAAATGAAATAAACCCGAGAGTCTTCTCGGACGTTCGGTGAAGTGGTTGCGGAGGGTAAAGTGCCTCTGACCCCCAAGCACCAGCTTTGATGTCGTGATCAAGTTGCGGTATCGCTCGAATACCTGATAAAAGAAGCGAAGCTGTGTGTATTGCCACGTCTTCGGTGCAGTATCCGGGGGCGTTCGTAACGGTAATACCTGCAGTGTGAGCGGCTTCGATATCGATGTTATCGAAACCGACGGCTGCGCGCGCAATTATATCCACTTCAAGTGAATCGATTGCTGTCTCTGGGACAGGAGTATTGATATCAGTAATTACGGCATCAGCCTCGTGTTCTTTACACGCAGCCACAAGGCGGTCTGGACTACCTAACGATTCAACGACTAACTCAACACGACTGCCAAGTGGCTCACGGAGCAGAGGTGGTTTGATCGAGTGAAAATCACTCACAACGGTTGTTTGTGTCATCACATTCAATCGAGTCGTGACTAATCTAACTCTGTTGAATCAGTTCAACAATCTCTTTGGGTATACCTGCTAATCTGTTCGGGGACCTGTTTAGCAGTTTACAGGCGCTCAGCCCCCGTCCTCAAGAAGCCGACGCCAGCTGGCGAGTCGGGTAGGGTAGTTCACTCGCGTGCGTCTGGATTCAACTCTGTCGTACACCACGAACAGAACCCAAGGTCATCATCAAGCTCTTTCCCACACTCTGGGCAGTTAGCAGTCTCTAGCTCCTTATCTGGGGATGCTTCCTGCTCTGCAATCTTGTGAGCCTGCAGATACACATCCACGAGACTGGCAATCCCCACAACGAGTGCAGGGGCTAGTTGAACTGGATCACCGCCTCCAGCAAGGAGTTCCGCAGGTGTCGCATCTGGGAGAAAGAGCGCTGTAGCAGCGATAGTGAGTAAGAACCACGTCAGACCGCGTCCCCACCGCCGAAGATAGACATGTCCGAGTCCCGTAACAAAGACTCCTAACAGGACTGCAAGCCATGGACGACGATGCCATTGCCACTCCATATCGTTCGTATATGTATGTAGTGCGGTTTAGCCTGTTTCGGTTTCTGGTGACTGCCATCTCCCGCTGAGAGCTGATACTCGTGTTTGTCGTGTGGACACACAGTCAATAACCAGCGTGTTTATGATTGGAGGAGTCCGACACGGTGGCCGAACACGGACATGAACGCTGCACAGAATATTCAGTAATCAACAAAATGGACTTTCGAGTCTCGCCACAGATGGCAGTGAGAGGCATAACAGCTGGTTAGCACAGTCAGCGGGTCATCTGTTTGACCGTCGTGAGGGTTGTTTCGCCCCACGAGAGCAGGTGAGGCTGTGACTGCGAACCGTCATATCCCAACGCGGTCTGGAATTCTCGCGTTTTACCATCGGAGGATATTATTTGAGTCCCTCTGTGTGGATGTAAGTTTATTCGTAAGAGACCATCTCAGGGGTTACGCCGTCTAACAACGTCGTGGAGACAGCAAGCCCTGCTTCAGGGACCTACCGAAAGCGGCGGGTAGCGGGGTCGTTCACTCTGCTTGGTACGACATTGATTGTCTGGAATGATCAGTTATCGGCATCTTGATTCCCTCATCAGGATAGTGTCGATGTGCAGCTCTCTCGGACATAAATCCACTGAGGAGGTGCTTCGTGCCTGCGCTACCGTTGCCGTGAGCAAAACCATGGGCCCTGACGGATTCGAACCATCGACCACTCGGTTATGAGCCGAGCGCTCTAACCAGACTGAGCTAAGGGCCCACATACAACTGCAAGTGAGTGTCTGTCTTAGGCGTTATTATATCAAAAGACGGGCACGCCGTCGCCAGGACTCGAACCTGGGACCACCTCGTTAACAGCGAGGTGCTCTACCAACTGAGCTACGACGGCATTCCGACGTAAGTAAATATATTTAGCAGGAATCATATGGCTTTCGTTTCCTGATTTTTAGACAAACCAGGTCTGCATCGACACCCTTTCGCCAACTGTCCGAGTATCAAACCCAATGCGAGCAGATGAATCGGTCAAGGGCGTTCTTGAGGATGTTAGAGAGCAGGTCACCCCGGATAAGGCCGAGCGGTCAGCCCTCAGTGAGGCAATAGACGAACTCCGCCAGCGTATTGACTTGGAACTCGACACTCGTGAGGTCAGTGGTGAGACCGTTCATGTCGGGTCAACTGCCCGCGATACGTGGCTGTCAGGCGACCGTGATATTGACATATTTATCCGATTTCCACAGACGATTGATCGAGAGACACTTGAGCAACAGGGTCTCGAAATTGGACGTGCCGTGCTTCCAGAGGGACACGCAGAGTTTGCAGAACATCCATACATCAAAGGAGAATACAGCGGCTTCGCAGTTGACCTCGTCCCATGTTATGAGATTGCTGCCGGGGAGCCACCGAAATCTGCCGTTGACCGGACACCACACCACACGGAATATCTCAACTCAAAAATCACCGCTGCACAGGCTAGTGATATTCGGGTCGCGAAACAGTTTCTGAAAGGAATTGGAATATATGGGAGCGATTTACGAACCGCAGGATTTTCTGGATATCTAACTGAACTTCTCATTCTTGAGTACGGGCAGTTTTACGAGTTTATTTCAGAGGCAGCTCGTTGGAGTCTACCGATGTCGTTCGACCCTGCCAGCCATCAGACGAAGTCGCACGATGACCCACTTGTGATGGTGGATCCGACGGATCCATCGCGCAATGTCGCAGCAGTCTGCACCGCTGAAAACCTTGCGCGGCTCCAACATTATGCCCGTGAATTCCTTGACTCGCCATCGATGGAATTTTTCACTCCTACACAGTTAGAACCGCTCACGAAAGCCGAACTTCGAGACGCCTTACAGCGTCGAAAGACCGATCTAATCGGAGTCGTGTTTGACACACCCGCCATTGTTGATGACCAACTATACCCCCAGCTTGAGAAGTCGGAATCTGGAATCAAAACTGAATTGGAGGCACGAGATTTCAACTGTATTCGATCGACACATGCAGCCACTGACCGGACGCTCCTCTTATTTGAACTACAACATGCGACACTGCCGGCGATACAGCGACACACTGGTCCGCCAGTCGATGTAAGTGAGCATGCTGAAACGTTCTATCGTCGGTACGCTGAGGCTGATGTGTATGGGCCGTTTGTTGAGGGTAACCGATATGTCGTCGAACGTGATCGCGAGTTCCGAACCGCTCGTGAGCTGCTCGAATCGACAGCTCTATTCGATGTGGCTTTGGGTTCACACATCGAATCTGCACTTCAAGATGAGTATACAGTCGTTGATAATGAACAATTAGTATCGCTCATTGATGAGTTCGGAACCGAACTGGCCGTATATTTCAATCCAGCGCCGTAGGTGAGTCACCCGCACGTGACGGAAAGTCCCGAGTCGTGGCCAAGTGACGACAGCCTGTCCTTCATGACGCTTGTGACTGTGAGACGCCTTTTCAAATCGAAACGCGAGAGGTAATCAAGAGCACCGTTCGCTCACAGCTGTCGGCTTCCGCCTTGCAATTCGATGAACTACAACTTGAGTGCCTGCTTAACTGACTGTATGAGGGGGGTGGTTGAGTCCTGCATCGAATCATCAAGCTCCATCGGATCTCTTCCATCAAATGTTTCATGAACAATGGAAACACCCTCAGCGAGTGTATCAAGTCCATATCCCCCTTCAAGCACAAACGCGAGTGCAGCGTCTACATCGTCTGCCAGTGTCCGAACACGTTCAGTGAGAAGTGCATATCCCTCTGTCGAGACACGCATTCGCGAGATGGGGTCATGCCGATGAGCGTCAAATCCAGCGCTAACGATGAACACGTCTGGATCAAATGCCTCGGTCACTGGTCGTAGCAGCGACTCCATAACGGCAAGATAGTCAGCGTCACCGGCACCGGCGGGCAGTGGAACATTCAGGGTTGTTCCATCTGCGCCACCAGTCCCTGTTTCAGATATTTTTCCAGTGCCTGGATACAGTCCTTCTTCATGCGTTGAGGCATATAGAACGTCTGAGTCAGTATAAAAGATATCTTGAGTCCCGTTCCCGTGGTGAACATCCCAATCGAAAATCAATGCTGACTCGACAGTGTTCGATGAATCATTGAGCACTGTCTGTGCAGCGACAGCAGCATTATTGATATAACAAAATCCCATCGCATCGTCCTCAACAGCATGATGACCAGGGGGGCGCCCGAGAGCAAAGGGCGTATTCCTCCCGCTCGCCCCTTCACACGCTGTTTGCGCAGCCCACTGAGCGAGTCCCGCAGAAGCCAGCGCGGCATCCCAAGTTTGCTTCGATGCGACGGTATCCTGATCCCAGTTGCCACCACCGTTTGCACAAAATTGCTTTATATCCTGTATGTACGAAGATTCGTGAACAGTTTCAATCGCCTGCTCGCTTGCTTTGTATGGAGAGACGTACTTTGCCCCATGGCGTTTAGCGAGCGCGCGTCGGATTGCACGCAATCGATCGGCGGTCTCAGGGTGACGCTTGCCCGTATCGTGTGCGAGACAGACGTCGTTGTATCCGAACTGCATTGATTACTCAAACAGTGAAAAGTACGTCTGAATATCTTCTGCCTGCACGGTACGTCGGTCGGCATGCCGTGCTAAGATAGCTGCCCCCTCAGCAACGTTTGTGGCGTACTCTTCAAGAATATCCGCTAATGCGATCCGTGCATCCATCGAGACGCGATACTGCGAGTCGATTTCAAGCCGAGCAATGCGGTCGATTGGGGCAATTGGAAGTGTCACTTCCCGCCGAGAGACAACCTGTTCAACGCCAAAATCCTCCGCCATCAACGTTTTGCGGTTATCTGTCGCCGCCTGTTCTGCAGCCGAGATTGCCACCTCCGCGCCGTGGGATTGAATCCGCTGAGCCAGTTCCTCAGTTGCATCGGCGCTCACCCGAAGATCGCCCGCTTGAGCACGAATAATACTGTCTACAGGGGCGAACGGCAACTCGACACTCATATCCATATGTGCGGTGCGAACGGGGTATAATCCTTTCCGTGCGAGGTGCTGACTACGTTCCAGCACACAGCGTGCACGCGGCTGGTAATTACTCTTCACGTTCGATGCTCTCAGCAGTTATTTTATCATCTTGAATTGGACCAGTGACGGTGACGCGCTCACCCAACCGAAGTGAGCTGTCGGTTACGACACGACGTGTCTCACTCCCGTCATCCAATATGACAGGAGAGCCCGCTTGAACCACTGTTCCAGTAAATTCCTCAGTTTGAGCTGTCTGAACAGCTTCTGAGGGTTGTGCTGTGGTCTCTGAGGTCTCTGTGGCTTCCGACGTTTCTGATGTTCTTGAGGGTGTGTCAAAAGCGGCGAGGCCATCGTTCGCCGGTGATGATGAGTCATCCGGTGTTGATGCTCCCGGCGGGTCGCGATCCAACTTCGTGACTGTGGATTGCCATCCAGCTGATGCTTCAAGATCATCTTGCCACCCTTCCTGGATTTCAGCTGCGGTACAGACAATATAATCAGCGAGGTCAATATCAAGATCTGCTTTGTCTCCCCAAAGTGCGATTCTCATATCTCCAGTTTCATCCTTCACTCGGATGTTCCGAACCTGACCCTGGCTGCCGTCATCGCGATCGAATGTCCGCTTATCACCAATCTCAATGACTCCGCCTGCCAAGTCGACAGTCTCGTCGATCGATAATGACTCAATATCGCGCGTCTGTGGATCATACCCGATTGTTTTATCGATAACGTTCACGTCCCCACGACCGCTTACATGAAGTTCCAGTGTTCCCTCTCGCTCACGCACATATCCGTCAACGACTTCGATGCAGTCACCAGCGTCCAACTCGTTGGCCAGCGGTGCCTGTTCGTCCCACAGAGTCACACGAGTACGTCCAGTTGGGTCTCCAATCTGGAGGTTTGAAACATGACCCTCCGTTCCATCATCGCGGTCGAACGTTCGAACGCTGTCCGTGTCAAGGATCCTTCCTTCAAGATTGACATCTGAGAGTCCAAGCGAGAGATCCTCAATGCGGTAGCTGTCCAGCGCTTCAACGGCAACCTCTTCATCAGGAGCGGGTTCAACCTTGTTCACATCAACCTCGATCCCATTAAACCCCTCTTTGGGTCGACCGCTGACTCGGAGAACCTGGCCGACATTCACCTTCTCAGCTGCATCGGTTGCCAGTTCATCCCACAGCGTAATTCGAATCTGCCCGGTTTCATCAGCGACTGTTAGGTTCATGACGTGACCATCGGTCTCTTCCTCGTCACGCTCAAATGTTCGCATCTCACCGACTTTCTGTATCTTCGCTAAGAACTTTGCTTCATCCATGTCCGGCTTGATATCAGCAACACCCTCGACTTCATCATCTCTAATCTCATGTGCAATGAGCATTGCTGCGGTTTCTTCGTCAGCCAGGCCGCCCATCTCCTCAACTTTTTCTTCGACCGCAGTTTCGAATTCATCAAACTCAATATCTGTATCGAGATCCGTATAGACGTCCTCAATTGCACCCATTTAGTTCACCCCAAGAGACAGAGTGATCGTCTCGGAGAAGCCGCACCGTTGTTCATGTCGTTGACAAAGAATACCCTCAAGCATAGTGAGTCACAAGCGAGGCTTCCGCTTAAGAATTTTCTTGTCTCTCGTCGTGTCAAGATGAATCGCTCGTCAGTGTTGTCATTAGCATTCTCGAAGCGATGCTGATTATCTAATGAGACCCCCTTATTCAACCGCTTGGATACAGTACACAAAAAGCGAATGGGTCAATCTGAATCTCTAAGGTTTCTCGCATTTCTTAGACATTCACACCGACAAATTGAGTCGACGTACGCATCGTAACTCTCATATGTTGTTATAGGATTTCTCTATATGAGTCCTGATAGGGTAGTGGACTATCCTCCTGGCTTGCGGAGCCAGGGACCGGAGTTCAAATCTCCGTCAGGACGTAACACCCTTCTGCCGTCTGGCGGTTTTCTCTGTCTCCGACGATGGAGACAGCGTATGACCGAAGCCAACAAGGAAGGTTCGGGCGAGCAACCACAACGCTGTCAGGGGATTCCGCTTGTTCCTGAGCCAACAGCAACACAGCTTGCAGAGCGGGAGATTACGGACTACGCGGAGCATCAGCGCGCATACATCAAGTGGATCCTGAACTTGTGGGACGACTTGCTTGATGAGGAATCAAGTACGAAAGAGGCGAACTTCGCTTGCAGAAACATCGCAAGGCGTGGACACTCGACGTTGCTGTCGAATACGAGGTCGAAGATACGACTGAGATGCCCGAGAACCCGACTCGGGTTGGATTCGATATTGGCGA
>JAQCNF010000118.1 GCA_028275165.1 Haloquadratum sp.
AGGCGTTTCAACTCACCGTCAATCGGGATTTCGGTGCCGACTTTCCGCTTATTTCCACCTGTGTTGGACCGATACGTGTCCTCATCCTTGGCCGGATCAATGTAAATATGATCTGGCATATCACTTAGTTCGGTGCGCGGACTGGGGAGTAGATCGTCTGCGAGGCTATGCTCGAGATTAATGTCCTCCCAGTCAAGATTACACGTCTCAGACACTCTGATGCCTGTTTTCACCAATACAGCTAACAAGACGATTAACTGAGAGCCATGAGCCATCTGGATCGCTTCTCGGAGCCGGATATCGTCAACAATTATACGCTCGTTATCTTGGAAAGACGACGAGGCATTCCTACTGTTGCTAGTGTCGATTCCATCAGCCAGATTATTGAACGGGTTGCCGGGGTAGTATCCTTTGCTCATGTAAAACTGCGCCATATTATCAAGCTTATTGATATAGTTTGCAGCTGTTTCTTTCGTCACTTCGTTTGTAAGCCATTGCTTGAATCGTTTAGCGCCCCTCGTACCAATATCAGTCGCACTACAATTGACCCTGTTTGACTGCTCCAAGAACTCCTCCAGTTTCGAGACTGAATTAAAGAAGCCCTTGATTGTCAAACTGCTCTTGTCTTGTGAATAGTAGCGCTCCCAGGCGTAGAACGCGAAGTCACCAAACTCCTCAGCATCAGCGATATCTGTGCGCAATACGCCGGGTACAAACGGACCATCGATGTCAGCTGCATCCTGTGCCACCTCACGCATTTCAGCCTCAACATCCTCATCATTCTGCATCGGCATAGATATCACCTCTATCAGTTAGCGCAATGTCTTCTGACTCGCGGTAGAGCGTCATAACCTCGGCATCTATCTTCTCCTTCAGTTTTGAACGCATCTGGTCAACAGACATAGCCTCGTCTGCAGTATCCGGGAGCTCGTTGAGGAACAGTTGTTCAACAGGATCACGATGGGCGGTCGGGCCAGACGAGGTCTCCTCAAAATCTGGTATTACCGCCGACTCTGCTCGCTCTCCTGCTGCTATCCACTTTCTCAATAACGCCGCTCTGCTAATTCCCCGGTTATCAGCAACCTCATCGAGGTAGTCTATATGCTCCTCAGTTAGGTTGACGTCCATAACAGGATCCCAGCTGATTCTCACGCCGCGCATACCACATTGTGGTTCTACATGGGATTAAAACTTATGCAAAAATACGCTGAGAAGTATTGATTTGGAGGTGTAATATGCACGCTTCAACAAATACTTCTATCGCACTATTCGTGTTTATTTTCTTATCACGACGCCTTACTGCGGTTTTTTTTTCTCCTTGTTACGATACTCCGTTCTAAGTATTTGTTAAGGGGTGTATCTAGTGGGAAATATAACGTAGGGGTTCCACAGAAAGGATTATTGTGGTAGGGGTATTGTATTGCGTATGGCCGAGATTGATTACGACGAGACGTCCCATACCGAACTCGCAGTCGGTCCTCCGAAGTTCCGTAGCTCGATCCCCAAGAACACTAGACTGACCCTCGGATTACACAAGCTTGAGGATGATGAAAAGGTAATCCTGGAAGCTGAGTTGAGTGTCAAGAAAGTCGTAGGAGGTGACGGCGACTAGAGTAGCCACTCAGAATGTACGTCTCAGTCCCCAAAGTGGGGGGACTGACACGGGCCACCCGAGCGAGCGCACCCTATGGCAAGGAACTCTGCGCTGACTCGTCGATCAAGTGGGGCCGTGTCCGTTCCTCTGTGGTCCAGCGTCTTAGTTTGTGTGTATCGTTAGTTGTGCTGCTATCCTGGGGGTTTAGCCCATGAGCGTCGAGAATTTCGACGGGACTGGACTGAGTGATCAACCCGGTATTGTTTACGGGTTTACTGATACAGCTGACACTGATGGATTACCTGATTACGCTCGCTCACTGTTGAGCAGTACTACTGTGGATCACTCTGCTGACGTAGAGATCCGTGAACTCTCTCGATCCGGCCGGGGACAGCCAGGTCCGAGTCGTGGTGATGTTGTTGAGCGCGACCGGACCAAATCCACTCTCGAGACACGACTACCAGAACTCGATCTCCCCGGACAAGATGGGAAAAAATATGATAACTGCGGTGACAATATTCCCGCGTTCGCGTGTCTGAATCATCCTGACAATCCCGAGTCTGAAGGCTGTGGCAAACCGGTATATATTGGGAGATCGTGTGCCTCCCCGACCTGCTCGCGTGATTGGCCGACTTCGATCAAACGAAAAGTGCTCAGATACGCTGGGCGGTTAGATAGTCTCAGTCGAATTCTGCACAAGCGTACTGGTGAGCCAATCGACCAGAATCACGTCGTTGCATCGCTCCCAGGGTTTCTAGTTGACTCAGATCAGCCTGTGGAGCGAGCGCTGGTGATCCTGCAAGAACTGCTCAAGTACAACTGGGGCATCGAAGGCTTCGCTGCTATCTACCATCCGTTCCGGATCAAGCAGAAGTTTCGGAAAGATCAGTATAGTCACGGAGGAGCGGAGGGGGAGGGAGAGATGACCTGGAAAGATGTCCTCACAGAAGATGATCCGTACCAGTATCTCAAATATGAGCCACACTTCCACCTGTTCTTCCCGGCTCGTCGAGGTCAGTTTTCGTATTCAGTTGTTCCGGCTGTTTTTGAGCACTCAGGCTGGGTATTCCACCGGATTACAAAGAGAGACGACGATTGTAATGTCTCCGTTGGGAAGATAGATGAAGATGGTAACTCGATTAGTGACTCGGCGGCTGTGCTTGATGACCTGACCAAGCAACTCACATACTGCCTGAGTCATGCAGGAGTCAACGACTGGAACGCGGATCGGTCCGAGCTCACAACTCGGATGAAGGGGCAACTTGCGACCGATGTTGAGTTCGTTCCCGACCAAACAGAAGATCAGGTATTGGCAGCGTTCTGTGACGCTGCTCCTGCTCTGTTGGGGACGAGATTCACCAATATGGCAGATGCAACGTGTGATGCCGAAGTCGGTGAGACTGATATTGATGCTGCTTCTGATTCGACTGATGATAGCGATGAGTCTCCAGAGAATGACAAATCTCACCCACTCTATGAGACGTGGAACCCTGATGATCGAGCTGCTGTGAGTTCCGATCCTGGGGAGATGGGTAATCCGTGGCCCGACGCGTCGACACCTCGCTCCTCTCCGAGAGCTGGTGGGGCTGATGACGGTTGGTGGGGGTCACACAAGTCATCGAGTCAGAGTGGCGCACAGACTCGCTCAGACCGATCTGATAGCGCTGGTGGGAGTGATGATGATGCTGGTGCTGATACTGATGATGAAACCAAGACCGAGATCAAAGACGACCGGCAGGCGTGTCACGGATCGATCAGGCCAATGCACGAGGCAGGGCATCGACTTGATGAGCCAGAGTGGTGCCAACAGGCCGAGCACGTGAGCGAATTGAGAGACGCATATCAAGAGTATTCATCGTTTGACGATCATCACCCACATGTTCCTGATGATGACGATAATATCCCAGAGGTGGTTCCGCCCGACTAACCGGCTCCCAGCCAGAGGCATCACTGTCATTCTACCCTAATACCCGGGCTCGTACGCGTCTTCCTGTAACTTACCTGTCACTTATTGGTGTATAATAGACATTTCGATGTAGTTGAGTCGGAGGTTATCGCAATATCCGTACTGCCTTGGCTACTTTTGTCATCATGGATTTGCGGCGCTGCTGCGGGGCGGACTATATCTCATCCTGCCTTCCCGCGGTCGCGGCACCTGGGGGGGAATGCAAAACCGGCGAGCGAGCCGGCGAGCGAGGGGGTTTTGCCCGCCGCGGCAAGACAGAAGAATCAAATAAGCGCCAATTTAGAGTAAATCATCCTATTGACTCGCGGTGGCGCCCTGTCGAAGGTTACACTAACTGTGTAACATTTATCTTTTGGAGTCACCCAGTTACACGATGTGTGTAATATGGTGGTGGACATCGAGCTTCGAGACGACTTTGCGGAGGGATCAATCTACGAGTTCCGAGGGGCATTCGTCTACGTTCCTTCTCGAACGAGTGATCGAGTAGACGTCGATGTCGAAAGTGTCGAAGAGATGGTTCGGGCAGCGACAGGGATGAATCGGGGGACGCTACCGGGCGTGGTGGTATTCGAGAGCACTGAAGACGGCCCTCGGGATGCCGAGACATACGCGCAGCTGTGGGCGACGATCGTCGAAACGGTTGACTTGGAGAACCCACTGAAGTGGCGACCGACGACCCACGACGAGTGTTGGCGGGTAGGGATTCCGGCAGTGATCGCAGCCGAGGGAACGGCAGCGATGGCGGCGTACTTAGCAACACAGGGGTTCGAGAACTCAGAGATTGGGGATGCTCTCGGGGTTGGAAGCCGGACTGTCTCTCAGTATATCAGTGACTTTCAAAAAGGTGAACGATAATTTGGTCAAGGATTTGTAATAGATATGACTAATAATCTGAACCCGACTTCGACGAGACGTGAAAAATACTTTGACGGTTGGCTGGGGAAACTTAGACGATGAGTACAAAGGAAGCGAAGTTCCACGGGATTCTGTACACACGTCTTCTTGACCACATTGAGGACAACGACACGCTTTTTGACGAACCTATTAGCGAGAAGACAACTGATTCGGGATTTGCGGACATCTACATTCCGTCCGCGCTGAACGGTGAGATCGTAATCGAGGTCAAAAATGACGACATCTATCCCCGCGATCACGAGGTAGTGAAACAGGCTCGGAGGTACACAGACGAACTAGATGCAGACTTCTTCGCAACGTGCAACTCAACTGACTTGTTTCTCTTCCACGATCAGGGCGAAATCGAGATGGCTGATGTGGAGTTCTACTACTTCAACCTACGAGAAGTGCAACTTGAGGCGGCTATCCCTCAATTACTCGGTGTTGTAGAACATGTTCATGAGGAGGAGTCGCTACCGGATCAAACCGAACGCGAACGTATTGTTGGGATTCTCCGCTCGTACCACTCCTCTATTTGGCCGACGTACGCTGCCCTTGCCGAGAAGAAGCACGGTCGGAACGAGAAGTTCACCCAACAGTTTGATGAGTGGATTCAGGAGAACGATTATGGCTCTCTTAACAAGGAAGAGCAATTCAATATCGCGGGAAAGCAGTACGCCTACTTGCTGACCAACAAGGTGCTGTTCTACGAGGTTGTCCGGGAGAAGACCGAGCCGGAATACGATCAGGAGATTGAGACGAAGACCGGTATGTCGCTTGACTCGCTCCACGAAGAGACGACACTCTCAAACCTTGAAAACCACGTCCAGAACCAGTTCGAGACAATCATTGAGGAGATTGACTATGAACCAATTTTCGACAGCGGCGCGAGCCTGTTTGCCGACTTCCCGCAGAACAAGAAGACACTCCGAACTCTGGAGGACTTCCTCTCGAATATCGAGGTAGCGTCAATCATGGAGTTAGACGAGGACCTGCTCGGCGAAATCTACGAGCAACTTATTCCTGTGGATGAACGGAAAGCCCTCGGGCAATTTTACACCCATCCGAAGATAGCACAGGCTCTTTCCGAGTGGGCCATCCAGCGAAACGGGAAGGAACACCCCCGCGTCTTAGATCCAGCTTCAGGAAGTGGGACGTTCTGCGTTGAGGCGTATCAACGGATCAAAGATTTGCTTTCGGACAGTAGTCATCAGAAAATCATCGATCATCTTGTAGCGGTGGATATCAACCGGTTCCCGCTCCATCTCACCGCACTCAATCTCGCCAGTCAGAACATTTCTGAAAAGACCGACCGGCTGCACCTGTTCCACGACTCGTTCTTCAACATCGATCCCGATACACAGTTCTTGGAGACTTCACGCATCGACGGCGAGGAGCAGGAAGTTATCGGCACGTTTGACGCCGTGATTGGAAATCCGCCGTATATCGATCAGGGAAGTCTCTACCCGAACAAGGAACACTTCCGAAATCATCTGAAGCAAATCACGTCAAACGGGAAGTCGCCGTATTACGACGGTAATAAGCGGTTGAGCAAGCGTTCGGATGCCTATGTGTACTTCGTGACGCACGGCACTCAGTTCCTCGATGAGGGTGGCCGTCTTGGGTTCATTATGCCCACTAAGTGGATGATGACTGGATACGGTGAGGACTTTCAGGAGTTCATTTACAGCGAGTATCGGCTGGAGGCTGTCGTTGGGTTCGGTGCCCGGGCCTTCGAGGACGCTTTCGTCGATGGCGCGTTGATTATGTTGGAGAAGTGTGAGGATGAGGAGGAGCGACGGAAGAATAAGACGAAGTTCATCCGAATTCGGGACACGATGGATGTAGACGACATTCTCGATACGGTTGAGTTTGATTACGGATTGGATGACGACCGCGAAATACTGGTCCAGAATCGAGAGGCCTATCGCACGGTGGCTGTGCCTCAGGGTACGTTGATGGACAAGGATACAAAAAAAGTCCGGCACTACCTGACTGCCCCACAGAAGTTTATTGAGCTGCTAGAGAACCCGATGATGGTGCAGCTGGACGAGTTGCTGGAGGACTGTCGATACGGCTTGAAATCAGGTGCGAACGACTTCTTCTATATTGAGGAGGAGAACCTGTCACAGCTCGGTATTGACGACCGGTTCCTGACGCCGCTGGTGAAGTGGATCAAGCAGATGGAGAAGGGAGTGCCGCTCACCGAGGAGACAACGAACCTGTACGTGTTCCACCTTCACGACTTTATTGAGGAGGTTCGAACCCGAGATGACGTTCCCGGCGGAGACCTCACTCAGCGTGTGAAGAATGCGTTGCGTAAGGATGGATACGACAACGCCCTCGCATACATTGAGGAAGGCGAGGCACAGGGATACGATGACAACTACACATGCAAGCAGCGGAACGTGTGGTTCGACTTAGGAAACGTTGAGCCTGCCGACATCGTTCATCCCAAGGGATTCAAGTATCGCGTGTTCGCCAGCCGCAACGAGGGCCTGATCGTCAACGATCGCCTCTATTGTCTCGACGTTGCGGCTGATATAGATGAGGAGGCGCTGCTTGCCTACCTCAACTCAACTGTGTATCAGGCCGTAGTAGAGACGTGGGGCCGCAATGAGGGCCGTGGGATGTTGGAGATGATGACATACGAGACGCAACAAGTCCCCGGTTTGAACCTGCGAGCGTTAGAGGGCGAAGTTGTTGAGGAGTTGGCTAGAGCGTATCGAGAATTTGAGAACGGTGAAGAGAAGGCACAGGATCGCATTGATGAACTTGTGCTTGCGGCGGCGGGCATCGATACAGACGTGGCTGAGTTTCAAGATCTAACGATGCAGGTCACCAATCGGCGGAATGAGAAGGGAATGTCTACCGAGATTATGGTTGAGGAGGTGAACACACTGGAAGAACTCGGAACGAACACGTTTGAGGTTGGAGTAGACGGTCAGGAGGAGCAGAACAACACAGACCTGTCCCAGTTTATGTGAATGCCTAAAGTCGTGAATGTTGTCGCGGCAGGAACGTTTGGCCGTGAACTAAACGTCCGGGCTGTCGGCGAGGATATCAAGGCCGACGAAGTGCAGTCGCAGACTGGTGAGTACAACACGCCAACCGCTTATATACGCAAGCGTGGGGACGGCCCGCTTGTCACGGTTTACGAGTCTGGAAGCTACCATATCTCCGGTGCGGAGTCCGTGGACGATGCAGAGGAAACGCGGGATTGGTTCGTCAGTGAACTGGAGAGAATAGGCGTTGAAGACGTAGAGGCAACGTTCAGCGTAAAGAACGTGGTTGTCGTCGGTGATTTGGGTAAGTCGATAAATCTGAATGCGCTGGCTATCCAACTCGGACTTGAACATGTGGAGTATGAACCCGAGCAGTTCCCTGGACTGGTCTACCGACCGGACAAGATGGACAGCGTGTTCCTCATCTTTTCCTCCGGTCGCGTAGTCATCCCCGGATCGTCAGGTGTCATGGTGGCATTTGAGGCGTTTGACTGGCTGGTGGAGCAGTTACCGAGGCTTCCGATGGATGATTGAAAAATTACAATTCTATTTTTTATAGCTACTTCTGGGTGGGGCGAGATTTTTCATCGAGAAGTCGGATTTCGGGACGAATCGCCCGGCCAGGTCTGCCAGCTCACGAGTGCGCTGAATGTCTGCGAGGTTGTGCTTGAGTAGCGGGAGCCAGTCACCGTCCTCGAAGGCCTCAACAGCCGCAGCACTGTCCTCGAACGGGTCACAGGTTTTGTCGCCGACGAGCGCGTCGTAGACGCCGACGAGGTCGCGCTGGTCGTTGGTGTCAAAACGGTCGACAATCTGCATCATATCGGCGTAAGCGACGTCTCGAAACGGCCAGTCCATGTCGTGTCGAAGGAACCGGGTTCGGCAGAAGGGGAGGTCGAACCCGCCATTCCAAGT
>JAQCNF010000012.1 GCA_028275165.1 Haloquadratum sp.
GAGCAGTGATTCAAACTTGTCTCGTCCAGTTGAAGTCGATTCAGCTATCTCAACAGGACAAGCTGGTACCTGAGTGCGATTTCGCGGATACGCGCCGGTCACATCGTCAACTACCGATAAGCAAATCAAACGTGAATTTCAAGCTCGGAAGTTTTATGTAACAGTATCATTGAGCGGTACGCCTATTGAACTGGATATCACATTTGAGTGTATGGTAGCTACCCAGGACGAAGAAAATCAATCCAACGCTGATGCTGTATCGGTGACAGTCACCATAGAGGAGAATGAAACATATATTTCGGTCGCTGGCGAGCGCGATACAGCAGTCGTTGTGCGATCTGATTCGGGAGAGCGGGTCTATCTTCCACCAGAGAACTTTGAGGAGAGTCTTTCAAACGATTCCGACGACGCATATCAATCAGCAAGTTCTTCACCGTACCAATCGCAGAACTCAAGCCCATATCAGGGGAGCACATCTGACACCCCGTATAGCGGGTCTTCATCATCTCCATACCAATCAGCAAGTGGCGACAGCCCTTACCAGCCGGTGAATTCACCATTACCTGAGGAGGGGCTCACGCCCACTGCAGATGGCTATCAGATTCGCCATCCAGAGCCCGTGAGTGATATTCGAGTGCTTCGTTAGACAGCGAATGCGCAGCAATGTTCAAAGAATTGAGTGATAGAAATCGACCGTTTCTTCTATGACTTCATCCCACGTTATTGGAGTATATTCCGGTGTTCCCTGCAATTCAAGGCCGCGCTTGATGCCCGCAGCGATTGATGTTGAGTCTGGCTCAACCTCAATGACGGAATCCTCAGGCAAGACCTCATTGACTCCAGATTCTGTTGCGACAACCCGAGTTCCTGCTGACAGGGCTTCGGTGATTGTTATTCCGAATGGTTCAGCGAGTGATGGTGAGATAAATAAATCTGCAGAAGCATAATAATCACCAAGTTCTTCCTCTGGTACGTATCCAACCCACTCAACACTGTCTTCGATACCAAGTACCTTCGAGAATTGCTTTAATTGTGCAGTCAGGTGTCCTGAACCCCCAACGACGAGAGTGACGTCGTCGCGTCGGAGTTTATCCATTGCATAGACGAGATGCGAGATACCCTTCTGGTCTGTATGCCGGCCCACAAAAAACAACATGTGTCCATCGATACCGAGCTTAGATTTATAATCGATTCCGGTTGTCTCACAGGTCGAAAACCCATTATAGATGACTGTTGCCTCTGAGCCGTAATTTTCCTTGACATCGCGCGCAGTTAATTTGCTGACCGCAATCAACTCATCAGCTCGTCGCGCAAGCCGCCGCTCGGTTTCAACCTCACGCTCAGGTGGAGTTCGATTCCGATCAGCTGAGAGCGAGTGGAACGTTGACACCCATGTCACATCTGTGTTCGCAGTGGCCCGAGATCCTGGCCCATATCCAAACCAGTCGTGGGTATGGATGATGTTTGCCTCATCTGCTCGCTCCGCAAACGTTGCACTGAGTCTCCCGATGCGTGTGATAATATCCCCATCACCTGTCGGAACG
The DNA here is from genome assembly GCA_028275165.1 of Haloquadratum sp. GTDB lineage: Archaea > Halobacteriota > Halobacteria > Halobacteriales > Haloferacaceae > Haloquadratum. The sequence goes on from JAQCNF010000012.1 coordinate 1,545, forward strand.
CCGATAATACCGTTACGGTCCGCTGGGGCGTACTCTTCGGGTAGTACAAGCTCTATTTCAACACCCCGGTCACGCATCCCGTCGAAAAGTTCGCCGACATGTGTGTCAAGCCCACCACTCACATTCGGCGGGAATCCCCACCCCAACATCTGTACTTTCGGCGTCATTGTGAGAGATAATATTAGATACCGTTACATAAGTCCTGTCCGTCTGTTATGCTCGTTTGGCTGCGACCCGAAGGCTCAATTTCTCGGCGTGTATTTTATCCATGTGCACGTTCAGGTCAACGCAGCGATGAGTGTCGACGGGAAACTCTCAACGCGCGAGCGCCGGCAAGTCAAAATAAGCGGGTCAGACGATTTCGCGAGAGTCACTCATCTACGCAAAGAATGCGATGCAATCGCTGTTGGTGTCGGGACAGTTATGGCTGATAATCCTCACTTGGTATTAGATGATGAGGAGGCTCGGGATGCCCGCAGGGCAGATGGGAAGCCGGCGTCCCCACACCGAATCGTGCTTGATTCTACCGGCCGAACACCGACTGATGCACGTATTCTTGACAGTGAAGCAAAAACATTTATTGTTGTTTCCAAGCGTGCCAAAAGTGATTCAAAACAAGCACTGAGGAAGGCAGGTGCTGAGATTATCGATACTCATACTGAGCGGGTGTCGATCGAGACGTTGCTGACTGAGTTAGATAACTCGGGAGTTGAACACCTAGTTGTCGAAGGTGGTGGTGAAATTATTTTCTCTTTTTTCGATATCGGAGCAGTTGATTCGCTTACTGTGTATGTTGGATCGATCATCATTGGCGGTCGAGACGCCCCCACATTAGCTGATGGTGATGGATTCAGATTCCCAGAGGATACGCTCACACTTGAAAACGTGGCTACGATTGACGACGGTGTCCTCTTAGAGTACTCGTGTTGAACAGACACTCTCTTTGGTATCGCGATTGTTTGAAGCTGCGTTATCGAAACGAAATTGTCTCGCGCGGTGTCATCAACAGGTAGGCCGAATCAGTGACTCTATGCCAATGTTCACCCGAGAATAGATCCAACCCTGTGTGATTGGACAGATTCCTGGCGATCTTTGTAGGGAGAACATACACCTACCCTCAGGATATTGTGGAGCGTAACAGTGTGTTCTATCACCGAACATCCGCGAAATAAGTAAATGGCTGCCTGATTATAGTCTCTGTATGAGCATTCCAGATGAGGCGGCGTCACCAGTTCATTTCGAATCTGAGGGTGAGTTTTCAGAAGCGGTGGCTACGGGCGATCGCGTGCTTGTGGATTATCACGCTGACTGGTGTGGGCCATGCAAAATGCTCGAGCCAACAGTTGAGGAGATTGCCGAAGAAACCGATGTGTTAGTCGGGAAAGTCGATATCGATGAGTTACAAACCCTCGCGAGAGATGAGGGGATTCGCTCAGTTCCGACACTTCAGTTTTATGCAGATGGAGAAGAAGTCGAACGGTTGATTGGCGTCCAAGAGAAGGACGAAATTCTTGAGATCCTGAGTCGATTTAAATAGATTCAAATCTTCTCCAGGTGGCATAGTGGCCTTTTTAGTACGCAGTGAGTAGTTTCTGATATGATTTCACTGGAAGAGGCCGTTACTGCGAGATTTGAGTCTCATGGTGAGCGATTCGAGGTACTCATCGATCCTGATGCAGCACTGGACATGAAACGTGGCGAGTTTGAAGGCGATCTTGAAGACATTATCGCAGCCGAGGACGTATTCGAGAACGCATCACGGGGAGACCGGCCCGCAGAGAATGATCTTCAGGACGTTTTTGAAACGACAGACCCACTCGAAATAATTCCAGAAGTTGTCGAACGAGGTGAGATACAGATTACAGCCGAACAGCGGGCTGAAATGCAAGAACAAAAGCGCCGCCAACTCATTAACCGGATTGCCAGAAATGCAGTTAATCCGCAGATGGACAATGCCCCTCATCCACCTGAGCGTATTGAGCGAGCACTTGAGGAGGCTGGATTTCGAGTCGACCCAATGAAACCCGTTGAAACGCAGGTGGACGATGCGCTTGATGATCTTCGGCCGATTATTCCGATTCGATTTGAGGAAGTAACCGTCGCTGTTCAGATCCCGGCCGAATATGCTGGTAAAACACAGGCACAAGTTCGGGGGTATGGCGAGTTAGAGCGGGAGGAATGGCAGGCTGATGGATCGTGGGTAGGGATTATTACGTTCCCTGCAGGTATGCAGAATGATTTCTACGACCTGGTAAATGAATACACCTCTGGCGAGGCTGAGTCACGTATCATCAAAGATAAAGATGAAATAAAGACAGTCTGATCATCCTTTTTTGAATCCAGCTAAGAATCCGCCAGTAAAACCAGCCGAAATCGAGAGTGTTGACAGAATTGTTGAGATCCAGTCGGGCGGCGACCCATCTGCTGCAACTTGTGTCGAGTCAGCAACACCTGCAGTGAGGCGCTCCCAATCAACAGTTAAGATTCCGCGTGATTCAAGAAATTTAAATAAAGCGAGTTCTGCCCCAACTATGACGGCGATTATCTTTGCGAGCTTCTTGGCAGCGAACCCAATAATCCCACCAATAATTGCACCACTCCCGAACTCAATGCCTAATTGTGTGGGATCCACAGACAATTGTAAAATATCCATTGTTGTTTTGAGTAATCCTCTGTCTCAGTATAAGTCGCTTGTGGGCCGCGGGAATCATTTGGGGTAAGCGTTCAAGTGCATCGATATTCAATAGTGTTCGAGCACAGTGTTAGGACTACACACGCCCGCAACATATCGTGAGGAACAGCAATGACAGACAGCTCATCAGTAATCGTTGCTGCCCGATGTCCAAGTACAGAGACAGCTGATCTATCCGAAATTACAGACCTTGCCATCGCCGCAGGATACAGCGTTGTCGGAACACTGACACAGTCTCGTGACGAGGACGCCGCCTACCACTTTGGTGAGGGGAAGGTTGATCAACTGGCAGTGAAAGTGAACCAGAGCGGTGCTGAGGCAGTCATTATTGATAATCGACTCGGACCATATCAGACATATAATATCGGTGGAAAGCTTCCAACCGGTGTCGAGGTAATCGACCGGTTTACACTCATCTTGGAGATATTTGGCCAGCGAGCAAATACTCGAAAAGCCCAGTTACAGGTTGAATTGGCCGAGCTACGGTATGAACTGCCACGTATTGAGGCCAAAGCTTCACTTGCCAAACGAGATGAGCGACCTGGATTCATGGGCCTTGGTGAGTACGACGAGAGTCGTGAGCAAGATATTAAAAATCAAATTTCACGGATCACCCAAGATCTTGAAACCATCGCTCAAAAAGAGGAAACCCGGCGTGAACAACGCCGGGAATCTGGATTTGACTTGGTGGCGTTAGCAGGCTATACAAATGCGGGCAAATCAACGCTTCTTCGTCGTTTAGCGAGTGATTTGAGTATTACCGAAAACGAAGACCAACACCCAGATCTACTCAAAACAGCGAAGTCTGAGGACCAACTGTTCACCACACTCGGAACGACAACACGTCGAGCGCAAACACAGCGGCGTGATATTTTATTAACCGACACAGTTGGGTTTATATCTGAGTTGCCACATTGGCTGGTTGAATCATTTCAATCAACGCTGGATTCGGTGTATCGAGCTGACTTGGTCTTATTAGTTGTCGATGCCTCTGAGTCACTTGATGCGATGCGTGAAAAGCTGGTTACCAGCCACGATACACTCTATGAGCGTAATGAAGCCCCTATTATCACCATCTTGAATAAAGTAGATCTAATATCAGATACTGAGCTCCAGAAAAAAGTAGCAGCGTTAGACGCCTTAGCCCCCAATCCAGTCGCCGTCTCAGCAGCTGAGGACGTGAACATTGAATCACTCACCGACCGGATTGAGCAAGAGCTTCCAGCATGGCAAAAAGAGCGCCTCATGTTACCGCTGACTGATGAGTCGATGAGTTTGGTATCATGGATTTACGACCACGGGCACGTTGAGAATAAACACTATGCAACAGATCAAGTTACTATCGAGTTCACTGCACGCCCAGCTATCATCGAACAGGCACGTTCGAAAGCAAGTGAACTTACGGAGTTATCATCGTACCAGCCGAAAAGTCCACAACCAATCGAGGCCGACAGCGAGTCGGACTGATTTCGGATCAATAGAATCGAACATCGGCGTCTCTCCTCTTTGGATGCACTCGGAAAGGCCTCAGAAGCCGCTGATGGCAGATAAGCAAATGGATGACCGATGTCATCTACGGGAACCTGTGAGCAGTAAGAGATCTGTCGTCGCCACAGAGATCTCTCCTCACTCTCATCCAGAAGAAAGCTAATCTGTTGCTTCCTGACGGATTTTTGATATTTCGTCGATGATGTCCGTTGCATGTATACCGACTCCTCTGGACTCTGCAACGCGATCACCGGCTCTGCCATTCACATATGTAGCCACAGAAGCAGCCGAAAGCGGGTCTAATACGCAGGCGAACGCAGCTGTAATGCCAGCTAAGACATCACCGGTCCCCCCGACAGTCATCCCCGAATTTCCTGTGCGGTTAACACGGACCATTTCATCGCTCGCGATAATATCATACATTCCTTTAACAAGTATTGTCTGGCCAAGTTCAGTCGCCAAACGCTTAACAGCAGACTTCCGCTCGCGCCACTCCGACTGCGGGTCGCCGCCCATTCTCGCAAACTCACCCTGGTGTGGAGTGTAAATATGAGTTGCAGAGGTTGAGATTGACCCGACGACATCAAGCGCATCTGCATCGACAACGGCAGTCCCATTGAATGAGTTGAGAAATGACTCGACAGCATTCATCGTCTCTGCATGATTGCCGAGTCCTGGCCCAATGAGCACGATATCTTGCTCGCTGGCCAGATCTTGGAGAGTCGTCTCATTCTCCGTTGAGAGGCGTTTTCCCTTCAGTGGTCGAATAATGAGATTCTCGCTATATGCTTGAACAGTCTCCGCCACAGAGGAGGGGCATGCCACACTGACGAGATCGGCGCCAGCCCGGAGGGCAGCCTGTGCCGATAACGCGGGTGCACCAGCGTATGGACCCCCGCCAATGATGAGTATCTTCCCAGAATCACCCTTGTGACTCTGCGGTGACCGTCCGAGACGCAACAGATCACCAGGCCCCACGAACTCCTCTGCAGCGGCTGGAATCCCAATGTCAGCGACAGTAACGGGGGCGGTCACTGCCTCAAGTCCTGATTTCTGTTTGTGGAAGGTGATGATTTCACTCGGGTTGACAGCGATATCTGTGATCTCTCCTGTATCTGGGTCCATCCCTGTTGGGACATCAACCGAGAGCACTGGTGTCTCAGCTTGATTAATGCTTCTCACGAACTCCCTGACTGGTTCTCGTAAGGGACCACGGACACCAGAGCCAAGCATCGCATCAATAATCATATCCGGTGATTCGATTGCAACATGCCGAGAGTCGCTCACCGTATCAGTCGGGATACTCGTCTGCTGCAGTGCTTCCCAGTTTGCCCTTGCAATAGAGGTGTGGATTCGCTCAGGATGGCCGACAAGCGTGACACGACAATCATACGATTGCAGAAACCGGGCAGCTGCAAATCCATCACCCCCATTATTTCCACGCCCTGCAACCACCTGGACAGTGGATCCCGTATCAACCTCTGATTTGACTCGGCGCGCAACCGCGTTGCCACTCGACTCCATCAATTGCTGCCGTGAAATCCCCAGTGCCTCTGCATTTCGATCGATAGCAGCCATACGGTCAGCGTCAATCATGTTAGCTTGTATCATCTAAGCTGTCTAAAACCTCCGGCACCAACTGAGATGAAAGTCAGAAGGTTTCTGTGCTGGCACGGCAGACCTCATGTGTGAGTCGGACCCTCTTCGGATCTCTGTGCGGTTTGGTTTTTGTCATCAACTTTGGACGGACAGTGTTTGCTCCACTTGTTGAAGAATTTCAGACTGCATTCGGCGTTGGACCAGCCACCTTAGGGAGTGTCACCGCTCTTGTCTGGATCGGCAGTGCGCTTCCTCGTATTCCACTCGGGTATCTACTAACACATATTTCCCGAGAACGCCTCGTCATTATTGCTGGGGCCGCGCTTTCTGTGACGGCCGCATTGACTGCAACTGCGACGAGTGTCCAATACCTCCAGATAGGAGCATTCACTATCGGTCTCGCTTCGGGTGCCTATTTTGTGTCTGCAATTCCGCTGTTAGGTGATTTGCGCCCAACTGCTGTCGGTCGAACAATTGGGATCCATGGAACCGCTGCACAGGTCGCTGCTGTTACTGCTGCGCCCGTAGTTATTTTGACGCTCCAGATAGGTACATGGCGAATCGTATTTTGGGGGCTTTCGCTCTGTGCTGCGGCTATCACGATTATCTTTGCCGTACAGTCACGCAATCGCACGGAGACGATTGGACAGGGTCCAGACCAAGACTTCCAGTCGGTCGTTACTCACTGGCGGATAATTGGTATCGGCTTAGTAATGATAACGGGAGCTGGATTCATCTGGCAGGGATTATTTAATTTCTATGTCTCATATCTCGTTGATTCGAAACTAGTCACACAGGCAACTGCAGGCGGATTATTGACAGTGAGTTTTGCTGCAGGTGTCCCCGCATTCTGGGCATCTGGGCGTCTTGTTGATCGGTTTCAGACAATCCCGTACATTATCTCCCTGTTGAGTCTGTTTGTGATTTCTGTTACAAGTTTTATTTTTACGCAACACCTACTTGTGATAATCGGGTCTTCAGTCGGAATTGGGTTTGCCATTCATGGGCTTTTTCCAGCCCTTGACACGTGGCTCTTGAGCGTGTTGCCGAGCGATATTCGTGCGAGTGCCTATGCAGTATTTAGCGGCATTTCTCTGTTCCTGGAGGCATTAGGCAGTGGGACGGTTGGATTGCTACGGGATCAAGGACTGAGCTTCGATCTGATCTTCTCTGCGTTAATTATCGTTCTTGGACTGACTGTGTGTGTGATCACCGTTGGATACCTGTACGATCGGATTCCAACGCCAGAACAATGAGCATCGTTGAGCGTCCTAAACTCACTGCACACGCCTGGTTGATGTAAAATCCATCGCGAGCCCCGTTTGGGCCGCACGGCACCGGCAGAGGGATTGAATTCTTCCTGATATTTCCATGACAGATTGGTTGAAATGAACACCCGAACACGCGGTGTGTCCGTCGACTCGCTTTAGACCCAACAACACAACTCCCGTGACACACCGAGCGAGTTTGAAAGGAGTCGCATTTCCAAGCGAAACCGACAAGTGAGCATTGGATGAAGATCTTTCACCCGTCTGTTGAGTTCTCTGACTGTCTTTTTTCAGTGAGATAGCGTCAGGAACCTTCATGTCGGCTCCACCGTCTCACGTGGTTTGAGACCCAAAGCGTCAGTGCGGGAACGAAAACGGAAATCTTTGATTTCCAATCAGGAACAGAACCGAGATACTCGCTTTGCTCTTCTGTAGATTTTATTCGCTCAGAGCATCAGTTTTGATACACTTCCCGACACTCTGCAGAGCAAAAGTGCAGATGTTGCGCAGACCCATCCTCAACCCACGTAACCACCTGGTGAGTCGTTTCGTGGACGATAGGCGAATCACAGTTTGCACACCGTGGTGCTGTTTCCTCATCGACATCCTCTCCGAGATCAGAGGTGGGATCTACCATTATTGATAAAAATAGAGAGTCGGGTATATTTTAGCTCCGTTTACGATTAGATGATTGCTGAGTTCCCTTGCGCTGCAAATGCCGAAAATGTCTAACCGGTAACTGTGAGAGACGGAGACAAACAAAAACACAGTGAGCTATCGGATCATAGCGAATCACGACGAACCACCCCTTATCCAGACGTAACATCATATACGAGGAATGATCACAAGTAGTCAAGACAGATATCGGAAGGTCGTATCCGGAAATTAGTGCCGTGATGACTCCGAGTTCGTCTCTCGGAACACTTAACCCCGAAGTGGTTTAGCTCAAAAAAATGCCCGATGCGATAGACGACTACAGACACAGGTGTAATGAGCAGCGCTGACTCTGTACTTCTCCACGAACTGGTATGAAGTCTCTGTGGGGCAGCCAGCACATCACCAGCCACAGGCTCACGACGAATATCCCAATCAGATACAAAACAACGCGTATGAAATGCCTGCCGTGGGTTTTACACTCAGTGAACGGCGTGTTGGACAACACCTCAGTGGTCAGCGGTTCGCGCAGGACAGGTATTCCTCGCCGGTTCGCTGGAGTGCGTCGCGTTGCCCAGCGAGTTTGACGGCGGTTCGACGCACACCCACCGTTTAGCTGAATGCAGGCGCTCAGCCCCCGTCCTCAAGGAGCGAGCCATAGGCGAGCGAGTAGGGCGGGGATACAGCACCGTCATCATCTATCCTACACTGTTCTGTCACAGTCCCACAGGCTAACGTGAACCACAATGTTAATTACTCCTGTCACGCGGTTTCGAAAAGATAGGACCGGGACAGTCCGAAGCCACGACGCCTGTGGAGACTGCGCTCGCTCTGTTCACTTCATCGGGTGCTTTCGATGTTGTGGATGGAAAGCGCGTTCGTGAGAGAGAATCTCACGGGCTGTCAGACGCCGTCTGACACCGTCGTCGAAACAGGAAGCCCTACCCTCAACGAAGTCGCGTCAGCGGCTGAGTAGGGTGGGGTAGTTCACAGGAAGGGAAACGGTATTTGAACGTTCGAGAGTCGGTCGCAGTGTATCGATTGTATTGTGCCATGTTGGTTTTCTCCTCAACCCACTCACTCACTCTGTTCGTTCCTTGAGATCGGAGGGTCCCCCTCGAATTTGCTGAAGTCCTCGTGCTTGACCGCGAACGCCGACGACTCACGTCAAGGGGAACAGAATAATTGTCACCGCCTGATATGTGAGGTTAGATTTATCTGCGAAAACGCAGGTGAAGATCGATAGGACCCGCTAAAGTAGGAGTTGGACTCCTTGATCAACGTTGAAAACGTCATCAATGATAGATATGGTTCCCTCACGAGCACGTACATTTATTATTTATCTCTAAAATTGATTTGTTATGTACGAACGAATCGTCGTTCCGACCGACGGTAGTGCGTGTGCGAGTGCCGCTGTCGAACATGCAACAGACATCGCTCAGCAGTATGATGCAAGTCTACATCTGCTGTCAGTTGTCGATTCCAGAAATATTAGCCATGGATCACCTGCTGTCTCACCAGCGCAAATTGAGTCAACACTGCAAGAACAGGCAGAGGGGGTTGTCAGTGAGGCTGCCGACGAGGCAGCGAGCGAGGGACTAAGTGTTCAGACGGAGGTTATCACTGGCATTCCCGATACTGCAATCATTGACTATGCAGAAGAGAACGATCTTGACCTCATTGTAATGGGCACCCATGGGCGAACTGGGCTACACCGGTATCTCCTCGGGAGTGTAACTGAGAGAACGGTTAGGCAATCACCAGTCCCCGTGCTCACGATCCGAAACGGTGAGGAATGACTGCACAGACTGTCTTGGCGGTCCCCTTTGAGCTATCACCAAGATGATAGCTCGTGTCAGTTTGGAATTTATGTCAATTCGACGATTGGACTCCTACTTCTCTCTTGACGAACAAGACTCAAAAGAGGGACACATCCAACGTCATCTAACGTATAATTACCATCCTCAGACCGTCCAATACGTCGGATGATACGTGATACGATGTTTGGCTTAATCTCAAAGCGTCATTCTGGGAAAACGGACACACGATTGGACGAGACTATTTATTGACGGGCAACATACATGTAACATGGAGGTCCGTGAACTTATCCGAGGAACAGTAGAGTGGTCACGGATCGAACTCGTAGCCGAGGAGATCGCGACCCGCTATGATTGTGAAATAAGCGACATCCGTCAATTGGAGGCTAATAACTGGTTATCGACACCGCTTATAATTAATGGCCGCTGGTTCGTAAAGATCGTCTCACGGCAAAACTCGCTGATACACGCCATATTCACCACCGGGCGAAATATGGGTGCTTTCTCGTCAGGAACCGAGGGATTCTTTCAGCACTTTTCGACCCCATATGAAATGGCAACCTACGAACTGGAAGCAACGGAACGGATGCGGGAAAGCGGATTAAATGTTCCCACCCCCGTTGATGCGTTTGAAATCGATGGACTCGGCGTTGTCATGCTCGAATATTTACCAACGTTTCAACCACTCAGCGCAGTTGATACAGAGCAAGTCACTCAACATGCACCAGAGGTATTCAGGATGCTTGCGACGATGCATGAGTCAGGTATCATTCATGGAGACTTGCAAGCAGAAAACGTGTTACTCGTTGATGAAGAGGTATACTTCATTGATGCGACAAGCGTACGCGAAGGGAGCGGCAAGCAGGCGAAAGCATACGACGTCGCGTCTGCATTAGGTGCGATAAGTGCCTTACTCGGCGAAAAGGAAACCGTCGCCGCGGCGCGGCAATCGTATGATGCTGAGATGTTACTTTTTGCGCTTCGATTCATCGACTTCGTTAATATCAGACCGGACCACGACTTCAATGCAACCGTTCTGAAGGGTGAGATAAGGAAGATGGCCGAGGATGTGGGTGCGGAGGTCAATGTGTAAAGGGTGACGAGGAACCCTTTTGTGCGGCGCAAGGGGCAGTCCACAGGTGACCCCAGATCTGTGGTAACGACGAGCACTGTATTGGCCGACGTCCGACGAGAAAAGCGTCGTGCCGGCGTATGTAATCAAGGGATATGGGTGTTTAAACTCAACGGTCACTAAATCCAAGAAGAGCTTCTATCTGTGAATTTCGATTATGATGGGTCGCTGGATAGAGAGTATCCAGATTGAGCAAGCCACAGGGAGAGGCACCAGCGCAATCGATGATGACTTCCTACACTCTCCAGTTCTCTCCCCCGGTCATAACTCCAAGGTAAGAGTCATCAGTCACGATCTGACACGGACAAGCGATAGCGAGTACTCACTCAACCTCATGGCGGAGTGCACTCTCAAGATTCGATAACTCTGTATCGAGATTCCGCTTGAAAAACTGCTCAACACCTGGCACTCGTCCGTCAACGATGAACTCATTGATAAGATTTGCACCGGTATCAGTCGGTTCAATCGTGTGCTCGCCACTCACCCGCAGAACGTTTGATTTACCGATGAATTTGACGTGCTCAGGCGGATTTCGTGACACATCACGTGTTTCAACCGTCGTCGTTGTACTAACAAGTGGAATCGGAAGTTCAATATGCCATGTAGCGGCTGTGCTCTTCCGATCCAAATCGTACTTAGCGACGACGCTTATCGCCTCAGCACGATTCGCTGGGTCAGCGATAAAGCTCCAAATATCCTCGGGGTCAGCGTCGAACTCAAAAACACGGCGTAGACGAACAGTCATACCAATCATTCAGTGGGTATCGTCAAAAACAATCCGGCAGAAAGAACAGAGCACTTCACAGCGTCAAGCGGTTCATTGGCCTACCCGCGCGTGACACGCCAAGTCGTTGATCGGGCACGGCCCCACTTCTCAATATCCACCTCGTCAGTCTTCTCTGCTAACCGGGGGAGCCTTGATCCCACCTGTTTTGCAGAGAGTCCGATTGCATCAGCAATGTTCTTTGCTCGAAAGTACTGCTCTCCCGCAGCAACGCTCTCGCGGAGATAACTTACGATCTGTTTTTCAGTTTCGGTGAAGTTGCTCATCCTTGGTAGAGTTTAGGCCGTTTCATTCTTAATGGTTTCTTGTCATATACTCGGTGCCTCTGCCCCAACGTATAGAACAACGACGAGGAATATCCACACCACGTCGACAAAGTGCCAATACATCGATACAGTGCTCACTGAGACATGTCGATCTGCAGAGTACTGTCCAAGCAGTGCGCGAAGCATAACCACAGCAAGTAACACAGCGCCCAGACTCACGTGCAAGCCGTGCAGACCTGTCAACCCAAAGAAAGCCGAGGCGAAGAACCCGGAGGTGAGCGTGAACCCTTCGTGAATAATAAATTCATAGTACTCGTATACTTGTCCTCCAATGAAAATGAATCCAAGAAGAAGTGTCGTAAATAGTCCAAGCAAGAACCGACGGCGATTCCCATTCCGAATCGCAACGTGAGCAAAATGAAGCGTGAGTGATGAAAGAATCAGTAACGAGGTGTTGATAAGGACAAGTGATCCTGTGAGATTGGGGATTCCAACAAAGATTGATTCCCAGTCACCACTGCGGATATAAAAGTAGTATCCGAAGAGCGCTCCGAACGTTGCTAACTCTGACCCAAGGAACGCCAACATACCGAAGCGAAGTTTGGTTGCGCTTTGCTGTGACCCCTCGCGTTGCCAAAAGTGGCTCACAAACGCATGATACACCCACCCATACAATCCAATAAGAAATATTCCGACACCACTGACCATGGCTGCAGGGCCATACAACGGATCAACAGCCGGGTTATCGCCACGACTCATAATGTAGAGCGCCGCTGCCAGATAGATTCCTGTTCCACCAACAGCAGTTACGAATGGCCACCAACTGGCTTCACCAAAGCCGCGCGGCCAGTCCTCGACAGCAGGGAGATGGTGGCCATGCCCGTGGTCCTCGGGTGTCTCCTCAGATACCATGGGGGCGAGTTATTTATCGATGATTAAAAACCCACCCAAACGAGTATGTGTAGTCATTCACCCGAACCCAAGTTTACACTTCGATGATACGGCTCTTCGGAAATACGGCTTCGCAGCTCACCCAACGTTTCTCGTTCAGCATTTTTGGAGAGTTCGCTGACGACTGCAATCACTTCCTCACGTGATATCTTTACCCCTGCCTCTGAAAGAGCATCCTCTGGGCGAGCGAGGAGCTCTCGGAGCGTCCCAACTGCCAATAAAAACGGAATCGCCCAAGCTTCGAGTGTATTTCCGTCTCGAATTGGAAGTGCTTGAAGATACGTCTCTGCATCATCCAAAAAAGAATTCGCAAGCGAAGCCGTTCTCTGAACGACCGCTGCTGCTCCCTGCTTGTTTTCGGGGTCAACGACACTCTCCTGTGGCACATCCTCAGCACTCAACCACTCCGCGGGCAGGTAGACGTTATCCTCATCAGTGTAGTCGTCATAGACATCCTTCGATACATTGACAAGTTGAAGCAGAAGCCCGAACTCCTCGGCGGTATCATATAGCTGCTGACGCCGCTCTGTCGTGACCCCGCCTCGTGTCAGTAAGTTCGTGATGAGATTACCGACCGTGCCTGCTGCATAGTAACAATACTCTTCGAGTTCCTGACGCGTTTGAATGCGAAGTCCGCCCGTCTCTGCATATCGCTCAACGAAAGCAGCCATTCCCTGCACCAGTTCTCTGGCGGGAGGCACAACCGCTCGTTGGACTGGCTCTGGGAGCGCTTTGAACGTGCGGAGGACACGAGGAGCGTGTTGCACTACTTTCCAATCAGCTGTCAGTTCACCCGCAGGGAGATACGGGTTGGTTGCCGCTGCAAATTCTTTAGCATCAGTATCGGCGGCCGGATCTAAGACAGCATCATATGTGTTCAATAGGTCTGCCTGCGTTGATGGGTCAATGTGAGACGCATCTTCGACTGTATCAGCGATCCGACAGACGAGATAGCCCAGACAAATATACGACGACATCGGTTCCTCGAGTACGTCAACGGTTAATGCGAACGTTCGCGACACCCCTTGGACTGATTCATGACACCATGCCAGATCAGCCTCGTCGACTCGAGGATGGTCATACAGCTGAGACATTCGGGTTACGATGTGTCTACGATGGGTATGATAAAAAGCTTCTTGAAGTCACCCCCAGCAAGTTGCACCCGCCAACCGGTAGATTCGACTGTCCAGCGGTATATCCTCCTATATGCCATCCGATGATGAAGCAATGGGAATCGATGTTTCCTATTACGAAACAGACACCGAGCGGATCTTGGCGTTCGACAGTGGCGCTAAGACGGCTGCAATTGCACAGAATGTCGAAGGCTATGCGATGTTGAAGGTTCGGCCAACTGCAGATGGAGACGAGTTGGAGCGATACTATGGATTCGATATGGCGCTTGACCACGCGGCTGAACTCCTCAGTTGCTCTGCACATGAACTTCCAATTCCTGAGTCAGCAGAAGATATGGGTATGTAACCGTTTCGTCGTTGTTTTTGACTTCACCAGACCCATCCGCTCAATCACGACGCCAATAGAATCGAGGGCCAAGGGTCAGATATGCTAACGAGAGAAACAGCAATCCGAATGCGAAGCCCTCGCCGAGAGCGCCAACATGCCTTCGTCCGAGTGGCCCAGTCAGTCCAATCGCAGCAATCTGAACTGCACCCATCACGATCGAATCTTGTGCATGTAAGTCTGGATACGTGATCGGTGTTAACATAAGAACAGTGAGCACCCCGGTCAGGATCACCAGCAATGATGGCGTCATAAAGCCCGCCAGCAGACTCGCACCAATAATCGTTGCTGCGAGTGTCGTCTGAACACCCTCAGTCTCTGCACTTTTACTATCATACGCTGTATAGAGGCCCAGTCGAGTCACTGCAGCCATAACAAATGCAGCACCACAGACGATGCCGATTGCTGCTGATGCGGACCCCGACACGAAAGAGCGAACACTCACTGTCGCGACGATCAGAGCAGGCGCGACACCAAAAGAGGCAACATCTGCTAACCCATCAAGATACTCACCAACTGCTGTCCCGCCACGATGCCGTGCAATGACTCCATCCAGTGCATCTGTTATGGCCGCTAGTAAAATGAGTCGCGCGGCCAGAATGAGGTTTTGCGATGCGACGACTGCAGCAAAAAACCCCAGGCCAGCGTTTGCGATGGTGACCATGTCGGCCAACCCAAGTTGAGTAATGACCCGCGGTTGCATATCACCTGGGTCACGGAGCAGGTGTTTACCTCTTATTATCCACGAATCAGTCGTCACAGACAGCTGAGACGTGTCTCCAGAAATCCGGAGTATAATGTAATGACTCCCACCTGAGATCTATCTTATCGACGACGATGCACGGTATGAAACTGACAGCGAATGCCGTTCATTTCGGTCACGATGAGTGCCTCTCTATCGAGGTTTCTATACTGCTTGCCACACTATATACAACGATGAATATTCATCGGGAGAAACAACAGGCCATGACGAATCGTCGAGGCATGCTTCGCCTGCTCAGTGTTGGTGGAGCGGGAGCAATCGCAGGCTGTATGAGTTCTGATTCAGGTGGGAAGTATGATATTGGCATGTCAGCAGTGGCTTTCAAGCCGGTCGAAATATCGATTACAGCCGGCGAAACTATCAGGTGGCAAAACACCAGTTCCAGAGGCCATACTATCACAGCTTACGAAGACCAGATTCCAGCAGAGGCGGAGTATTTTGCCAGCGGGGGGTTCGAGACTGAAAAGAGGGCTCGAGAAGCATTCCATAGCGAATTTGGTGGGATTATCGATAGTGGTGACTGGTGGACACATACTTTCGAGATCCCAGGCACGTATGGATATGTCTGTATTCCACACGAAGCCAGCAACATGGTCGGAACGATTACTGTTGAGTCGTCTGGGTAAGGAATCAAATATGGAGTCCAGATGACTCTCAGGCGTCACCGTCTTATTCGCGACTGTTATCCATCAACTGCAAGATCGCTTTCGTCGACATCGACGGCGGCGGCCTCTTCGGCGGCGACCTCGGCGGGTCGAGCCTCAAGTGTTAATTTCTTCACCTCGACACGACGAAGCGGATAGATCGTCTTCGC
Source organism: Haloquadratum sp. (assembly GCA_028275165.1). Taxonomy (GTDB): domain Archaea; phylum Halobacteriota; class Halobacteria; order Halobacteriales; family Haloferacaceae; genus Haloquadratum. Next base: position 17,291 of record JAQCNF010000012.1, read on the forward strand.
ATCTGCATAGATTGCAGATGAAAGAGTTCCTTCGATCACACTGTCGAGAAGATCACTGAATGTTCGTTCGGCAGCGGCCTCCTCGACCAGATCAATCATTACACGCCTAATTGCCTTTTCTTGACTGCGGTCAGCCTTTTTTGTTGTGAAGGCGACGGGTTGAATCTGAATTCGATACTCATCAGTCGTCAACACCGTGATTGCAGCGTCGATTTTCGAGGCGCCACGTCGGACAAGACTACGTAAGTAATCACGAGCGAGTTCATGTTTGATGAACTCAGTGTACGCAGCGTCTGTGCCCACATCTCGAATTTTAAACGTTAATTTTGTGTTGTTTTCACCCTGGTCACCAGTTATGTCACCAAGAGTAACCTCAACTGTTCGTCCGACAACCTTGTCTGGATCATCGGCCATCGTTGATCCAAGTTCGGTCCGATCGAACTCCTCAGGAGCTATTATACTATACCACCGCTTGCCGCTTCTCTGTTTTGATACTGATCGTTCGCTCATAATTTATCTATCATGTCGACGATGGCATCAGCCACCGTCAGATTGACTACCGTATCGTCAACAGTGGCATGAAGCCCACCTGTCGTCTCGCGCTCAATCTCTGTACAGAGACTGTCTGCGTCGGTAGCCATGGATATCGATGCGGTATTATCCGGACGAAGCGCATTATAGACTACGGTTGGTCGACGATGCTGCGTCTGGAGTCGCATACGATGCATACTGGAGTCTGCGGACTCAGAGCATGCTTCTGAGTTGGTTCGCGCCAGATCGGCGGTGTCGTTTGATTCTGTATCAGTCATCCGCTTGCACTTCCCTTCGAACAGTCTCGACAATTGTTTCTGTCGGCATCTCACACGATGCAAACACCGCTCGGTGGGGCGTTGCTATCCATCCGTCGTTCGCCAGCGGTTCATCATCCATCGCTTGTGCAATCTGAGGTGCTACTGGGGCAGAAGACGCGATCGCGATTGCTCGGTCGCCCCTCACAACCGTGACTGGCTCCGCACTCATGTATGCTAAGGCGACGTCAGCTACAGTGCTACACTGCAGTGGAGTGAGCGCTGAATCGAGTTCGAACAAGCTCACCGATTGAAATCGTTGCTCACGCAGTGATTGCAGTTCGTTGTGAACGCAGTTTGCATGCGTTCGCCAGTGTTCCAAGCAAGCAGTGACAACATCAGCGCCCAATGAGAATCCAACCGCCGTTCCAGGCGCTTCCCGGACAACTGCCCGGAACACATCAAACGCCCCGCCGAGTGTCTCGAATGAACCAGCAGCAAACGGACGAGGATGAATCGCGCCTTGTAGTGCAGTCTTGATACGACCGTGTGAGGCTGATCTGAGCATATCTAGTGTAACCTGCGAACTGAGATCGCGTCCGGCAGACTCACAGAGAGGAAGTGACATCTCCGTATATGCCTCATATGTATCCGCTGTCGCTTCAATATCTCCCGACCATGGTCCATGGAGAAGCATCGAATGCGTCAATCCATCGATAGGATCCGCAACAGGACTTGCAACCCCTGGCGTTTTTTCCATGTCTGCGACTGACGGAGGAAGTGCATCCTTTGATGATAGCATTGGGACAGCTTGTGCGCCGAATAACCCACTCACGACAACTGAAGACAACCGAGCACTCTGAGCAATGAGCCCAGGCGCCAGTATCGTGGTCGTCTCGATAGCAGTTTGAACCATCGACTTTGATTGAGCTGCGAGGCTTGTCGAGACCTGCAAGCTACTCCGACCAACGCCAATATCGTAGCTATTATCATGGATCCGCACAGGTTCAGTTGTTGGGGTGAGCGGCCTGATTTGAAACGGTGTCTTACACTGACGAAGGCCCCATGCCAACACACTCGCTGCAGCAAGTGCTTCGGGATCGCTCACAGGATGAATGCGTACAAATGGAGCTGCACGCAATTCCTGAGCGAGGCTCTCAGCCTCGGTATCGACAGTTGGTGTAGATGGCTGGGGCTTTGTTGCCATAATTCACGAAGACTCGAGGAGGTCGACAGCTACATCGAACGTATAATTGAAGTCTTCTTCGAGTTTATCGCCTCGATAATAATTGACCAGACGTCGAATCTTTGACTCGGTGTTCTGCAGTGCCCGTTTGTTTTGCATGTCCTGTCCGTTGTCATCGACATGCCGGCGGAGTCGAACGGCGCGCTCCATCAGGTTTCGAAGGTCTTCTGGTAACTCATTGTCTGCATCGTGCTCTTCGAGAATCGTCGTGACTTTTTTATCTGTTGCCAGCTTGATATTTGGAATTGGAACGCCTTTGACGCCTTCATCACGTAACTTCATGCCAATCTGGCTAGGGTCGTGTCCCTGCTCAGCCAATTCGACAACGCGATTCTCAATCTCTTCTGGATCAACATCGCTCCACTCTGGTGGGTCGTCTGCCACCGGTCGGTCCGATCCGGATGAACCACGGCGGCGGGTGTGCATTCGTGCCATTGTTAGATGGAACAGCACTGACCGCAGAAGTTATCTTGGCAGTTGAAGACCTGCCGCACTTCCGCAATCCCAAGTTGGTAACACCCAACGAGTCAGATTTGCGGCCGTGCAGTTCCATCTGAATTACCAGAATTATACTCAAAAATATTCCGACATCCAAGTCGATAATCCGACGATCTTATATTTGTATGCTTGTGTATATTAAATAGAGGGCTCGTAGATCAGGGGTAGATCACTCCCTTGGCATGGGAGAGGCCCCGGGTTCAAATCCCGGCGAGTCCATGACGGCTCTACCTCCTCAGTAAGGCATTCAAATCCATAGACGGCGTGGACCCATTTATTGACTATTCTTATCAAACAGATCAAATAGAGCGGTATTTCAGCGATACCTGTCATTGTGAAGGGAATCGGTCGCCGATGCACGCCGCTAATATCATGCGATTGCACTCGATACATAGGTTTGCGGGCCATCAAAAATAGGTCAAACGGTCAGAGGCGATGCTCGAGGTCCGATCACTGCTAAACTCGACACGTCTCCTGTGAGTGTCAAATCACGAGTTATTGCCTCTCTTCGTTGTTGATAACGTTCGATTGATCATCTCATGGAGAGGGACCTGTTACCTGAAAACCCAAATTATACACCCGTCAATAATTGGAATTAAAAGCAATGTCTGTCTCTCCGATATCACCAGTGTGGATCTTCCGCGTATTCCTCTCAGTTCTTGTTCTCATCTCGTTCGGAGCCGGTGTGGTCCTTACAGCAATGTATGAACCTCCCGAGATACAGACCGGGACCGTCGAAGACTCAGCGCGTGGGACGACGTATGTTGCTGTCCAGGGATTTCACTTCCAAGGCGAGGGAGCAACAAAAAAGCCAGCTCGACTTGTTGCAGTCGACGGACAGGCGAAACCAGAGTGGATATATAATGGCTCAAAGCGTGGTGTCAGTTGGTTTTATAATGTTGACCCGCTCCCCAACGGAAACGTCTTAGCTGTCAATACAGTTCCCGGGCGAACACTCGTCTATGAACTAGAGGCTGAAACGAGAGACCGAGTCTGGCAACAAAATTTCAGTATCACAGATACACACGACGTGGATTTGATCAACGGTGATCAGTTGCTCGTTGCGAATATGCGTGAGTACGATAACAACAACGGAACCAGCAATGACCGACTATTTATATACGACCTTTCGGAGGATAAAATCGTCTGGGAGTGGTACTTCAAAAACCATTATCCGAGTGAGACAGATGGCGGAATGAACGACGACTGGAGCCATGTGAATGACGTTGACAAAATTGAGGATGGCAAGTATCTTGTTTCACCGCGAAATTTTGATCAGGTCATCGTCGTCAACCGATCAACGAAGAATATCACAATGCAACTTGGAGCCGACCAGAAACACACAATATTGAATGAGCAACATGACCCACAGTATCTTGAATCACAAACCGGCACACCAACCGTCCTCGTTGCGGATAGCGAAAATGACCGAATCGTCGAGTACAGTTGCGTCAATCGGAGTGAGACAGGAGAGTGCCAATGGAAACAGGTGTGGGTGATGGGTGATGATCAACTAAATTGGCCACGCGATGCGGATCGCCTCCCTAATGGAAATACGCTGATTGTCGATTCACTTGGTCACCGCGTGATAGAGGTCACACCGACAGGCGAGATTATCTGGGAGGTGTATACGCCATGGGCACCATTTGATGTTGAACGTGCGGTACATGGGAATGAAGCCGGCGGACCGACAATGATTGATCAGAATATTTCTGGGTCATACCAACTCTCAGGAAGTGCCGGAGAGACACCTGGAACTGGAACAGCGACAACAACATTCCCTGAGTGGATAAAAACGGTGGTAGGCGGGACACCACTAAACTCACCTGGCTCAGAGTTCGCTGAGGCGTGGGAGGGTATCTCACAATGGATTAAGCCAATCTGGATGGCCCCATGGAGTTTTGTGTACTTCACTTTGGATATTGTTCTGCTATTCGTTCTGGCTACGGCAGAAGTAATCATCCACCGACGCTGGATTTCGAGCAGAACCAGACAGGCTCTCGGGCGCATGCGTCGTCTCGGGTCATCATGATACAGAATTCAATATCAACGATCTTGATACATTCTTCGGCTTAGATAGGAGGGGTTTTGTACTCGCGATTCCGTCTTCAGGCTGAGTTGTGTTTCTGTGTGAGAGTCAACTACTCGTCCAAGTGTCAGAGGGCTCGTGGGTCTGAGAGGATATCACGCCGAGTCACGAGGTATTTGTCGAGAGTGAGTGATCAACCTCATCTATCCATGTCTGGATCAGGATCAGATGATTGTGACTGTGCCTGACCGATGGGTGTTCCTTAGGGTCAGATATCCAGTGATTGAGACATTCTTCACGCTTTTCGATCGACACAACCCTGTCGATACTATTAATCGGAAAAACGAGTGACCGTGTCAGTGCTTGGGTGGGACGAGTTCTGTGGATAGTCCACTTGTAAAATAGGCACTCATAGCCGTTCCGTAGCAACTGCCGCGCACGAAGCAACAGGGTGCCCGCAGCATGTCCAACGCGACTGCAACGACAAAACATAGCTTCGGCAGACGATTTGTTGAATGTGTGCGGCTACCGGGACAGTATCCAGCTTTGAAAATCCTTCATAATAGATAAATTAGCTGTTAGTGTCGAACAGTTGCTCAATTCGATATAAATCCTCTGTTGAGTAAAGTGGGAATCGTTTCGACAGTGCTATTAGCGTCTTCAATCGGGCGCGGTGTCGGTGACTGGGTTTCGTGGGTGGCCACCACGTTCTGCGAGCCACCCGCCTAATTGTCCACCAAGCCCACCGATGAACGCTGACAGCCCGATAATAAAAGCGAGCGACAGTACGAGGACTACCAACTGAACAGCCCGAATCCACTCCGGCTGGGTGAGTCCGATAAGAAAACCTACCATGTCGCCGACCATCCACAGCGCCGGCAGCCCACCAACGGCCCCAGCACGAATCCCCGTTGACTTCCCTGCGAGTCCGCGCCGCTTGGCGAGGTAGCCAGCCAGCAACCCACCCCAGAATACCATACTGAGTGTCAGTTCTTCGCCTGTTCGTGCGTAACTGAGCGTTGTGAACGGAAGGGTAAGCAATCCACCGAGTAGTGCGTAGCGCCACGCCTTCGGCAGTCTGTCGACAACGGCGAAGGAGCCATTCCAAGCCATGTGTATTCGACTTCTTGCTGATTGTAAATTCCTTTCTACGAATTGCTCGGACAGATAGACAGACCATGCGGAGCTTAGATCAACTCCAGAGAGTCTGGGTAGCAATAGCTCACACACTTTACCAGGGTACAGCCACTCTCGTCACACTGGGAGCGACCACGAGTGGGGGAGACAACGTCGCCTGTGAGTTGTGGTGTGCGAATCGTGGAGTGATTCGTCACGTTTTCGCTGTTCAGACAGTTCCACCGACAAGGACTCTCTGTGAGATGCTTCCCACATCTCCGTCGTGTTCACCCGCGACAACAACTGCGTCTCCATTAGGTGTGGTCAAATGTCGAATATGTGATACTATTATTTCGACTCTGAACGCCCGTGAAGTCGCCTGCGGAGTCTGGAATCTGTGTGGGAGATCCGAGACAGAAACAGCAAGCGCTGTCCTCAACAAGCGAAGCGAGAGCGCGGTCGCTCAGGGTCGTTCACACGTCACAGTTGTTGGCAATGTGGTGATGTTGTTGAGTGCGAAGGTGCGGCCGGACCTCTCTCAGACGCTGAAATTCAGGGACAAATCCTTCGGAACTCAATCCTGATAACTCTCTCTCTGGGGGGATTTCGCGATTTCGAGTGACGCCGAGTCGTCATGTGACTCGGCAAAATAGTTGGCTTCGATACTTCCCGCGCTTTCTAAGGTCGTGATCGTCCTGTCCCAATCGTGTTCGCCACCGCCCAGATGTTCGACCGTACCCGAACAGGAACATCCGATGCTCCATCTGACTCGAACTCGACCGTGGCAGAAATCAACTCTTGATCACCTGATACGAGGTCTCTACCCCCTATCTGCCACGGAATGTCTCGGCCAGCACCTCCGCGCGCGGGTCGCGGTTGGTGTCGGACTGCGTCAGCGCGTCGATCAGGCCGTCACAGTCCTGTTTCTGGAGGCGCGACTGGCAACACGAACATGGAGTCGCGTCCGTCCTTGACGCCTCCGACGCTCCACCGGTGGTCATCCCACGCGCCGAGTCTTCGATGAGCTCCTCTTGTCTTTGAAGAGGTTTGCCAGCAGAAGCGTGCGTAGCCGCTGACCGAGAACTGCCGTCCAAACCAAGGGAGTTCAGCTACGTCGCTATGGCGCGGTTTGAACGCCGGTTCGCCCACCCCCTTTGGCGAGGTCGTCATGCTGGGGGTGTTGTTCAGCAACTGCGTCTCCAGATTGTGGCACGCCGGGTTAGCTATCGGGACGCGGATGGCCTGCCCCTCCTCCGTGCGGTTCTCACCCAGTTCATGCCTGTGGAATGGTTCATATCAATGTTTGAGGAGTTCGTTAGTCGTTTCAGTGCAAAAAGCGGCTACACCACGTTTCTCTCCTTCGCCCCAGTCGGAATGAGAGTCGTTATGTGTCCCTATCCTATCGACTCATTTTCAACTGACCAAACGAGGAAATACCTGACCTTCTTGTTTGAGACACGTCTCTCATCCAGAAGATAGCGAAGGCGACAGTCTGCGCTCTGTCGTGCGATTCCAGGCTCGTCGGCTTGGTGGTACCGGCTGGCTTGTTCTCCGCTACTGCTTCGACCTCCTCATGGGATGAGATATCTGGCTCCTGCTCAGACATCGTGTTTGTCTTATGCGGTCGTGACTGACCAGACAATAGTTTCAATGAATACTAATGATTTGTTTTACATAAGTATATATACATGTGAAGCCTATATCGAGCGTGAACTACAGAAACATAGCCACAGGCGGTTTGGTCGTTGCACTACTCCTGTTCGGTGTTGGTGGAGCTACTGCTGCATTCGGGGTCTCATTTGATGATGTACAGTCTGTATCGTTCGGTGAGGTGCGGTACGAACAGTCGGACCTCGTCGTACTGAGCACCACCACAGTCGGCCCTGGCACCAATGTTGATGAAATCGAACTCATCGTCGATCACCCCGGGTCTGGAAATATTGACGCGACAGTTGACGTCTGGTTACTTGCGAGTGACACCGAAATTACGAACGGAACATTAGTCGAATCGTTTACACCAGGCGAGAGCACAGTCACTGTGACTCTCGAGGACAGAGTCCGGGAGTCAGCGTACAACACGGTTGATATCCGAATTACAGAAAACTGAGGACAGAGAGTGAATGAGCTATCCTGATCCTCTCAGCCATCAGAGCCGGCTTCCTCGAGCACAGAGTTACCGGCGGAGACTCTATGGGTCTCAGATTAAGCTCAGGAAGGGTCATTGACCACGTGTCGTCCGTGAGACGGCCCGCTCTACATTTTTTCAGACCACAAACAACTCAGAGCTTCCTTGTAGCTCTTCGAGCCATGCTCATTATCCACTTGCCTCACGAATTCCATCTGACGCTTCGAGCAGCCCTCGCTCAACTTACTTACCAACAGCGCGCGCAGTCAGCATTTCAGCCAAGACGATCCTGCGATGCTATTCGATTGTTCCTCTCGCTTTCGGAAATCACATCTCGTGTCACAACTGCGAGTCGAAAGGTCCCTCGGTTCCGAGTTACGGTCGGAACACTCCTCCCCCACGGGAAGGCGGGTGTATTCGCCTCGAATCTCTATAACCCCAAGTGTGACTGCTGCGACTGTTATTGTAGCTGACCCAGTATCCACGACCTGCTTAGTGCTGATAAGAGTGAGCGTTGTTGCAGTCGCCAGTAAGAGTGTTTGAACTGCTCTCGACTGTTGATATTTTCTCTCGGTTGAGACACCATTGGAGGGCATCATCGTATGAAACTGCATGGTCAATTAAATGGCCTGGCTTCAGAATCATCAATCCATGCGAGCACACTCCGACCAGAATCATAGAGCAATATGAAACGGTTACCCGCGTTGCTTGCGTGACTGTATTGGACAGTGTAATTGATTTCGACTTGATTTAAACAAGCGGCTGTGCACGGGGCACTGGTAATCGATTCGGTGTCTGCCACAACTCGTAACCGCAATCAAAAGGCAAGCTGACCACGTCGTGGAGGTCATGAAGGGGACTCAAATCCGCGACAAGATCAAGGCCGGTTTCCTTCCTGCCCTGTTCGCTCCTTACGGTCGCTCTCTGAGGGGACTCCATGTTGAAGATGTTAAAATAGCAAAGCAAGAGTTACATCGCGAAAGTCGTCGTCCGAGCTGTAGAGCCACTGGTAACTGTCCACCACACCCCCCAAAGGATTAAGCTACACAGCTCACACCGAGTGAAAGATCTACACGTTCAATAAGGCGAGTGCCTCAAGATCGTTCCCGATTTCGGTGATGGCACTCTGGGTCTGGTCTCAAGCCACCCGTCCCCGAGATATTTCATATTTCGGGCGTAGGATGACCTAACGTGCGGCCTGCGTGAGATGCGTAACCCACTGGTTCTGTTGAAATATCCAGTTGAAATCCTGGGAAGATACGTCACCTCGTTTGCCCTCGTTGATTCAGATAGACTCAAAAATGGATATTAAAATCACTCTCGTGGCTTTCAGTCTGGTCGCGCACGCGCGCAAAGGTCATATGTACCCTTGAATTAATTATACAATATGAGTAAGTCAGGGAACAACAATACTAGCATGGCTCAGACTCCTGAGTTCGATCGTCGAGATATATCGGTGCTCGTCATTGGTGCTGGAGCTGCAGGCGCTCGTGCCGCAATCGAACTCGCCGAGCGTGGTGTTGAAGATATGTTAGTGCTTGGAAAACGAGACCATGGTGATGCACATACGACATGGGCTCGCGGAGGAATTAACGGCGCACTCGGCACTCATGATCCAGAGGACTCGTGGGAAATTCACGCTGCTGATACACTGAATGAAGGCCATTTCCTCAATGATCCAGGAAAAGTCGAGACAGTCACGAAGCAAATGCCTGACCGACTCCGTGAGTTAGACGAATGGGGAATGGACTACTCGCGAACCGAAGATGGCGAGATTGACCAGCGATTCTTTGGTGCTCAGTCCTTCCGCCGGACTGCATTTGCCGGTGATCACACTGGCGAATCGATACTGAATACTCTGGTCGACCGAGCCAAGGAGCTCTCAATTCCGTATCAAGAAAATGTCATGATCACCAAGCTACTTTCCGATGGTGATCAGGTGTACGGCGCTGTTGGGTACGATATGGAGTCTGGCGATTTCTTATTATTCAATACCGGGACAGTTGTACTCGCGGCTGGAGGCTATGCAGCAGCCTACAATCGACACACCTCCAGAGACGACGAGAACAACGGTGATGGACCAGCGTTAGCATATGATGCTGGTGCTGAGCTGATGGATATGGAGTTCGTTCAGTTCCATCCAACGGGAATGGCTGTTGATGAAACTGATCCCGAGTGGGAGCCATGGGGCGGGCGCCTTGTCACCGAGGCTGTTCGCGGTGAGGGCGGTCGCTTGTATAATACTGAAGGTGAGCGGTTCATGGAGCGATACTCGCCAGATCAAATGGAACTCGATGCACGCGATGTTGTGGCTCGTGCTATCGCAGAGGAAGTTTCCGAGGGTCGTGGCACTGAAAACGGGGGTGTCTATCTTGATATCTCGCATAAGTCGAAAGAATTCATTCAAGATCGATTACCGCGCATGTACGAGCGCTTCGACAATCTCGGTGTTGATATGTCAAGCGAACCTGTCGAGGTTGCCCCAACTTCTCACTATGGAATGGGTGGTGTTGCTGTTGATGACCATGGTGAGACAAGTGTTGATGGACTATTTGCAATCGGTGAGACGATGGCGGGTGTTCACGGCGCAAATCGACTGGGTGGGAACTCGCTGGCTGAGACTGTCGCGTTTGGTGTTTCTGCCGGCAAGCAAATCACCAAGCGTGTCGATGGCCCAGGTAACGTTCCAGAACACATAATAAATGACATGGCAATCCCACAGTTTCAAGATCTCGCTGCACTGGCTCATCGTGATGGGAGCCATGACGTCATGGACGTATTCACTGAACTGCAGGATATGTTGTGGGAACATGCCGGTCTGCTCCGTGATGAGCAACGACTTCGGGCCGGACTCGACGCACTGGATGACGTGAGAGAGAAAGCGGCTGATATGGATGTCGGCCCGGTACCCAGCCGTTCATTTGAATTCGCTCTTGACGTCGGCTTTATGCTGACTGCTGCCGAGGCAATCCTCCGTGGTGCGCTTCAGCGCAATGAATCTCGCGGTGCACACTATAGAATTGATCATACTGAGAAAGATGCTGAATGGCAGCGGAATATCTACGCGAAATCGGCCGACGTTGGAGGAATGACGACGTATACCAAGCCCGTGGGAACCCCAAGCAAGCCTGTTCAAGAAGCCCTTGACGAGGGACACGAACTGGACTATCATCAACTCGAATAGGACCGAACATTCACATTCGTTTTCTAAGCCGGTATTCTGCATCAGGTCTTATTACGACGCAGGATAATATGTGAACAACTCGAATGAATTCGGATTTTCGTATCGGTATCATCCAGCATAATCCAGTTGTTGGCGATGTGACTGGGAATGCCGAGCAGATTAGTGATGAATACAACAGATTAGCCGAGTCCAGCGCAGATATTATTATTACCCCGGAGTTATCTCTTCTCGGCTATCCACCCCGTGACCTCCTTCACCGGTCGGGGATGCATGAGGCACAAACCGCAGCCATTCAAACGATTGCCGCACAGACCACAGACGGTCCACCTCTGATTGTGGGCGCTGCTCTTGCACATGACTCTGATACCGGACCTCCACTCTCTAATGCAGCAACAGTCCTTCGCCAGGGTGCCCAAACTGCAGTATACTACAAACAGTTACTTCCAACATATGATGTATTTGATGAGCATCGGTACTTTCGACCAGGGAACAAGCCGTTAATTGTTTCCATCGATGGAGTGGATGTGGGTATTACAATCTGTGAGGATGCATGGCACGACGCTATCGTCACTGGCCAACAGCGACATGAAGCATCACCACTTGCTGATGCAAGCGCAGACGGTGCGGAAATCATCCTGACACTTTCGGCCAGCCCATTTAGTCTGGACAAACCTGCACGGCGAGAGCATCGATTCGTGAGGCATGCACAGCAAACGAACTGTCCAGTTATATTCGCAAATCAAGTGGGGGGAAATGATGAGTTGATATTTGATGGGCATTCCATCGTGGCGACAAGCGATGGTGTGAGTGAGCGCTTCGCTGGATTTGAGTCGGAGACCGCGATTGTTGATGTCCCGCTTGGTCAGGACCACACAACCAATCTCGCAGCATACAGTGCGACGGCAGCTACACAGGCACGAGACGCACTCGGCCTTGGGATTCGTGACTACTTTGCAAAGACTGGATTCGATGAAGCTGTGATTGGTTTGTCTGGAGGTATCGACTCATCCGTTGCGGCCGCATTGGCAGTCGATGCACTCGGTCCCAACCGTGTCTATGGAATCTCACTCCCGAGCAATGTTACAAGCCAACGGAGCGTTGATGACGCACAGACCGTCGCACAGAATCTGGGTATATCGTTTGATATCGTCCCAATTAGGACAGCAGTTCAGACGGCTCATCAGACACTCAGTGAACATGCCGAATCGCTCACGGGTATTGCTGCAGAAAATATTCAGGCTCGGATTCGAGGGGATATGCTCATGGGATTGGCTAATGAGCGTGATGCGCTTGTACTCACTCCAGACAACAAAAGCGAGGCCGCGGTTGGGTATTGTACACTGTACGGAGACACTGTCGGTGCACTCGCACCACTCGGAGACTGCTATAAACAGATCGTGTATCAGTTAGCTTCGGCATTCAATGACAGACCTCCAGTATCAGCCCACTCATCACCAGTCATTCCATCATCTGTGATTGAGCGTCCCCCTTCTGCCGAGCTTCGTGAGGATCAGACCGATACTGAAGAGCTCCCAGTATATGAGCAACTTGACCCGATACTCAGGAGATATATTGAGACGAACGATACAGGCGCCGCCCTCCGGGATGAGTACCCTGATGATGTTGTCAAAAGAACTATCGAACGAGTGAGTCGGGCGGAATTCAAACGTCGTCAGACGCCACCGCCGCTTCGCATCACGCAGAAAGCTCTCGGTCGGGGATGGAATTATCCAATAGCTGCCGAGTACGAGCATATCATACCCGATGAGGGTTGATATCTGCGTACAACGCTTTCTTGAGTGACGTGAAACGGGCACTGCTTGACAGAAAGCTAGCGGAAGCTCACCCGGGTGGTACAACTGATAGGCACACAGAACCAGTCTACCGGCGACACTCTCGCCGTGATTCCCACCTTACGAGTCTCCACTCGGCCACCAGACGACAGCGCGACTGCCGACTTTCCATCGCTCAACCTGCCCCTCTTCTTCTAACTCTTGTAATCGTCGGAGGACAGACTGTTTCGATACGTCCAACATTTCAGCCAAGAGTGTCCCAGTCGCCACCGGTTTGTCAACACCGTCAAACGCCCTCAACATGTCCTCACATGTCACCTCCCACAATACGACGGCCACGGTGGTCGCATAGAGTTGGTGTAGGACAGGACCACCGAATCATTCACCGCACAGCAGTCAGTCATATTTATGTACGATACAACACGGGCCACGGATTCCAGCGACGAGGGATGTGTGGCCGCCGTGGATGTCGGTGCCAACAATTTTGTCGCCGTCACCACGACACACGGCCACCAGCGCGTCTTTCACGCCCGTCCGTTGTTTGACTGCTTCCACCACGACACCGAACGAATCAACAAGTTGTAATCCCAGCTTCCCGACCCAGCTGATAGTAGTCGGTTAATACAGAAACTGTACGACAGACGCGCAGCACATCGCAATCACGGGCAAGACGCGCTTGTCCGTCACCTGTGGCGTCTGTTTTCAGAGTGAGGCCTAAAAGTAGCGTATGTCGGGGAGTTAGATGATGTGCGTCAAAAGCACTGGTCAGCAGCGGTCAATAAGAGACCGGATTTGTTCTGGGGACACGGTCGCTTCCGCCGCAGGATGCAGACCGTCATAGAAGGTGAGTGTGGAATCAGCGTCAAACAAGAGTCAGAAGCGGGGACATCCAGTCAGTGCCCACGGTGCGATGAAAAGACGCACGTCTCGCGCAACGGCGACGTGTTCCAGTGTGGTGGATGTGGATTTGAAGCGCATAGTGATGTGGTAGGAAGCAAGAATTTTCTGCAGAACGTGATGGGTGGCGATGTTGATACTGGAGAACGGCCGATGGCACGGCCTGTGGACTCAGGGCAGAACAGCCCTAAGGGGGGAACACCGTACGGTGCCTCGTCTTGAGTGGGGACGACCGCTGCTGGCGACAGCGTGGTCACGCGACCAAAGAGGAGCCCACAAACCGGAGTACTTGCGAGGGGAGCCTTGCCTCAGAGTCAGGCATAGCCTGAATCACCCACCGAGGGACCCCACGGCTGAAGCCGTGGGAGGATGTCAAAGCCACCCGGGCACAGTGCCACGAGATGAGACAGGAATGTCGAATTTAGTTTCGTTTTGTTTTCCCCCAATGAGTCCGGGCAACGCTTTCTGGAGTCACGCTATGTTTGAGCGAGTTACACATACTTACAGCCTCACGCAGTCACCGTTCATGTCGGATCATGTCTCTCAACACGTGCAGAGGCCTCTCGCCTTCGATTCTGGTGGGTTACGATTCGTCCCACGGGAGATTGAGTCGCGGCGGACTGAATAATTCAACACCGATAGCCGCCTCATCCCCCTCGCCATATGCAGCATGTACTGCACCGCCCGGGATGACATACGAATCGCCTGGCGTGAGGTGATAAGTTTCATCTCCAACAGTGAGTCGAAGCGAGCCATCTATCAGAAAGCCAGCCTGTTCGTGCTCATGGCTGTGATCATCAACCTGCGCGCCTGGTTTGATCTCAAAATGCTGAACACTCATGCGTTCACCAGCAGCAAGTTGTGCCAACGTGACACCGTCTATTGGTTCCTCACGCCCGCTTTCTCTGAGTGATTGAACATTCATAAATAATTCTTGAAAATGAGGCATGTAAATACCGGTGTTTTGCCACCACTCAAAACAGACTATCAGCAGTGGCAGCACCAACGATCGAAGAAATACTCGCAATCCCAACCGCATTGAGAACAGTATATGCATATTGTAGTCGTGTTGGCTTATCAAGCACCTCGCCATCTATGAGGAATGTCTGTGGCGCGGTGATGAGAGTCGCGAGAACAACTGTTGCCCCGAGAGCAACGGTTAATAATGAAATAAATCGGATCGGAACACCACCAACGTCTACTTCATCCTCAGGATTACGACTCGCATCGGCCTTGTACAACGTCCCATATCCGATCAGCACAACTAAACTAAATACTCCACCTGTATGGGCAGGGCCCATTGAAGCTGCTAAAATCCACACTTCTTCAGTCACGACAAACGGGATGGCCAACAGAACTCCACCAACAAATTGTTGAGCTGTATCTGCGAACCGATATCGATGGCGATGCGTCACACTGAAGCATGCACCGGCGACTCAAAGAATCTTGATACACCAGCAATCGTATCTCTTCGTGTCCAAATCCCTATCTATTCGCATCATCAACTACACTGCAATGGATAGGCGGTTGCCCGACGCGGACGATCATGATAATTTGGTTCCAGAAGCTTCAGTTCCTAAAGCAGACCTCCGTGGGGCTGACCTGTCAAATGTTGATCTCCATGAAATAAATCTTCGAGGTGCTGACCTACGAGGCACGACGCTTGATAATGCGAATCTCACTGGTGCAGACCTCACCGGTGCAGACTTAGGAATCGCCTCGCTACGAGGGGCCGACCTCACTGGTGCAACCTTGGTTGGTGTTCAAGCGAAATGTGCTGATTTCGACTACGTCAAACTCGGATTGAGCAATGCACGTGATGCTGCGCTTACTGGCTCATCGTTTTATCAGGCGGAAATTGGGAACGCAACGCTTGATAATGCCGACCTGCGCCACTGCAATCTTGAGGGGACAGATTGTATTTTCACTACATTCGTTGGGGCAGACACCCGAGAGGCAATATTCATTGGAGCTGATTTAATCTCTGCTGACCTATCTCGTGTCGATGCTGAAGGAGCCAATTTTACCGACGCTGTGTTGAAAATGGCGACGCTCTCTCGAATTGACTTGACGAATGCACGACTAGTCGGCGCGGACCTTCGTGAAGCAAATGTGAGCCCGACTGGACTCGATGGAGCTAATTTAGCTGGGGCTGCGATTCAAGGAACAGCGCTATCAGACCTCTTTGAGTGAATTCAGACTGTAGGCCACGGGTGATTATCTTCGATTCAGTCAGCACCGAGCTGGTCGGTGCAGCGGTTCCCACTGGGCTTGACTGGGAGTATTCACTCGGTCTACCTGCTTGGCGCAAGCCAGTGTTGAACCTGAACGTGAAGTACGTCCCACCTGCCGCAGGCCAAATGGAAATCAGAGACTCCCGTAGCGACTTCCGGTCAATCTCTCTGCAGCCGATTAGCTGTAATGTTCGTCTAAAGTGGCGTAGCGTCCTCAAATTCAGTGAATTGTGAGCATATGATTCAACTGATTACGCTCAAGTCTTACTATCCGATATAATGATAGATAGCTGAAGAAAACACTATATTTAGCCAATTCATCTCTCCGCCAGTTAAGACATGATGAAATGTCGATTCCTTTGAAACAAAGAGGAAAGGGCTTCATCAGATTGAGAAGGACCCATCATGGCAAGATACAAGATCTCGATAGTGTTGTTAGGGACGATTATTATGGGGGCTCTCTGTGGGGTCATCGTCGCGTCAAGCTATCAAGCAACCGCTAAATCGGTCAGTATTGAATTCAATCAAACTGCATACACTGACAGTGGAACAGTTCAACTAAATGTCACCGACCCGGGTCTCTCCGTCGGTGAGTCCTACATACTAAATATAGAATCG
>JAQCNF010000003.1 GCA_028275165.1 Haloquadratum sp.
ATTCACACTTCGGTCGCGAGTACAGACGCCTTCTGCAGAGAACTCTCGACAGGCTCGCTGTACGCTAATTGAATAGACCTCGAACCCGACTCATCAATCCGACACTGTTCGTAGACGCGTCAGGATTTGCGTTCACACTGCTACTCAATTCACCTCCCAGCTCGACGCCTGCCGGGCGGCTCGCCCAGCCAGTTGAGAAACTCGTCAGGAGATTTAATAAGTAGGTCCCGACCCCGACGTTCGAGACGCGCAATGGTCGGTGGGTCTCTGGCGTACGCGCACGTGTCCGTCGCCATATCTTCGGGGAAGGATACCCGAAACCTGTCTCCTTGGTCTTCGGTCGTAATATCCTCCCGTTTGAGCAGGTCAAACCACCGGTCGCGTCCTGCATCATACTCTTTTTCAGCAGGTCGCTGTGGGAACCAATTAGGAATATCTCGACCGGCCACCTCGTACAACTCAATAACCACGCTCCGGACAGCCCGTAGTGCGTCAGCATCATTAGAGAGCGTCAAGTCTCGGTTCAGGAGTCTCTGAGCAATCCACAAGAAAACGGGATTATCTTGTTCGATTAGTCGATTGACTTCGGCCTCTCCTTTGTAGCTCGTATCAAAATTCACGTTGAAATGGAGAATTTTTGAGCGGTTACGGAACCACTCATCTGGCCGTTTATCATTGCTGATGAACGCAAAGAGCGGGTAACTCGCCTCGGGCGTCCATTTATCCCAGTAATTCCGGAACGTATCCAGTCGGTTTACGCTTTGTTTTGTTATGTCGTCGACCACGACCGGGAAGGCGGTATTCGCGGAACGCATCGCCCGAACCTTCCGTTTTCCAACCTCGTCGGCATCGACCGGGCTGTAGACTCGTCCGGCGCTGATCAGTGACAGTGCGAATCGGCAGAAGGTTCCCTTACCTGCATCAGATTCGCCATAGATGTATAGATTCGGGAGCGCCTTGTCTAGGTCAATACCAAAGTCGTCGTAGAAGGCTGCATCTCTATTAGCGAAAGGTGCCCAGAACATCCACAACAGTCCCTCTGCCATGTGAGCCTTCACCGCGTCTGGGTCGTTACAATTGCCGTATCTGTCGACGGTTTGGAAGTACTCTTCCAGATTAGCCAACGCTGTATCGACGACTGTTAGATCGTCAGGCAACTCGCTTCCAATCTGGTAGACTCGGCCATCGGCATGGAAAGTCAGCGAGTCTCCAAATTCGACTGGCCCATCATCAATCTCCTCCCGATTCACCCGCAGAGTCGGCACCTCGTAGATGTCTTGCTTGTACTGTTGAACGGCCTGGGGCGTTGCCGTCAAAGACTCACCTACAAGAGAAGCGTCGTAATTTGTTACTTGTGAAAGTGAGTCTATTGCATCATCGCTGTGGCCGAGCAGTGAGAGATTGATACGGGTCTTCGAATCTGGTGATTCATCAATTTCGTCGTTGGTATTCACATTATCATCGCTCCCCTTCGCGGAACTCTCCAATTCACTTGCTGCATCTACACTCACTTCGGCGTCATCGCCGATCACGAGGTTCACTTCCTCAACCTCAGATTCGATACGGTCGTCAAGCCGTCCATGAATCTCACTCACTTCATTACGAGTCTTGAGTGCTCCTTCGGTATACAGCGAGATCACATCTGATCTCTCGTCAGTGCTCTCTTCGAGCCGTTTCGTGAGATCATCGAGAAACGGTCCATCATTGTTGTAGCTGCGGTGCTCGTTGTAGAAATCAACCAGATCACCCCAAAGCCACGAATCGGTGGTCGTTCTGAATACCGTTCCAGCATTAGCCTGCCGCGTCCACGCGTTACTGGAGAGATTTGGTGAGCCAATGATCGCCGTTGCCGGACGTATCCGCTTAGACTGGTAATCGTCTGGCTGTTCGGAACTGCTGGTGGTGGTGCCACCTGAACTTGAGCTAGATTGGTCGATAGTTTGTTGTGGTGATCCAGAGTCGTCAGCGGTCGATAAATCTTGATTTGCGGAGTTATATTCGATCAAATACAGTTTACTGTGCACTTCTTTGGTCTCACAGAGATAGATAATTAATTTCTTATTGCGTTTCAGTTGTTCTAATCTGTCAGCCAGGTCTGGCTTATCGATCAACCGCTCTCGATAATCTTCGATGTCTCCGACAACCACCTCCAACTTTTCGAGCGTATTCACTCGGTCGAAGAGTTCAATTATAAACTCGGGAGAGTCGCAGTAGGTGACCACACGCATTCGGACGGCGTCTTCAAAATAAGTTTCAAACCGACTGTAGCTTTTGAACAGTTCGACTTCTGCACTCGACTCTGGATCTTCATCCAGTGAGACACTGAACTTCTCACTCATACAGGGCGTGACCGAGTGAATACCGGACGTTTGTAAATACCGGTCTGATTACCATCACTTCGGATTTTGCTTACTATCAACCCTCTATCCAGTGTTGAGACGGCGTCGTAGATACCGGCCAAATATTAGATAAGAGCGTTAAGAGATTTCCAAGGAAGAGTCATAATCACGTTTATCGATCCCACCGACTCTGGATAGGAATCGAGTAACCCAATTCCGCAAGATAAGGGTCGATGCGCCGAATCCCATACAGATACTGTGTGTAAAATTCGAATCTTGTGAGTCGAATTTGGGCTGCAATTAATCGATCATGGCTTCGCATTAGGGATGGACAATATGTTTGAATTCATGTATTCCGACGTCAAAACCGGCGCCCTTGCTGTCCCGGGCAAGCGACTCAAAGAGCAAAGCCGGGGGACGATTAGCCCGACCATGGGGCGGACCATTCATACTGTAGCTCGTGCTCATAGTTATTAGGACAACACATTCGGGACCCAACTAGAGTTTCAAAATTATGTCATCGCAGGAAATAGACAAAGCGACCACTGCGATTCAGAGTCACATCGTCGACTTTCTACTGACGCTCGAGTATCAGATGGAAAAGCCACGGCTTGACCAAATCGTAGAGGCAGACGGCACACTACAGAGCGGTAATCTCGGTCAAACGCCCGAGCGGTGTGTGGAAGATGCTCTCATTTGGCCGATTCTGGAAACGCTCGGCTACGAGTACACACCACGACCATACTATCCCGTGGGCGACGGCGACGAACAGCCAGATTTCTGCATCAACAATCTCTCCAAAACGGTCATTGGTGAGAATAAGTCAGTCAATAACTTCGAAACCGCGCAGAGTGATATGGAGGGGTACCTCGACTCACCCCGATACGAGTACGGGCTCTCGACTGATGGGTTTCGATGGGGTGTGTATGCCATCGAGACCGATGAGCGCGGTCGAGCAGACCTCGTCACTGTTGTCGAAGATCACACCATTGCACCAGCGGTGCAGCGGATCGCCCGCAATCGGGACATAGTTAATTACAACGAAGAACTCGGTGAAACTGGGGCCATCGAAGGTGTGTTAGGTGACTTTTATCAGGCGTTCAATCACTATGACTTGCGGCAATCTATCGGTGGTCTGTCCGAATTCTACGATCTTTACCTAGAGGTGACCACCGGCAACGGTGAATACCAGCATCTGGATGCAGCTCTCGCCGAGGCGATGGAGGTGCCTTCGGACGCCTCACACGCGGAGAAACTTGCAATGGCTGTGCTGCTCGTCGATCGACTCGCCTTCGTGAAATTGTTGGCTGATCGCAGTATCCTCGATGATTTTGCACTTCACACTCTGTGGAGCGAACACAGTCAAGGCCTCAATCAGTTCCGTGGAAGCTTCTACTCTCAATACCTCCAGCCATTATTCTATGACGCGCTCTCGACCCCCAAACAGCAGCGCAGTGATGAGGTTCCCAGCACGCTCAAACACGTACCACATCTGAGCGGAGGATTATTTGAGCAAATACTTCCGAATGAGCGCGCCTTCGATCTACCAGATTTAGTAATTCGGCCGGTTCTTACACAGTTCATAGAAAATGAAGAACGGACATTGATAAACGAAGCTGCTGAGGG
>JAQCNF010000011.1 GCA_028275165.1 Haloquadratum sp.
CTACGTACTGATCCACCCACACTCCTTGATGAGAAGGTGTACCTCTACCAAGGCAAACACAACTGGGCCGAATCCAGCATGGAAATCGAAGACTGGATCGACTGCGTCGCTAGTAATGATTGGCTACAGTATTGGTCAAAAACACGCCCTCCACTCGCCTCGAACCTCAATATTCAAATCGAGAACCCCATGGAAGATCGGGGACAGGAGCAAGCGGGCCACCAGGCAGGTTTGGAATCGTTCGATTAACACGGCTGTTACTCAGCAGTTCCGGCTTTCCATCCAGAATGGTAATGTGCGAGATTCTGCGCTGAACTAAATTGAGCTCCTGTTGGCACATGTACCAAGATTGGCTCGTCAGGTGGCATCTCGACGATACCCTTCTCAATCAACTGTTCAACCAGCATCATTGCTTTTTTTTCGTACATATCCATCGTATCGTACGTTGATTCGCTCATGTTGCGTTAAGATACGTGAGCATCCGCAAAAGAGTAGCGGGGTATCCAAACAGTCATGCCTCTCAGGCGCGCCGGTAGCAGTACTGCCCGTAGCAATCAGGAGAACCTTAGATTTATTCGGCACGGATAGTAGATTTGAGTAAATGGCAGAACCGATTCTCAAATGGGTAGGTGGAAAACGACAACTCCTCTCTGATCTTCGTTCTCGTTTCCCAATTAAATACGACCAATATCATGAACCATTTATCGGCGGTGGCGCTGTCTTCTTCGAACTACAACCGACAACCGGATCAATAAACGATCTGAACCGTCGTCTCATCACATTTTATAAGATTATTCGTGATCATCCAGAGCAACTTATCGAAGAGAACCAGCGCCACTCGTATGAAGAGGACTATTATTACTATGCCCGGGACCGATTCAATGAGTTACATACTCTTGATGAGCGGTCGGTAGATCAGGAAGTTGAAGAAGCCAGTCTTATGCTGTATCTCAATCGCACCGGATATAACGGACTCTACAGAGAAAACCAGTCTGGGGGGTTTAATGTACCGTTTGGGGAGCACAGTAACCCAGATTTTATCCGGAAACGACAAATCCGTGCTGCAAGTACGATTCTTGATGATATTGACATCCACAATGATGATTTTACATACATTGCTGAACGTGCTACATCGAAAGATCTCGTTTACTTCGACCCTCCATACGAACCAGTCTCAAAAACCGCTGACTTCACTCAATACCAATCAGATGGCTTCAGTAAATCCGATCAAGAGCGGCTTCGAGATCTTGCAGTCAGACTGGACATAGATGATATCCATGTTGTAATCTCGAATTCCCCACCAGTATGGGAACTGTATGATGATCTCCCGAATTTCACCGTTAGTTACGTCAATGCTGCTAGAATGATCAACAGCGATGCAAACAATCGCGGCGATGTCGCTGAGGTTATAATTACCAACGTTCCTCCGGAACAGCAACAACAGCAAAATATTCAGGATTATATATAATATGATACAATCTGAATAAAGCCTAGTCCACTCATGTCTCCATAGATCTGTGTATTTTAGTTAGATGGAAGTCAGCCATGCTGAACAAATTAAAATAAGGCGAATTGGGACATTTCGGTGACACGCGGGACAAGACGAGGGAGAGCACACTACACTATAAGTATCAATGTGACTCATTGCCTCTCAATCGAATGGCAGCATTGTCCAAACCAGATTGGCTCGAACCGCGTGAATATCAGGATAAAGCCGTACAAGCATGGGTAAATAGCTCAGGACAGGGTATCTTGAATATGGCGACGGGAACAGGCAAAACCGTCACTTCCCTAATGGCAGCATCCCAGCTTGCGTCACTCCAAGACGACTCATTAGCTCTCATCGTTGCTGCCCCGTACCAACATTTAGTGGACCAGTGGAAGTCCGATCTGAACGACTTCGGTGCCTCACCGATCCTCGCGTATCAATCACGAACCCGCTGGACAGATTCGTTGGCTAGCCAAATCACTGAATATAACTCTGATGTCAGAGATACACTCGCCGTCATAACGACGCATAAAACATTCTCCAGTGACCACTTCCAGAATCTCATCGGGCGTCTCAACGGGGCTCGCACAATGCTCATCGTAGATGAAGTCCATCATATGGGTGCCCCACACCTTCGATCGTCGCTCCCCCAAAATATTCGGGCTCGACTAGGGTTATCTGCAACTCCACAGCGGTGGTATGATGAGGAAGGGACCGAAGCACTAATCAATTATTTTTCGAACGGGATAGTGTTCGAGTACGGACTTGAGGAAGCTATCGAAAACGGCTATCTCGCGGAATACTACTACATACCTCACATCATCGAGCTGACTGAGGAAGAACAGGAAGAGTACCTCGCGCTTTCACGCTCGATTGGCAAGCGGATGGCGGCTGTGAGCGGTGATATCGGCGACGCGGATTCACAGGCAGATGAAACGCTCAAGCAGCTACTGTTCAAACGCGCGAGACTGATTGGTTCTGCGGCCAATAAAATCCCGGAGCTCAAAGAGTTACTCGTTAAGACTGGCCTCGAAGATTTACACCATACACTCATCTACAGTGGTGATGGGAATGTTGGCGAAGAGGGTGAAGAAACGAGACGGCAATTGGAAGCGATTACTGAACTCATGGGGAATGAGCTGGGACTCAAGGTTCACCAGTTCACTTATGAAGAGGATCAGTCGGAACGAGAACGTCTACTAGATGAATTTGAAACCGGTGTTCTACAGGCGCTCGTAGCTATAAGATGTCTTGATGAGGGTGTCGACGTGCCAGCGACACAGACGGCGTTCATTCTCGCAAGTTCGTCCAATCCACGTCAATTTATTCAGCGCCGTGGACGGATACTTCGAACCCACGCAAACAAAGACCACGCAATAATTCATGATTTCGTTGTTGCGCCTCCAACTGAGGTCCGGAAGTCAGGTGAAGATTCGCTCTTTGCTCTTGAGCGAAATCTTGTTCAGAAAGAGCTCCAGCGTGTGAGTACCTTTGCCGCATCAGCTCGTAATCACCCGGACGCGTCTATCCCAGGCATTCCGACTTCTGCCGGATCCATACGTCAATTAAAGAAAGATTTTAACCTACTTGATGTGTGATGATTCCTTATAATGAGTGGTCAGGACCTTCCAGACGGCGTTGACGAAGAGACGGTTACCCGAATGATGCGGCGAGTCCTTGAGGCGGAGAAAGACAAACTACACATGGGTAACCCGATCGGCATCAATGACGATATCGAGTCTATAATCGAAGACGAAATTAAATAAATGGAGTTAATAACCCTCAAGCTACAGAACTTCCGGCAGTTCTATGGGGAACAATCGATTCACTTCTCCACAGATCATGACCAGAACGTGACGGTTATCCACGGATCGAACGGCTCCGGGAAAACGACACTTCTGAACGCGTTTACCTGGTTATTCTACGATAACATCTCTCTTCCTAAACCTGATAAACTCGTGTCTGAGCGTGCCGTCGCAGAAGTCAACTCTGGTGACAGTGTTACGGTCAGTGTCTCACTCGAATTTGAACACGAAGGAACTGAGTACGAAGCAACACGTATCAAGGAATTTGGCAAACGCGAGGGCATTTCTGCTGTTGAACAGTCGAGCGAGATTCGACTAGAGTTCACCGACGAACACGGGAACTTGGAAAAAAGATCGAATCCGGGTACTATGCTCAATCAGATTATGCCCGAGCGCCTCAAAGAGATATTCTTCTTCGATGGTGAGACCATCGACGAATTGTCTGCTATCGACGGACAAGAGAAGATACAGGAAGCTATTCGAAATATTATGGGGTTGTCTATTTTGGAGCGCTCTACGAGGCATCTTGAGCACGCGGTCGAAAAGTATGAGCAAATTGCTCAAGAACAAGGGAGTGAGGAGTTATCAAACCTCATCACTAAAAAACAGGATATCACACAAGAGATTACTTCCAAAGAGGATACGCTGGAAAGCCATCGACAGTCGAAATCCGAAACGGAAGATGAGATTTCGGACATTGAAGACCGACTGAGTCAGCTCGAAGGAAGCCGAGAACTCCAGACTGAGCGCGACGATTTGGAAGAGGAACTTACAGATGTCGATTCAGACATCGAGGCCATTAACGATGATATCGCGCGTGAAATTTCGGAACGGGGCTTCCTACCATTTGCGATGCCTGCGGTCGAAGAGACAGGCAAAATGCTTCAAAAGAAGCGAGAGAAAGGTGAGATTCCTTCTGATATCAAGACTCATTTTGTCGATGACTTGCTTGATCTTAAAGAGTGTATCTGTGGCCGCCCATTAAAAAAGGGCACAGACCCGTACGAGGAGGTGAAGGGATGGCGTGAGCGCGCAGGCTCAACAGAAATTGAGGAGACGGCGATGTCGATCGTAGGTCGGCTGAGTGAGCTTGGTGGTGATCAAGAGAAGCTATACTCGGAGATCGAACGCCACCTGAGCAGACGGGCACAGAAGGCCGATAAGAAACAGGAGATTCAGGAGCGCCTTGACGAAATCAGCTCTCAGCTGAGTGACGAAGAGCAGGAAAGCATCGCAGACCTTGAGTCCAGACGTAGTAACCTCCTTGGGAAAATCGGAGAATATAAAGAGAAAATCCGAAATCTGGATTCAGAAATTGAGGAACTCAAGGACAAACGCGAGGCACTCGAAAACGAGATTGCCGAAGCAAAGGAAGAGAACGAGAAAGCAAAACTGGCTCGAAAACGAGCCCAAACCGCGGCTTACCTACAAAGCCAGATATCAACGCTCTTCCAGCAGTATCAGGATGAGGTTCGCCAGAACGTCAACGAGCGTGTGAACGAAATCTTCCAGGATATCATCGCAAAGAACTACTATGCAAAGATTTCAGATGATTATACTCTACAAATTTTAAAAGATGTCGGCGAAACGTCTGAGATTCCAGTCGCGCAATCACAAGGGGAACGGCAGGTAGCCAGCCTCTCCTTCATCGCAACTCTGATTTCACTGGCCCGAGAGCGATATGAGTCTGACGAGGACGCCACGTATTTCAAGGGTGGTATCTACCCGATGATAATGGACTCGCCCTTCGGCTCGCTGGATCCGACGTATCAGGAGCGTGTGAGCCGGATGCTCCCAGAGATGGCACAACAAGTCGTGGTCATGGTAACCCA
>JAQCNF010000020.1 GCA_028275165.1 Haloquadratum sp.
GCTCCATAAAGAATTGTTCAGCGTGACTTACTTGAACCCAAACTTATCGAATACTTGGAATCATCGTCGGTTGGTGAATATCGACATTACTTACAGTCGTTCAAGGAGAATGCCCACGACTACAGTCGTGGGATGAATCCGACAAAGACAAACACAAAGACTGAAACGACGACCACGGTTCGTGGCATCGGTTGTGATACCGAGTCCGAGGGAAGGATACGCACCCTCCGCGGGGGGGTTAGATGAAGCCCGCTATCTCGGTCGGGGCCGAACTGGTACGGCCTACCGTGTCCGACGAGTGGAGAACCTCTCCGTCATGGCCACGGTCTGTGACCGTGGAAACGACTTCAGTCGTGGGAGGATGTCAAAGCACTCACATGCAGATGACACAATTCTTGTATTTTCTTTCATACGACCCAGCTCGATGAATGGAATATCAAGCTCTCATCAACGCCGGCCGCGAACAATAATCGTGAGTAGAACTGTGACAACCAATACCGTAAGAGACCTCCAGACCATATCTGAGTATGGAATTTGCAGCGGGTTTCCAGACAGTGAGGCAATCATAGTACTCATTCCCAAGAGAAATGGAAGGACTACTTTGTTCCGATTTGTAATCGTTTCACCGAAGCCGATTGTTCTCTGTCTTTTGTCCGGCTTCAGGGTCGTACCACAATCAGTGCCCGTATCAGATGATTGTTCGGGATTAGCTGATTCGATGCCGTCTGACTCCTGTAGTGTGCCCGTAAGGTGTTCATTGTCAACCCAATAGTAATATTCTGTATTTCCATTGCCACAATACCTATTCAACGGCGATTTCAATTTCAGTATAACCTGGGAGAGGTATTGTGCGATCCACCGCCAATATAAGATGAACTTTTGTTTGATCTGATTCCGTGATAACATACTGTCGAAACAGATTCAGTTCTTCCATAGAACATAGGGGGGTTTTTTGTAAAAATATTTACGCTCATGAATAATAATGGCGCTGAGATAATGTCTCACATCAAAAGTGATTCACACGATTACAAATAGTCGGGCACTCGAAATATGAAGAGGCATATTATTACGGAAAGACACGATAATTCAACATCAAGTGATGTCCAGAGTAACCGTCTCAATGCGTAGATTTTATGTTCGCGCTGAAACCAGCAATAGGGTGCTTGGCGTTGCTCAACACGTGATTTGTGTTAGATTATATTAAATTTTAACTGTTATGTATACACATAGCCGGGTGCATGGTTGAGTCAATTTCGCTCTCAACTGCGACAGAAGTGATTGAAGCTGCAGAGGCACAAGCAGAAGAGATTGACAATCCGATGGTAATCACCATCGCCAATAGTGAGGGGAATCTTGTCGCCCAACATCGAATGGACGGCGCGTGGTTAGCATCCGTGAGCATCTCACGAAACAAAGCCTACACAGCGGCAGCACTGGAGATGCCGACCCACGAACTGGCAGAGGCATCTGAGCCTGGCAATTCACTGTATGGATTGCAGACAACTGACGACGGACAAATCGTTATTTTTGGTGGTGGATACCCACTGGAACGAGATGGCCAGATTGTAGGAACAATTGGTGTATCTGGTGGGGCAGTTACACAGGATCGAGAAGTCGCAGAAGCAGGTGTTGAGTATTGGAATGAGCTTACCGGGTGATACGACTCACCGGCTCTACGTCTTAGTACCAGTTGATTGTCAACGTCTTTCATAGCTGGTGAGGCCGATTATCAACTATCAGGGTCTGATTTGATTCGGTTGAATTTGGTTAGCACATGCTCACATCGGGTTTGAGGAGCGAACTAGCGACAATACTGAGCGATTGTGGCGGGGAAGTTCATTCCCTTTTCTATGCTTAATTGTCACATTTATTAGTAGCTCCGAATAATACAATAACTGATGGCAACGTTTGAGTTTGGATGGCTTGGGCTAATCTTAGTCATGACCAGTGGTGGATTTGGTGCAATAGGGCTTCTTCCATTTATTGGAGTTGGTCCTGATAGTGATAACGCAATTCAAGCGTTTGTGCTATTTTTCATACTGCTTTCAACCGTTGCTGCTATCTTGGCGGCGGTTGTATGAAACAGTGCAAGAGCCACGGCGACGCAAAAATGAATGTAACCGATCACATCTCTCGCATCTGAGAGTGGGCTCATCGTTCTTCTCGCAGACCCGCTCCACCAACACAGCGAGTTGATGTAACTCTGACACGAAAGCTAAGCGAGCACATAACTGGTGACTGTGAGTGAACTTAATCGTGAATAGTAATCCCATCATTGTGACGAGCTCATCGCCGCAAGAGAGTGTACGGTGTAGCATGTCGAGTGATCCTCTCAAACAGCGAGCGTCACAAGCAGTGAGTGTGTTAGATGGATCGTTTGTCTCAGCTTACCTCAGATAGTGGACTAAAATCATCAACCGGCAATACAGAATAATCAATCGTCAGAGTGTCTTTCGTTGCCCTGATCTTTCCGACAAACGTTGAGATATCTTCGAGCGAGCCTTCTAAGACGAACAACTCCATACAGTGGTGACCACCGACATGACTGTGAAAATTCGACACGACAATATTCTCATACTCATGGCGAAGGTGCATCATCTTTTCTTCGACATTTGTCGTCTCGTAATCAAATAGCACGGTTACAACGCCCATCAATTCCCGATTCTCGAGCTTTTTATCCTCAAATTCGCCTAAGAGATTTCGGCTTGCTTCCCGGATGACTTCACTACGACCCGTATAGCCATGATCTTCGGCGAATTGATCTATCCGCTCAAGATGCTCTTCGGGCATTGAAACACTCACGACTGTCATATACTAGATCATACCCCAAAAAATATTAATCTTTGTTATCTGCGCGGTCTGTTATATCTCACTAAAGCATGGACGCTGAGACTGTCTAACAGTCGCCGGCAATGTAGGTGGGATAATTCAGTTCGAGAGGTGTGCGATCTTTTTCAGACGCTAAAGTTCAACGAAAAGTCGCTCCGAATCATCTCATTAGACTCTGATAACCCCCTCAGGAACTTCCCCGATCTTGATCCTGGTCGTCTGTGACTCAGAAAGATGATTGCCTTCCAGTATTTCCTGTTCTCCCCGAGTGATCGTCATCCTGGTCGGCTCCAATCGCGTTCACCACCGTCCACATATTGTACAGCAACACTGCGTAGCCGAACAGCATCCGGTGCTCAATCTGGCTCAAACCCGGCCGTGGCGGAAACCGATTCTTGATCACTCGATATGAAGTCTCTCCTCTATCCACCACGGAAACCTTCAGCCAGTCTTTCTGCACTGCTCGGCTCATCGGGTGCAAATTTTCGTAGATCACGGTTGGCGTGAGGTACCCTGAGGACAACTGGCACTTGAGTCTGTGTCGCACGTTTGAGTTGCGAGAGCTCAGAGTCAACAGATATTCGCACAAGTGAGTCTCAGAGCACTTACACAGACGATGCTCTGAGCCGCCCAGTCACTGTTGGATCGACAAATCGCTATCCTTACTAATCTGTGCGCGGTTTCTGGAATGAAGACGAATGTTAGGTGAGTATGTTCATGCTCCCCGAAAAAGGGAGAAACGGCGGTTATGCTATCGAACGCGAACTCAAAGGCCGCTCATATGATATTGATTGGCTGAGTGATATTATAAATCGAAGAGGAAAGCACGCGGCCAAGACTGGCGAAGGCTTCGAGGAAATACGACAGCAGGTGAATAGTCTTGATATTGTCGATCTCAAATATACTGGACGATTAAAACCACGGCCAGTACTTGGACAGATAGAACTCACTGATAAGGTACTCTTAGGATATGAATCGCCACGAGAAGCGTGGCAGCGGGGGTGTCAGAAGTTTTATGCTGGGACTGACGTCGTCGTTGAACAACTCATCAAAGAGAGTCCAGATATCGATATCACACATGGGTTTGAGTCTGCAGTCATCGATATCATGTATGACCGCGGGTACGAACTCGCAGAGAAGGTTGGTCATGAGGTCAATTGGGCAATCATGACCGGGTGTGAGCAAATACCTGAGAAGCCTGTCAGAGTATTAGTTCCTGAAGAGTTTCGACACCTTGGAGTCGCATTGGCTGAGGAATATTGGGATATAGCAATCTCAACACAGACGTTCGACTCATATGCCGAACAGCGTGGAGTGCCTCATCTTGATGAGGAAGCAATACTGGCCGATGCAGAGCCAGGAATAGCAGGAGTGTATATGTTTGTCAGTGGGTCCACAGTTGATAGATATGATCTCACATGTGATCCGATTACTGGGGCAGTCAGTAGACTATGTATATTTATAAATCGGGCTTCGCAAGGCGGCAGTATGGTTGAACTTTCGAGTCTGAAGGGAATGTATGACCGATATCCCCAACAGTGGGCTGCCTATCGGAAAGTGATTGATACCGTCGAAGAGACCGCGATGGAGTTCGGATTTCGGGAAATAAACACGCCAGCGATTGAGCGGACCGAGCTGTTTGAGGTCAAATCCGGTGAGGAATTGCTCGAACAAACGTATAATTTCGAGGATAAAGGGGGCCGAGATATCACGCTGATTGCGGAGCAGACGCCAACACGCGCACGACTTGTGCAGAAGCGGAAGAATTTGAAAACACCACTAAAATGGTTCGACACCTCGAAACGCTGGCGGTATGAGCAAGCTCAGAAAGGACGTGATCGAGAGTTCTACCAAACTGATTTTGATATCTTTGGCGTTGAATCTGTCGAGGCTGACGCCGAGGTTATCGCCTGTGCAGCGACAATATTCAAGAAGCTCAATGTCGACGAAAACGTCGTATTTTTGATTAATGACCGTGAGCTAACTGAGGCACTGCTCGAGTCGACAGGTATTGACAACACGACAGAGGTAATGAAGGTGATCGATAATAAAGAGAAATTGAATAACGAAGAGTTTCTGAGGTCACTCGAAAACCGAGGACTTGACCGTGAACAAGCCGAGGAAATCGACTCTTTGAGTGAAATCAGTGGCCCGATTGTCGAAACAGTCACAGAGCTTGTTGACCGCGCACCAGACGACGCCAGGGTAAATGAGGCAGTTGAGCGGATGCAGTCGTTGGCAAGCGCATTGGAGACCTATGGCGTGGCAGATATGTGTCGGCTTGATCTTTCTATCGTCCGCGGGTTGGCATATTATACCGGACTGGTGTTTGAGGCGTTCGATACAGAGGGTGAACTCCGATCACTATTTGGTGGTGGGCGGTATGATAATTTGGTTGGACTGTTCGGTGAGCAGGAAATGCCGGCTGTCGGATTTGCCTTTGGTTACTCAACAACGTATTGGCTGTTGGAGGAGACTGGTAATTGGCCTGCAGAGGAGGTCCAGACTGATGTATATGTGCTCACAGTTTCGGATGATGTGCGAAGTACTGCTCTCGATTTCGCGATCAATCTTCGCCAAAGAGATCTCGTGGTTGAAACCGACCTTGCAAACCGGAGTGTTGGAAATCAGTTTTCATACGCAGATAGCATTAATGCTGAGTACGTCATTGTGGTCGGCAAAAACGACCTGGCGGACGGGGTAGTGACTGTCCGCAACATGCGAACTGGAGATGAGGAGTTCGTGGGAACCAGTGAGGTTGTCGACTCTCTTGCCACAGAGTTGGCGTAGACCACTGGCGTGGATGCTATTGATACGGCATTTTGAGCTCCTTTTGAAAACTGAAGCGAAATGAGTATGATTTGGCACCGCTTTAAAAGGAATTCATTGCTCACGACCCAATCACTTCGTGGACGGGATGACTGTGACTCACTGAGCAGAGAATTTTATATTGTATCCGTCACTTCTTCTCATCGAAATACAAACATTTTGGGTACCACACGATAGAGATTTAGCTAAGATGGTTGATATATGTGAGTAATCCTGAATCAAATATCACTGACACATCTGAGCAGAAACTATCCCGAGACGTCCTCGGTTCATTGATAGACAGTGCGCTCCATGAGATGAATCGTGAGAGGTCAGGACTCTTACTCTCTGGAGTCTCCGCAGGCCTTGATATCGGGTTTGGACCGCTCATGATGGCAGTTATTTTAACACTCTCTCCGGGAGGATACGGGGATCTTCCGACGGAATTACTCCTTGCGAGCGTCTACAGTATCGGCTTCATGCTCGTGATCTTAGGACGTTCAGAGCTATTTACTGAACATACAACACTGGCGGTAATCCCGGTCCTTGATAATCAAGCTTCTGCCGGGCAACTCGCTCGGCTATGGGGCTTAGTGTATGTTGGGAACATCGTTGGCGGGGTACTATTTACTCTGCTGGTTGTGCTGCTAATCCCAGGTCTGAGTGTGATTTCGACAGGTGCCTTCGAGACAATTGCGATTAAACTCGTCGCGCACGACTTAGAATGGCTGTTCGTTGGCGGTGTGTTTGCAGGCTGGCTCATGGGACTGTTAGCGTGGTTGATTACAGCCGCCAGAGAAACAACGAGTCGACTACTGATTATATTTATCGTGACCGCCACGATTGGAGTTCTCCACCTTCCCCACTCAATCGCAGGGAATGTTGAGGTTCTTTTTGGATTAATTATCTCTCCTGAAGTTTCAATAAGCAATTATGTGGCGTTTCTTGCACTTGCAACAGTCGGGAACGCCGTTGGGGGCGCTGTGTTCGTTGCCTCGCTCAAATATGGACATGTCGTTCGGGGTGGAAGCTAAACAGTGCATACAATGAGCGCACTCAATGTGAATATGCTGAGGTCATTTCCACATCGGTTTCACTCTCCAAATCAATCGACGGCGGTGAATATTCTGTGAGAGACCGAATATCTCTCTGAGCAGTTGTGTCACTCCGGTCTGGCGCCCCGTGCTCACCTCCGGTGAGAATCAAATTCAGACACTTCTGACACCAATCAGTATTCATATAATGTCGGATTATACTCTTCACCGCTCAGAAGACTTACGCCACATCGGGTACGTACGAATCGATTTATCGGGATTAGGCGAGAGAGCCTACGACTTTCCTCGTGGAATGAATCGCCACACGGTTCGCATTCATTCAACCCGGCAAGTATGAGCGCCCACACTTCGTGTCAGTGAACGTTGGGATGACGTGCTCCCATCGAATCTCGGCAGTTCGCAAACTGGCAGTTGAATCGGTGTCTACCTCATCAAAAACGAAGCCTGTGGACAACAGAACCGACACAAAAATAATCAGAGAACCCTCAGTCGATCGGAATAGGAGTAACGGGGGGCCACTCTCATCGGCACGTCGGGTCCTGAACCCTCACAGAACAACGAATCGCCCATTGGCGTGGGAAACGATGTGACTCGTGGGAGAATGTCATGAACGGTTTATTGAACACGTGATGGAGACACGCACTATGTGCGCGTTTGATCGAGGAGTGTACGGACGTATGTACTGAGAAAATCAGCGAACGAGTCTGTGAGTTTGAATTCGATGATAAACTAGTTACTATTTCCCTTCGCTGGGGCATATAGCACTGTCATGACAAGTTCATCATCAAAATCACGGAACTGGTGCTCTGTTCCTGGTTCAAGATGAATGACATCACCCGGTTCGACACCCACGTGCTCGCCTTCGATGTTAATCGTTGCACTCCCAGAGGTGATCTGGTATATCTCGTCTTCACCGTGTGCATGCATTGGGTCTTCATCACCTGGTTCAAATCGCATTACCTCAAGACTGAACGAGTCTCCGCGCAGCGACTCAATAGACTCTGCGCCATCTGCAGCGAGTTGACTGGCAGCATCGGCTACTTTGAGTGAATCCATTACAGATGAATATATGATGGCTTATGCGGTTGTATCTTTCGTGTGACCCCGATATCGAATTGTGTTGATATCGATAAACTAGATATGGCCACGTCGTCAGTAATCACACATCGTGAGCTACGACAGTCAGGTCCCAAAGTATGACGATAGTCTTAGCCGAGGATCAGTGACACATATTCAGAAGTATAATTCATGACGACCGTGTGTCAGCATATATAAACGACGCACCCAATCATTTGTCTCTGGAACACGAATAGCACATATGAATTTGAAGAACGTGATACTCTACATTCTCGTCGGCGCGGGAGTGTTGCTTCTCGCTCGGATACTAATTGGTATCATTTTCGGAATCATTGGCGTCGCAATCGCTTTGATGACACTCATTGCGGTGTTGTTTGCCG
>JAQCNF010000029.1 GCA_028275165.1 Haloquadratum sp.
AACAAGGGTAGACGTGACGAAACAACTCAAGATATCCGACACCGTGTACGACGACCTTGACGAACTCAAGGACGAGGAGGGCCACACGAGTTTCGACAGCGTACTCCGCACGCTCCTCCTCCACTACCGTCACGTCCAACCCAACGAGCAAGAATGACCGACGCACAGGCTCTCGTCAAGACGCTGGACTTCCAACTTGACATCCAGAGTGACAACGAGAGCCTGCTGTACGACGCCACCCTCGAAGCGCGGTCGGTGTACAACGAAACCATCCGTCTCGCCAAGCAAGGCGTTGACTGGGACGCCATCCCCGACCGAGTAGCCGACGACGCCAACCTCGTGAAAAACACGACACAGCGCGTCGTCGCCAAAGCCCTCGGTGCGATGGAGAACGACGACTCCGGCAGACCCAGTCACACCAAGGACGGCGCGTACCCCCTCCGAGCGAACGACGAGGAAGGGTACAACCTGTCGCTCACCGACGACGGCGACGGCGACGTGGCGCTCCGTATCAGCGCGAAGCCGTACAAGCACGTCACGGGCGTCCTCAAAGGGAGTGACGCCCACCTCAACATTCTCGAGACCGCACTCGAAAGTGACGAGTGGAAGATTAGGACGGCGGAAGCCCTGTTCCACAACGACAACCCCGAGTTGACGTCAACATCACCAACACCGAACAGACCGTTCGAGACAAGCAGGATTCGCGGACGGTCGTCGGTGTGGACGTGAACAAAGAGAATGTAGCATTGTCGGCACTGTCAGCAGAAGGCGTTGAGGATACGCTGGTCATCGACTTCCCCGAAATCAAGTTCGAGCGTTACCGCTACTTCACGATGCGAAAGCGGGTACAGAACGCCGAGAAACCGAGTATGCACGACACGCTGGAAGGGCGTGAGGAACGGTTCGTCCGTGACCGACTCCACAAGGTATCTCGGCATATCGTGGAGTGGAGCCAGCAGTTCGAGAAGCCGTGTGTCGTCTTTGAAGACCTCACATGCGCGACAGTATCGACTACGGCACGCGGATGAACCGATGTTTGCACCATCTCCCGTTCTGCGCCCTCCAGTTCTATACGTCGTACAAGGCGTCGTTCGGGGGTATCCCGACTGCGTGGATTAACCCCAAGTACACGAGCCAACGGTGTCCGATGTGCGGACACACGGAACGTACGAACCGTAACAAGAAACAGTTCAAGTGTCGGGACTGTGGGCATCAAGACCACAGCGACCGTGGTGCAAGCGTCACGCCGTGAAAGGCATGAAGAAACTCGATTGGAATGTGCCTGCTCTCAACGGCCTTCCCGTTGTTCGGAAGGTGCGACGGCGGGCACCGGGGGCCGTGGACGGCCCGACCGTTTGAGGCTATCAGGCTGATGGTCGGATGGGAGTGTCCGACTAAACCACGGGAAGCCTCGGGGTCGGACCGAAGAGTGAGTCTTCCGTGATGACGAGACGCGGAGCGTCTCGAACCACTTGACCCCGAGGCGATTTACCCACTCACATGAAATAGAAGGCAATCATACCAATTGCGCCACCCGCAAAAATGAGATATATTGCATCGATATCTCGTGTGAATAAGTAAAACGTCAACGAGGCGAGTACGACGCTCAGTGGATCCAACACTCCGTCGATAATAAACGATTCACGAGCCAATGTAACACTGGCACCTAAAATTGCACCCACAACAGCAGCGTTCACTCCCTGTAGTGCGGTCTGAATCACCTCATTCTCTCGGACACGTGCGAAGTACGGAAATAATCCCATGATGAAAATAAATGAAGGACCGAACGCCCCAATGGTTGCCACAAGCGCTCCGAGTACTCCAATTCCGACGACTCCACCAGTGGCATCAAGTATCACTTTGTAGCCAACAAACGCAGTTGTCATCACGACTGGTCCAGGTGAAAGTTGCCCGATGGCGACTCCATCGACGAACTCTCGTGCAGTCATCCACGCAAACTCGTTAACAACGAACTTTTCGATAAACGGAATAAGTACTAACCCGCCTCCATATATGAATGATCCAGTATATATCATAAATGCAAACAACTGTATCCAGACATTCGACCAAAGCGAGAGGAGGACGCCCCACAGAGGAGATGATTGCAAGCCGGTCTCGATCGGACC
The DNA here is from genome assembly GCA_028275165.1 of Haloquadratum sp. Taxonomy (GTDB): domain Archaea; phylum Halobacteriota; class Halobacteria; order Halobacteriales; family Haloferacaceae; genus Haloquadratum. The sequence continues at coordinate 2,127 of JAQCNF010000029.1, forward strand.
AATCGCTGCAAAAATCCTGCTCCGGATGATATACACTCCTGCAAGGAGAGTGATGACAGTCCCACAAACTGTTATCTCTCGCAGATTCTCACGCACCCACCGTGTTCGATATAATGCAACGACAATGAGACCCGCGATGACAAACCCGATAACAGGATTTGGATTCACAAAGACTGTTCCTATCAACGTAGCTATAAGAATACCAATAAGCAGATAGTCAATCTCCAATGTCTCTCCCCGTATTTCGAACTCGTAGTCGGTGCGGCCCTCGGCGAGCGCTGATTGTCCCATTGACCACGCAGCACCGACAATCAGGCCAATCACCACTGGATTAATACCATAAAAGAACGCTTCAACCGACGGCACAGTTTGATACGCGAAATAGACCCAAGAGAAAACAACGACGAGAACAAACGTTGGGAGCATAAATGCTCCACCAGCAACGAGTGCGCCGGCCGATCCGCCCCGTGCCCATCCCATGAAAATACCGAGTTGTGTAGATGCAGGTCCTGGAAGCGTATTGCAGATAGCCAACCCCTCCATAAACACAGACTGATCAATCCACCCATCATCACCAACCAAGTCATCTTCCATCATCGCAATGTGAACAAGTGGGCCGCCGAAACCCACAATCCCAATATACAAAAAGTATCGAGCGATCTCTTTGAGAGTCTCTGGGGCAGCATCCCCTTGGTAAGAGGCAGCAGCATCGGCTGCTGAGGATTCAGTTTCAGTCATGTTCACACACAGCGATACCTATCTGTTCAGCTCTATACGATGGCTTGACATACATATGTAAGTTGATGTCATCAGGTGAAACTTGAGGGAAGACACGATTTATGTAGTTTCTTTCCTCAGCACAGTTCCCAAGCGGCGATAGCCCTGTCTTCGATGTGCTTCTACCAATCACGGCCTTCCCCAGATGTGTGAGACAGTATTCGCTACACTCATGAATTTTCTGTCGCGTAATGTGCGGATTTCGGTGAGTCAATTGAGGCCTCACATGGCAATCGTCTTTTCTGCAATGACGTCTGCACTCCCGAAATACTCATTAAATGCTCCTCTGTCGCCCCTCGAGAGCATCAACAATTTGCTCATTTCGCCTCCCGTATACACAAATCCTCTGTGACATTACAGGCCCATAGCCCATATGTTGAGTAGTCAGCCCGTGAAAATAGTCGTATCTATCACATCTATTGTGTGATATAGAGACTATTGAGTGGCTCTTGATTGAGATTGCTCTCAGTCATGATACTTCCTCGCGAGGATAGCAGGGGGACTCAGTTGCTACCCTATCTGATAACCGCGCTGTATTTTATGTGACACGTGTATACGTCTCTCGCACATACTGCGATTGATGTGAGAAGTCATACCTCTCGCTCGTTGGATTTCTCCCACACATAAAGCCGTTGGCTTCTCCGTTACTTCTGTGTGATATCGAACTGTACTGAATGTATGTGCTTGATACAGCGAATCCGTCTGTTCACAGCCTGCGTCATTGCAGCCATACTGTTCGCTTCAATGCTGATGCCTCCTAATGTCGCCGCTCCGCCAACAGTTCAGACACCACTCGTTGGACTTGACAAGTGGTTCCACATGATTGGGTATACAGCACTCGCCTTCGCGCTCAGTAGCGCGCTTGAACCGGTGAACCGCCAACGACTTCTCCAGACGTGGAGCAGCACAAGCGTGTATGGGGCTGTGCTTGAGTTGCTTCAACGGGGCTTGCCTTATCGTGTATTTAGCCTTGGAGATATTGCTGCAAACGCCATTGGAGCCGCTATGGGTATCTGCACGTGGCATGCGGTGGTTGTATTCAGGCGATATCGCTCAACGTAATCGGGGTTGGATCTGGCACTACCAGTCGATCTGATGATAGTGAGACCACCGCAGCCAATTCACTTTTGTGTCTATTGTGCTATTTGTTGGTATGTCATCGACTCACGGGCGCCGTCTGGGCACGCCAGAGGCTGGAAATGCGACGACACTCCTGCTCCTCGGGAGTGGAGAACTCGGAAAAGAGATTGTTCTCTCGGCCCAGCAGTTGGGATTAGAAACTGTCGCTGTCGGACGATATGAGCGCGCGCCGGCGATGCAAGTCGCCCACCAAAGCTATACTATCGATATGACCGATGGAGCAGCGGTGCGGCAGGTCGTCAAACAAGCGGATCCTGCACTCATCATCCCAGAGATTGAGGCGATTGCAACTGACGAGCTCAAACAGTTAGAGCACGAGGGATATGACGTAGTGCCGACAGCCCGAGCAACCAGACTCACGATGGACCGCGAGCGCATTCGTGAGTTGGCCGCCGAAGAGGTTGGTGTCACTACCGGTGACTACGCTTTCGCCGACAGTTACGAGACATATCGTGAAGCAGTCGCGGAAATCGGGACACCAGCAGTCATAAAGCCTACTATGTCCTCTTCAGGCAAGGGTCAGTCAGTCGCACACAATAATCAACAGGTTGAATCGGCTTGGAACACCGCCAGAGAAGGCTCCCGGTCAGACACCGGCCGAGTTATTATTGAGGATCTCGTCAATTTTGACTCTGAGTTTACACTGTTGACTGTGCAGCATGAAGATGGGACAAGTTTCTGCCCTCCGACTGGTCACATCCAAGAAGATGGTGACTATCGAGTGAGTTGGCAACCGCACTCACTAACTAGTGACCAGCTAGCGAACGCACAGCAAATGGCTCGCGAGGTGACTAATGAGCTCGGCGGGCACGGCATCTTTGGTGTGGAGTTCTTTCTTCGAGATGAAGAAGTCCTCTTTAGCGAACTCTCACCACGACCCCATGATACCGGCCTTGCGACGCTGGGGTCTCAGCGGTTGAGTCAGTTTGACCTCCATTTACGTGCGATTCTTGACCTTCCGGTACCAAATATCACTGTTGAGCGTCCGACTGCAACAAAAGCATTAGTGGTTGATAGTCCGGTCGAAACACCTGCCTACACTGGAGTCAGCGAGGCACTCTCAATACCTGAGACCAATCTGCGACTGTTCGGTAAACCTGAAGCCTACGCTGGCCGTCGGATGGGTGTCGCTATCGCAACAGCAACTGACACTGCTACTGCCCGAGACCGTGTCGCTGAATCTGTCAGCCAGATTGATGTCGTTGACGACACCCGAAGTGAGCCAGTGCCAACATCTTGAGCGCGTCTTGCAGCATGACTCCACCACCCAGATGTGCGCCTCAAAGAGAGCTTAATCATTCTCCTCTGCTTCATGATTCGATGCAATGACACCGAGGTGAAATCCGAACGGATATGAGGAGCTGAATGAAATCGTGACCAGCCTTTGTGAGTCAAATCGCTCCAGCAAGCGTCTGTCGCAGATGCTTGAGAAGCACAGATTATCATCAGAGGCGGACAAATAGATCAATGAACGACCAAGCCCGGAAAAACGGCTTTCTGACTGTGGTATGGCGATTGTATCTACCGGAAGAATCGCACAGTTTTGTCTTGATTCCTCACAGTCACTGCTAGTGACGTCACTCGTTCATTGAACTTGCTCTCTCGATATGCGAAACAAGCGGTTGATGTACCGAGCCGTTACTGGCAAGTAGAGGAGTTCGCTGATTTGTGGCATTAAAGCTCAATTCGTATGACGATCCATACTGGTCTGTTGCTTCCCCACCAACCTCTTGTAGGATACAAAGCCCCGCTGCGACGTCCCATGGATGGGTATCATGTTCCCAGACTGCATCAGCACTCCCGGCAGCAACATAGGCAAGATTGAGTGCTGCACTTCCCAACCGACGAACGCCTTGAGTTTCGTGATAAAATGCTTGCAGAAACTCTCCGTTAGGATCGTATCCAGACAACAACATACTCTCATCTAACCGGTCTCTGGACGTTGGCTGTATCTCATGCCCATTTTGATACGCACCCTCGCCGTCAATAGCATAAAACATCTCCTCAGATTCTGGTGCATAAACAACACCGAGAACTGGCTTTCTGTCCTTTAGCAGCGCGATTGAGATCGAATAGTTTGGGTTTCCGTGCGCAAAGTTACCGGTCCCATCAAGCGGGTCGACGATCCAGCCATATCCATCCTCGGGCACGATTTGATCGTTTTCTTCGGACTGGACAACGTGTTCAGGAAACTCGCTGTTGATGGCTGTCTGTATAATATAATTTGCCTGATAGTCGGCCTCAGTGACGATATCTGACTTGTCAGTTTTGTACTCAACATTTTCAACCTGCCCGTGGAGCTCTCGGAGCGGCTCGCCTGCAGACCGAGCAGCCTCTCTTGCGACACGTGCAGCACGTTCTTCGAAATTTGATGATGCTGGGCGGCTCTCAAGTGCTGACTGTGGGCCGTTATTATCGACGGTTCGAAGTCCCCAATCAAGCTTGTCGACCAGTGCGGTTATGAACGCATCATCATACTCGGTGCGAACTGTCTGGACAGGTTGGTTTGCCCCGGTGATACGGACAACGGTATCTGCTTCGAGTCGCTCGAACTGCCGTCCCCCATCGATATCTATGTCAAAGTCTGCATCTAGAACGATATCGATTTCTGAGTCTTGACTGACGACTATTGGGTCAACTGCTGCGCTGATGGTTTCGTGTGGAATGATCTGGAGTGTTCGATTATTCTGTGGATAATGAACTGGACCATGATTTGAGTATGCTCGTCCAGTGCTTCCAGTTGGAGTTGAGATAATCAATCCGCTCCCAAAGTATTCACCGACGTACTCCTCATCGACAAAGACGTGAAGCGATCCAACCTTCGTTCCATAGCGGTCCTCTGGCGGGTGCTTTTGAAGAAACATCTCATTGATACCAGTTGTCTCAATGTCCCCAGCAGTGACCTCATACTGTTGTCTTGCATTCACTGAGGCTCGCCCCCGGTAGACCGCAGTGAGTGCATCCTTCACGTCCATCGGTTCGACACGGGCTAAGAATGCTAATGTCCCTGAGTTGACTCCCATCAGTGGGATCTGGAATGGAGCAAGCGATCGGGCAGCCTCAAGAAACGTCCCATCACCTCCGATGGAGATTCCGAGTGTCGTTTTCTCTCGTTCGATATGACCGTTAGTAATATCTGTCCCAACATCGAGAACGGTCACCCCAATATCATTTGACTTAGCCCATGATTTGACAATATCAACGATGTCATCACTGTCTGGTGCTGCCAATCCAATAATCTCATCGAGCGTAGCAAGGCGTCTACCGTGCATAAAAATAATGAGAGTTTATATGCCGTTAACTCCATTGAATATCTCCCGTCAAGAAGGACTTTTTCGAGAGCATTCGACGCCTACTTGACGAGCAGAGGGTCTGAAACACAACCGAATGGGCTGGATGATATTATCACGAAGACAGACCTACTGACTGCGATAATTACGGTTTGACCATTGACATCCTCCCCGCCGTGAGCGAGGATTCACCGAAGGGGATATGCAGGGTGCGCGTTTCCTCGGAGTCCAAGTACGCTTTCGCGTGGGCTGTCGACGGTCGCCGTCCAGTTGTGATCAACAGTGTGCTTTCCAGCGCGTGTCGCCCTGTCAATGGGGCCTTCCTCCCCGCATACAGCAGTCGTCAATAGCGTGGAACGACGTTCCACGAGCAATCGGGCAGAGCCCGATGACGACGGCTGTTTAACCACCGAGGGAGCACGGTTCGGCTCACCTGAATGTGAGGCCGTGGTTCTTGTTCTCGTTGTGCACGTTCTTCCGAAGCGTTCAGCTCGGCGTGGCGTCCACAATTGCACTCTGAGCAATCAAAGTGGTCTTCATCACGGGC
>JAQCNF010000035.1 GCA_028275165.1 Haloquadratum sp.
TCAAATAGCTATTGAGCCTCTCAATAATCGATAGAATCCCTTCAGAGTATGACAGACAACCCTTCACTGAATGACTGAATACCTCTCAATCAGCTTACAACAATATGGGGAGGATAGCAATAGTGAATCCCATGAACATCTGGAGACAATTTCTCTCAGCAGTTCTCTGTCTCATCCTTATTTCAAGCATCGCAGTCCCGGCAAGTGCCCTTGCTGATCAGTCTGAGCGAAACCCATCACTGAGTGAAGTGACGGACTGGAGTCATGATGCACCAGTTACAGATAAGCATAGCGTCGCTGCTCTATTACTCAGACCAGCAGCAGACACAGAGCCCCACCAGCCACAGTCACAGTCACCGCCACCGCCACCGCCACCGGCTTCTGCGGAACGTATTCAGTCGAAATTGAACCTTCACGATGAGTTCGAGTCTGATCAACAGGTAGACCTCATCAATCCTGAGATTCTTCAACAAATTGAATCACCACTGACTAGACACCACTCCAGTTATCAATCACAGTATCGCCCAAGTCTCGCAAACCACTCAGAACTCACACAATCTCTCCGCGGATACGCAGACTATTCTGCCCGGCTTGACTCGCGATTGAATACCTCGACGCGGCTGCTGTTAGCTGGCGATCGAGAGCTTGTTTCTGAAGATATTCGAAGAACACAGCAGCAGTTAGTCCGCTGGGAGGAAGAACTCTCTCCAAGGCAGTCAGAACGGCTTCACTCACAAATCCAGAGAGCAAAGACTCTCATTGAATCCACACATGCCCCGGCTGCTGGTGACTCAACGGCTGCTATGTTGAGTCACCGAAGTAACAAGTTCAATCAGTTGAGTGATGCGCGAGCATTAGCCGTTCAGACTGATGAGACGATCATGCAATTAGTCCCACAATCAGTCTCAATCACAATCGACTCGCGGGGAGACCCGATTCGAAATGGATCGAGCACGGTCACACGAAATATAACTGGCACAGTGGATGGTGCCGATCCGAGCGATATCGAGACGGTTGAGGTCACTGTTAATGGCAATCAAACTGTCAATGCGACCGTCACACAAGCAAACAGCTCGCGGTTTCGTGCGCCAGTTACATTTTCGAGGCGAATCACAACGATTACTGCGACTGTCACAACAGTCGCCCCTTCGCCCTCAGGTTCATCACCCGGATCTGGACCCGCACCCGGGGGAGGAGCAGGGGCAGGGGCTGGATCCGGATCCGGAGCTGGAGTGAGCTCAACTCGCGTTATTGTCTCAACACCTCCTGACGCTACCACACGAGGGTTTTTGAATCCAGACTCAAGTGCTGTCACAGTCGAATTTAATGAGGATCAAGACCTCACTATTCAGGAACTGAGAGTTAACTCAACGACTCCCAGCGCGGTAGCGCAGATCCGAGTCGCACAGTTTAATTCGAACCCTGTGAGCGCAACACCACGGGGTGAGTTCCTCACGGCTCTCGATCCAATCTTGAGAGAAACGAGTGATGTTGCATCCTCACCAGCACGCATTCAACTCGAAGTCGCTTCCAGCCAACTTCCAAATGTCCCTGTGAGCGAACTCACGTTTGTCAGATATAATCAGACAACTCAAAATTGGCAGAGTGTCTCAGGAAATCTCACCGTCGAGCAATCTTCTGGCGGAGCCACAGACACGGTTGTTGCACGCACGACCGTGAGCAACCCGGCTGGATTGCTGGCACTTACCGTGGACGGTCCTGTGAGCAACTCTCAGTCACAATCGCAACCCTCGCGTTCCTCCACAGTAGACGACACAGACGCATCACCAACAGATTCAGATGCAGATTCAGCTTCGACGCCTGAGCAGCCGACTCAGACACAGACAGAACCAGAACAAAAGTCGGACGAAGATACTCCGGCGGCAGAAACACAAGATGAGGGTGGAATTCTCCGCTCATTATTTGACTCGATTCGGTCTCTGTTCGAAGGGGTGATAGGGACTTTTGAGGGGGTGAGTCCTCTGCAAACCGTGAGCGCTGCGCCGTCACCGACCGTCAGCATGGCACTGGATGGCTCAGAGAACCCAATCGGTCCCAAGCAGGTGGGTAATCAACCGATTACAGATTCGACGAGGCTGTTTTTAGATGGAGATGGGTTGACGGACACATTTGAGCTCCAGGAAGCGAACACGGAGCCACTCACTTCTCGGAGTAATGTCACCGGGGCAAACAACTCACTCGTAGACGGTGTCAAGGATCCTGACGATGATACGCTAATCAATACAATTGAGTCAGGTTCAGGAACTGATCCACTTCGTGATAATACCGATGGTGATCGCCTGACGGATGCACAAGAGTCACAATTTAACCAATTCAATGCGACTACCGCAGATAGCAATGGCGACGGAGTCAGCGACGGTCTTGGCGACCCTGACGGTGATGGAGTCATTACTACTATTGAACTTGATGAGAATACTGATCCATTTGACTCCGATACCGATGGTGATGGTCTCACCGACGGAGAGGAACTGAGGGGGGTTCCCGAAAACGGAAGCATACCTCGCACGGTGTCTAATCCTGATCTGGTTTCAGATCCACTGGAACGCGATAGTGATGATGACAGGCTTGCTGATCTGGATGAAAGAGACCTTGGAACAATTCCAACGAACAACGACACGAACGGGAATGGTATTATCGATGGAAATGAGACATTCACGACTGCAACACAAACAACCCTCTCAACTGGTGGGAATGCGTCGGTCGATATCACTGGGGACGGCAATGTCGCCGGAGATGTCACCATCTCAGATGGGTCGCTTTCGACACTCAACACGAGTGCTGTTCAACAAGCACAGTCGTCTTCAATCGTTGAGTTTGAGTCGGATGCGAATTTCAGCACGGCAAATCTTACCTTAGAGTATGATAACTCAACGGTGAGTAATGAGTCCGAGTTAGCCGTTTATCGTCGGAATCAGACAACCAATACATTCCGTCCGCTCAATTCGACGGTGAACACGACGACACAGACTGTCACTGCAACTACAAACAAGTTCTCACGATTCGCGGTGTTCGAAGTCCCAGAGTGGGAATCGAATTTCGAGGCGATTGAACCTCCAAACGTGGGTGGTCAATCGATTGCGCCAGTCGATGCTGCGTTTATTCTTGACTCATCTGGATCGATGCAAACAAATGATCCAAATAATCTCCGCTTGCAGGCAGCGAAAGAGTTCACAGGGGCACTCTTAGATATTGATCGTGCAAGTGTGATTGACTTTGACTTTGATGCGCAGGTCAAGCAATCGCTCACTTCGGACTTCCGCGCGGTAAACAATAGTATCGATACCATTGATTCATTAGGAGGGACTAATATCGGCGCTGGGGTGAGTGCTTCAAACGCTGAGTTCCGGCAGAATAGTAACGATACCCGAGCCAAAATCGCTGTCCTTCTTACTGATGGACAGGGACAAGGAGGAATTTCTGAGGCCCAACAAGCGGCAAGTCAGAATGTCACAATATTTACAATTGGGTTGAGTCAATCCGCAGACGCAAACAAGCTACAACAGATTGCTGACGAGACTGGCGGGAATTTCACACAGGTAAACAAAGCAGGACAGCTCCCCAACATTTTCTCACGGATTGCGAATACGACTCAGTCAGATGACGCAGATGGCGATGGGCTGACAAATGCACAAGAGATTGGTGGATTCCGTATCAAGGGTGGAGACACGTCAGTCACAACAGTGCGGACAGATCCATTCGATCCAGACACTGACGGTGATGGGATCCCCGACGGCGTTGAGGCGGGAACTGAAACGACTAACACAGTTGACGTGAATGTGGCTGGGTCCGGTGTGTCTGGTCTGAATAAAACATTCGAGAGGACAGTATTTGATGCGCAGAGCAATCCCGTGGAAGTTGATAGTGATAATGATGGACTTTCTGATGCTGCCGAAAGAGATGGATTCACTGTTCGATTTACAGACTCTGCCAGTGACACAGAGACATTCGGTGAAATAAAAGCTAACAACCCTAATCTTGAGCTCTCAGATGTCTCAGGTCTGCTCAACTCACAACAAGTATCGTCTGATCCACTCAGTGCTGATACGGATGGTGATGGGGTTCCTGATGACATTGAGCTTGAGTACGGAACAAATCCAAGATCCAAAGACACAGATAATGATAATATCAATGATAGTCGTGAGATTGACGATCAACCTCAGACGAATCCCACACTCTTTGATGCGAGGGGTCCAACTATCACGATTGAAAGCATCAAAGTAACGCCTATTAGTAATGAAGAAGGGTTTGGACCTGTCGGCACGCCTCTGGGTGATACGAGATATACGGTCACATACACTGTAACAGACCCTGCAGGGATCGATACAGTCAGCGTCAAACGCGGTGATGATACTCGCGGAAAGGTACATACTGGAACGAACGTCACATCCACCATCAGCGTCGTCTCGGAGAACTTCCTCGCCAAAGTCAAGAGTCTCACTCTTGGAAAGCGAATTCAGATCAAAGCGACGGATGAAAATGGAAACGGAGGGACATTTAGAACAAAAACGAAAACAACACTCTACAGCAAATTCGTCAAGATTGCCACTAATACGCTACCTGGGTTATTTGGCAGCATCGCAAATATCGGACTCGCCCTAGTGAAAGGAGTAATTGACGGTATCATTAAGTTCGTTCTAGGGCTCGCTGGATTCGTCGAGTCATTTATTAGCTTCCTCGGAAAGCTGCTTACCAACCCCGGGGGGACGCTCGTCGACATTGTGAAGACCTTATTCAATTTTGGAGAAGCGTTTGCGAATAATCCAAAAAGAACTATTATTGGCTTTGTGACGAGTTTCCTTCCACTCTCACAACAAAGTATGAGATTAGCCAATCCATTTGAACGACCACCAGGGGTAAGTAACGTTGTTGATGGGATACGACAGCAAATAAATAATCTTCCGCTCAGCGATGGTTTCCAGCCGTCAGACTTTACAGCTGTCAAACTCAGTGATCACACGACATTTGGACTTGGATACTACGTGGGCCTGGTACTTTCTCAGAAGGTGATAGAATTCTTATCAGGAACGATAGGAACGAGTTTGGCAAACAAACTAAAATCAGCAGTAAACAAAGTATCTGATTTCGCCAGCACGATTAGTAATAAGCTGAGCCGGGTAAATCGAGTTACCAATAGACTGGAGCAAGTAAGGGACAAAGCGAGTGACCTAGGTGACGCAGTGGACCGACAGAATATCCGGATTGGATCAAAATTTGATGACATTCCAGGGATATCAAAACCTGACAAAGCCGATGAACTACGATTCGTCCAGAAAGGAGACGCAACCACACTCAATGACTTAAGCGCAGCAACACAACAAGGAATTCAATTCGGCGCGGGTGCCGTGACGAGAGGGATCGCGGTGACGAGCTCAGAGCCACGTAAGATCATTGCGCTTGGGAGACTCAGCGTGCTTTCATCCTCAGTAGGTTCGTTAACAGGTCCTCTGAATGAGTTGGAAGATAATCAAGAGGTTGACACAGCTTCCGCACGGTTCTTGTCACAATATATCGCAATCACCGGACAGGATGGGGTAAACGCGATACAGACATTATCACCGAATTCAGGGGCAGATACAGCTATCGCTGGGCTATTGAACCCATCAGTCTCCGAACCCGCTAAACGGGTGGTGACGCGTGGACTCAATAGCGGGAGTATCAGGGAAGGGCAGGCAGTTGTTGTATTATCAGCGTTATCAAGTTCATCTCTCACCCCAGCTGAGCGTGGGAATCTTTCCCGCCTGGTTGGCGCGAGCGGTTCTGCCGGAGTTGAATATGTATTCAACGAGGGAGCAACGCCTACCACGCTGACACTCGGTCAAGTACGACAGGATCCCGACGCTGAATTTGATGAGTTCTCCCGTCTCATCAGAGAGAGTGGAGGACAGAATGTGAGTCAAGTGAGCACTCCAGTCATTTTAGACGTGCTCTCGATTGAGAACGCTGCGGCTGCCGGTGCCCGTGATAACTTGATTGAGGCAACCGCGTCAGGAGAGATCAGTTCAGCTGAGGCAACCCAATTCGTAAGCAGTATTCAGTCCTCATCTACGACTGCGAAACAGCGTAACCAGAGGATCAACGAGGTGGCATTTGCCTCAAACACGACGGAAACCGGTCAGGTGGTGAATGCAACGGCTTGACGCCAACTGAGTCACTTCCAGCAATTCATTCTGGGAGAAACTAACTGAGTCAGCTATCATTGATCAGTTACGAGTTGGTCCTTGTGGAATAGACAGCGGTATCATACCTGTGGGGAAGGCTAAAGTGTACTCTCTCGGTCATCTCCACTGAATATTTATGTCGCTGACAGTCCCAATGAACTGCGTGTTGAGTCAACTGAGACTACACTCTATTCTGGGCACTCAGTCGTTTATTTCTCTGTCTTCATGAGACAGTGTTATTTTTTAGTAAATATCTGAATCCGAGCGTCACCATTCTATGAGCCTCTGCAAATGACAGGCACGACTCATTTTCCATGAGACTGGGTATCAAGATCAAAACAACGATTCTTTTCACACTGAGACTTGCCTTCTTATTATGATTTGACTGAGAGAGAGTCCTCCCGCTCACCGTTTGATGCGGTGAGGTGCATCAAATCTTGAAGTGTGCGACCGGTATATAAACAGAAACCTCCCACTGCCTACGTTGTGAGGCATATTACCCTGTCTCTCGCACACTCTCACTTTTTGTGAGTACAATTGGATCGGCGCCACAGTTCACTGGCTTACGACCAACCTGGCAGCGAGAACCGCACTGGTACTGATCGCGACCTCGCAAGCAGCGCGTCTAAGCACGTAAAACCCTATTCAATCCTGTTCATCCCAATAGATTCTCTTCAGCGGGTCAAAGATACTCTCCCTCTCTGAGCACACGTATTGAGACTGAATCTGAGACCTGTTCAGGGCATTTCATCATTTCTCCAGAACATAGCTTCATTCTCAACCCTGATATTGCTACAATCAACAGTACCCCAGCTCCCTCAGGTAACGACTTAATCGACCTTACTGTTTTTCGAGAGAGCAATTCTCACCACGACAAATTATAATTTATATTATGTATGCTCAGAAAACAACAACAGCAGACATACCGATCCTTCGCGGCGAGGATACTCTCAGACATCAACACATCTCTATTATTGGTTTTCACCATCCTCAGCCTCTCTCAAAGCACTCCTGAATGTTCCTGTTACCTCCACACTCCCGATATTCATCCCCCCCTCTCGTGGGCACTCGCTGTTTTTCTCTCATTTTTACTCTCTCACTGCTTCATTGCGTCTCTCATCAAGACATCTCTGCTCGAGTGAGTATGATATCGTCGAGATCGGCAAGGTTCCAACTTCTGCGCTGTTATCTCGGCATCGAATTCTCACTCCGAGAGATTATATCTTATAGTATGTATGCCCATATGATGATGACAGCGGCGGACTCCCCGATTTGAGCCAGTAGAGCGGCTGAGCTAGATATCGGTGTCAACTCCGGTTTTTTCACTGGATCCGGTGACAGAGAGTCACGTCCCCATTCGATTCGATGCGCTGGGACATCAACAGCACGACAGACTATCCCCCAGGGAAGTCTCACCGCACCGGAGATCGCAGCCATTCTCGATGAGCGTGAGCTGCCAGTGACATATGAAACGACATCCTCAGTCGGTCCCGGTCCCGATTCCAGTCCGGAGTGAGGGGCGACGACCAGCGGCGAGGGGCGACATAGATTATACATGCCATTGATGATGAATAACCGATATTTTCGGATACTCCGGCACTGTTGACCGCAGGGTGATCACAGCACACGCTGGTGCAGGCAAGCCGGTGCATCTGCGTATTTTTGCCCCAGTCGTGAGAAAAAACGCGGTCGAACGTGGGGTCTCAGGTTAATTAGAGACAATAGTATTACATGAATATCAAGGAAAAACAAAACTATGGGACGGTTTGACAGTCTTCCGGGGATCGATGACTCAAACACCAGACGGAGGAATGTCGTCGTGGGAGGGATATATGTACTCGCTGGGTGTGTGGGGGTCGGAGCAATATCTGGGGATGGGGAGAATTCTGAAGAGTCAGATGCTGACCCCGAGTCTAATACGGGGTCGGCTACTCCTGATGGCGGGAGTGGAGAGGCTGAAAATGATGAAGGCACACAGGGTGAAACCGAAGAAGATACCGGCACAGCTACCTTCGAAATCGTCAGCGTTGATCACCCCGATGAAGTGGCAACTGGGGAGACTCATACGTATGAGATTAAGATTGAGAATACTGGTGATGCGGCTGGGAAATTCGAGAAAACAATCGAAGCCAGAACTGCTGGAGCAGACGGCTGGAGGAACGTTGATGTGGTAACTCTCGAAGCAATTGAGCCAGGCGAGACTGTTACTTGGGGGTCAGGAGAGACCGTATTTTTAATTCCAGGACCACACCAGTATCGCATCGGGGACACGCAGTGGGAATACGATGTGACTGTCACCGAGCCATCCCCACAGTCTTTCTCTGGCAGCGGGGAGTCAGTGGAACAGGGTATTGAGATTGAGGGGGGTCTCGTGGTTATTGACGCTTCGCACGACGGTGAGAGTAACTTCCAGGTATCACTCGTGGATGAGAGTGAGGTTGGCAAGAATTTCATCAATGTGAGAGGCAGGTTCGACGGTTCTCAGGCTGGGTTGGTCGACACAGGTGGGTACATTCTTGAACTCAATGCTGACGGGAACTGGGATGTCACGGTTCGTCAACCACGGTCAGGGCAAGGCGAGGAATTGCCGGTCAAACTCACTGGGTCGGGACCAGACGTGAGCTCCCCCGTTCGATTTACCGGGACGGGTGTCGCAACTGGTGAGCACAGTGGGGACGATAACTTTCAGGTACAGATATACCCGATGAGTGGTTCGTTTGGCGAAGTCGTCTTTAACGAAATCGGCGAGTTTGGGGGAGAGACAACTTACTCATTCGACGGAGTGGGGTGGGTGGATGTCAACGCTAACGGGAATTGGTCTGTCGAAATGAGGGATGGATAACCTCGGCAGATTGAGTCGTCGAGGAGGAGACAAGCCGATAAAAAACGACATTA
>JAQCNF010000041.1 GCA_028275165.1 Haloquadratum sp.
TTCTCACCGACGGTATAAATTAATCTGTCAGTATGATGTTTGTTCCAATAGTCGAAGGTTTCCCAAACACCATCAGCAATGGTTCCGTACTTCGCTCCTGGTTTGATTTCAGTGATTGTTGTATGTTCATCAAGAGACACAAGCATATCAGGACGATGGACTGAATCACCCCACCGATCGACCCCTCTTGATTCGATTTGAAACGTTTCCTGGTCGTATCTCTCGACTCCCTCTCCCCAGTAGACTGTCGCCCCACTTTCCTCAAGCCACTGTGTGAGTGTGTTTCGAACGGTGTGTTCGTGAGATTCCGTCTTAATGCGAGCGAGCGACATATGATTCAAAGTAACCTCCGCCATCTAAAACACCACCCCGAGTCAACAGCAGTCATAACACGACGACGTTCTCCGCGGTCGTCGCATATCCCCCAGCGCTTTCCCGACCCGAATCGACCCAAATCGCCATCGCGGTCGCGTAGAGGTGGTCCGGTGACCGATCCAGCGTCGCTTTGATTTCTCTCTTTGAGGACGCCGTGAGTACCGTCGACCCGTCAGATTCCCGCGAGGAGAGGTGTCGCTCCGAGAGTTCGACGGATCGGGCGGCGGCGAGTAGTTCCGCTTTGAGTCGGGTCGCGCTTTCACGCGGTCGCAATAAATTCTATTCTCGTGAGTACAATTTATCACTCACAACACCCCTCGCGTTCAGGCGTCATTGAAACCGCCCACAGTGATAATTCCTCAGCAATCTCACGGGTTCGCTTCTTGTGCCGATGTGCCGCATTGTGCGCCGGGTTGACCGTCCGCCCTGTGCCGTCCTCCAAAATTAACCCTCTGCCGTCGATGTCGGTCCCATCGCCCCGACGTTCGCTTGTGCGCGCTGTTTGAGCACTCGTCGCGTTGCCAGCTCACGCGCTAACCGTTCGCGCCGGTCATCATCAAGATCGTCGTCGTGTTCGCTGGCGGTTTCGAGATAATCACTCTAACATCTCGATGCGTTCGCGGGCGTCGACTTGACCCCGGAACCTTTCTGTACCTGGCGTGAGACTATGATTGACTATGGACACGCGGAAAGCGCAGTTGGATCGGAAGTGGGAGCCCCTGACTGAGGAACACGAATATCAGCTAGAGCGTATCTTGGGAGGTGTGCGCGGATACGAAGATTCAGATACTATTGGTACACTCACTGCCTTCGAGCACGGTGAGACGGTGGATCCTTTGGCGATCGTTGGTGCGTATCGCTCGGGGAAAACTCAACTTCTCTATCATCTGTTTAATGAAGCCTGGGATCGTGGAATTCCTGCATTCTACGTCGGCGATCCTGGATCTATGCTCGTCGATTTTCAAGCAAGTGAAACAGAGGATCTTAACCAGTGGATAGAACAGCGGATTGACGGGCAACTCACAGCGTACGGTGAGGACGACCCAGACGCAGTCAAGTGGTTTCCCAACGTCGACAGTGAGACAAAGCAGTCGTTTGTTTCGGAGCGCGGAAGCCCCGATATGGCTGATGACACCGTGAAGACGGCTCTCTTATTCGACGAGGTTGAGCAATCGTATCGTGACTTCATCCAAGCAATGGACAAGGATGATGATAACCCGCTTCGAAAGATCAACGACAGCCTCCAAGACACTGTAAAGATCTGGAGTTTCGGTATGGTTTCTGCGTTCGAATTTATTGGGGAGGCCGACTGGGGTCGGATGAGAGAGATCCGTATACCTCCAGTAAATGTGTCCGATGTCAGGGATATACTGACAGATCGACGCCCAGAAGTCACTAATTTAGCGAACGTAATTTGGTGGTTAGCTCGGGGTCGTACCGGATTCATTATCAAACTCATCGACGATCTGCCAGCAGGTATCGAACAGAACGCGACCAGCTGGTTGAAGAATCAAGCCAAAGCCGACTTCAAAGATACACGGCTGGTGAACAACCTCTGGGCAGAACTTGAGCACAAGAAGTGGGATCCCGCGATCAATACACTCCTGTTTCGTCAAGATGGCCTCGCTGAGTGGCAGATTGATGATCAGGTTGCTATTGATGTCGAAGCGTGTGTCAGTGTGGCGGTTGATATTGTCAAAAACGAATATAACTTTCCGGATACCGACCGAGGTAACGATGCACGCTCCGTTCTAGCACGGAATATCGAACGTGTCTTCCAGGGTTTGGCAGTCGGTGAGGAGTCGCAGTTTCCTCGTTTCGGCCTCAGTCAACAGCCCCAGGCAACTGCGTTTCTTGATATCGTTGAGAACACAGTCGTCTCCTTCGAACCTGCGAGTCCAACAAGACGAATGGTGATAGATGCGTTAACCAGTGCGGAAGGAAACTTCGGAACACGATGGATCCAGAACGTTGACCGAAAAGAAAAGATAGATACTCCTGTCAATACCGCAGACCCGATCAGAGTCCGTGATGCGTTCCCACCCATCGCTGTCAATCCAGAACGGGTAGCTGACGCCTCAAGCGACGAAATCCGTGGTAAAATGGATCGCGGTCTTGAACTCAAAACTGGAGACGCCATCGACGACAAAATCAGTATTCAGTTTTGTCCTACTGTTGCCACTGTCAATACCCAAGTCAGTGAACTCGTCCGGGCGTACGATATCACGAACCCGACCCTAATCGTCACCCCAGGGAGAGACGACTTTGAGCTTGAACTCGATGAGAATGCTAAGACGTACCAACGACAAAATCTGTTAGGGATCAAAAGCATCCAGTCCAACCGCCTCTGGTCGTTCGTTACCAATCTATACGGTCGTCTTAAATCCGAGAATTTTAATCATCCATACTCGGTCGATGATTCAATAAAATCGGAATTACTCAACGAGATCGACGACCGCGAAGTACGGAACACAGTAGAAACACTCTACGAACAGCTCAACAAGATCGCGATGGACGAAGCGAAGGAGTTCGCCGATCAGTACCAGTCAATCTACTCCTTACCGAACTCGGAGACGCTCCTCTGGGAGGAAGAACGACTCTCGGCTTCGACACCATATTGGTCCAACGGACAATTTGACGAGGCGACAATATCCCTTTCGTATCTGCCCGTCTTCGGACCTGAACACGAACCGAACCAGCAATATACCAAGCTTCACGGTTATCTGCACACCGCAATCAAAGACAGCCTCGTCTCTGGTGGTGCTAACGGATTTGGGTTCACCGAGTATCTTAACAATATATTCAGCAGGGCAGGGTACAGCAAACCGGTTTCGACCGAGCGTTCCCACTATCGATTGGATGCAAATCTCGCACCTGCAGTTATCCAAACTGAGCAGACACTTACCGAATTCGCGGACATATTAGACGCCTCAAGTGTCATCTCCGAACTCGATGATTCGGATAACGACGCTGCTGCTGGAGACATTTCAGCTATCAGCATTACTGGAATGCAACGCCTTGCCTACCCATTCTTCCGAGCACTTCTGATCTGTGGACTAACGAAAGGATCGAATCCAGCGTTAGACGTTCCAGCACGACTCAGGCAAATCAAAGGTGATATTGAAAAGCAACTGAGCAACGTACAGGACTACAGAGAGTCTATCGAAACCGTCAATACGAAGCTCAAACCTCCAGAATCAGCGGATATCGGCACTTCAATTGATGTTCGGTCTGATCGGCTCGGTCAGTATGAAAGTAACCTAAAAAATATAACGGGAGCCACCGATGATCTGATCCAGAAGTGTGAGAACGATCCCTCCGCGGGACCAATAGGATACCACTATCTCTTGCTTCTGAGGGAGTATTTGGACGACATCAGTGACCAGATTCACGCGTTTGACTCTGATATCTCTGCGGCCGAGGTCACCGAAATCTCGAATTCGCGTAGACTCTTCAACGACGTTCATGAGAAAGCGAGTTCGTCCGAGGTGCTCGCCCGGTACTTCGAATCAGGTGATGACCTGTGTGATAGTATCGAAAAGTTTGGACACGAAGTATTCAATCTCGAAGCACACCACGGCGCTACAACGATCAGCCTCCCAGAGGATTTGGATGATCTCCGGTCACTGAGCGATACGGTCGGTGAGCACACCGATACTCTTCATCAAATGAGAGAGGATCTCGAAACGATCGAAGAAACAGCAGAAGACCTCGAACCGCAACTTGAGCAGTGTAGGAACCAGATAGCAAACCTCCTCCAGCCAGCAGAGGTGAGTTCTAATGACTGATACTAATCCAACCCAGACTGTCGCCGAGGAGATCGGAGAAGTAGCAGGTTCACTCGAAAGTCAGCAACAGGAACTTGATGAGTTTGAATCGTTTCTTGATGAGGCTGCAGAGCGGATCTCCAATCTTGAGACAAGCAAGCGACAAGCATTCTACGAGAGCATCGATGACCTACGGTCTGAGGTCACCAAGGTGGAAACCGCCGAGAACTTGCTCGCCCTAAGAGAAGAGATCGAGGAAGCAATCAAATCCCCACTGAAGGAAGCAGCATTGGAGGCGTTCCACGAGTTTATTTCCGCGATCGACGCCGAACTGAATAAGAGTGACGAGTCTGACCTTCATGATTCCATCCGAAATAGTGTTCAGTCGGACTTAGAGGATATGGCGGAAACATACCAAGCACTCAGTTTGCAGGTTTCAGATTATCCTTTGCATCTTAAGCGCATTATTGCACAAAGAATAGAGACACAACCTAGTAGGGTGATCAACGATCGGAGCGAGTTGTCTGCCGACGTCAAGAAGCTCTATGAGCGCCACGAGAATCTTAGCACAATCCAGTCGAAATTCAACGAAATGTCGTCGTGGACCCCCAGTGCAGAGTTCACCGAACAGGACAAGTTCTACGATCAGTTGGACTACACGCTCCCAGTGGATTCGATTCAGGACAGCATCTTGATAATCGATGCAAAGGTCAAAGATCTGGAAGACTCTCATCTGTATATCTCAGATCCGGTTCAGAACAGATTCGAAGAGGATCTCAAGACCGAGAATGTGACTGGTCTATCTCGTATAATTGAACAACTACACGACGATGTTAATTCGCTCTCGCACACGTTCGATGAGGTTCAGGCATACACGACTGCGCTCGAATTATTCAGTCGAGACCAAGGTATGTTTGAGTCTCAAATCGATGACCTCCTCGTCGGAAGTGAGCAGCTCACCACTAATAAGTATCAGAGTATTTTAGCACTTCAACAGGAGATTTCGCAACTACGGACCGATTATGAGGATTTCTTGGAGTCGGTCGGAGACAGACTCCGCGCGCAGCGAGAGATGGTTGAGGAACTGAATACTGAATTTGAAGATCGTGAACCTCCTTCGGTGCCGGAGACAATATCGTTCAAAGAGAATCTGTTCAATTCGGTGGTTCACGAGAACCCTTATGATTCACTCGAAGCGTGTGTCGCGTACGATTTGTGGGTAAAAGACGGATTTGACGCGATCGAAGGCACGTTCGAAACCAAGCGCGCGATGGAGATTTGGGAACGACTGTACGAGGGTGACCGTGTATCATTAACGGAAAAAAACGAAGCAGAAATTCGTGCCTTGGCCAATCGGTTCACTCTCAGCGTGGTGTTAGGCAGTGACTGAGTCTACCATCGATGAAATACTTGATCGACTCGATGACGGTGTCCGTGTTACCCCTGATCGCCGTGGCTTCAGAAGTAAGCGAGGCGTACCTGATTCGGTCTTCTGGCTTTCTCCACCCGATGACGACATTCCCTCTAAACTACTCCCCATTCTTCTAGAACTCGAAGGTACGTTTGCAGGGGCGTCCGACGACTTTGAAAAATTCGCTGCTCGTGCTGACGACGAACAGTACCAATATCACCTCGAGTGGCCGACTTTCGACGTAGTTAG
>JAQCNF010000043.1 GCA_028275165.1 Haloquadratum sp.
TCAAAGGCCAATTCCAGTTGGTTTTGATGCATCCGGCAAGTGACAGTGACGGCGCGACCGAGTCGTTTAATTTCTGTCTCAGCGTTATCAAGAATGACACCAGCACCACCGTGACCGGTCTGGTACTCTGTGAGGATGCTATCCAGTTCTGCTGCCATCGCAGCCTGGTCCTGTGACTTTTGAGTTTTGTATGACCGGAATCCTGCTAACACGTCTGAGACGTGGCGGAAGTCGAACCGCTCGGCGAGGCGAAGCCAGTACTCGTAGTCCATACTGTAATCAAGGCTCGTGTCGAGTTGCTCGGCTTCGACGACCCCCCGGTCGAAGAAGGTTGCCGGCTGCCCGATGAGAATTCTGTAGGGAAGTTTCTCGCGGTCGAAATTAGGACGGACGTCGACTTCCGTCACGGTCGAGTACTGATTAAGATAGGCCAGGTCGCCGTAGACGATGTCCGCGTCGTACCGGTTAAAATAGCCGGCTACGCGCGAAAGAACATTTGGGTCAAAGTATACATCATCGGAATTGAGCCATGCAACGATGTCGCCTGTTGCGCGTTCGAATCCCTCGTTGATTGCATCAGACTGCCCCTCGTCTGGCTCAGATACCCACCTGAAACTATAATTATCGTCGCTGACGGTGGCCGTCTCGTGGTCGCGAAGAACATCCACAGTCGCATCAGTTGACCCACCATCTATCACGAAGTGTTCCACATGCGGGTAAGTCTGCTTGGCGACTGAATCGAGCGTGTCGCCGATGAACTCCGCCTGGTTGTATGACGGCGTGACGATAGAGAAATGCAGATCTGACATATTCTTTTTATGACTGAGGATTGCCTCGGTTATTGCCTTTCCTGTTTACTGTGAATTAGATTTATACCCGGAATACGGATACATCACAAATTTTTTACTTTACACCAATTGATTAGTTGCTTTTCGAGTTAATAAAGCCACCGAGAGAGCGACTGTTCGAAAGTCAGACTGAGTTCGCTGCTTGAGCGACAACTATTCCATCAGGCGAGATTTCAATCGAGCTGAAGCGGTGAGTGAAGCGATGTTCAGATCAATCGACGTGTTTCGACCGGTTCTGGTCAGAGCCGTCGCTTTCGGCGACGGCTGACCCGACCGACTGAGATGAGTTCAGCCGAACGAATCCACCGAATTATTCCAGTGACAGTGAGTGCGAACTTTCTGGATGGTTCGCGGCACGCCACCCTTCACCGGGTGGCGTTGCCGCAGCCAGTCGATCAGAATTCACCCACTCAACGCAGCGAACAGTTCGAACAGGACACCATTCAGCGACTTCGAGTGGAAGTTCTCGATGTTCAGAGACTGCTTCAGCTCCTGACACAGAATCTCAATCACTGTCCGAAACGTGTAGATACTGATTACATCGATGGGATCGTACGCTGACGACGCCAGCGTCGTCAGGGACTCAATTTCTTCTCCATCGGGAGTTTGCAAGACGATTCGACGAAACTCTTCGCTAGTCTCCGCGAGTTCGATCCGTTTCCGTTTCCGTTCATCACGGATCTCTCTTGTTCCGCTCTCGCCAGTGACTTCGACGTTCTGGATGCGCTCCAGAACGTCGAGACGAGCGTCAGACTGCAGCAGCGTCACAAAGTCGTCGTCGCTGTGTGTCATCTGACAGAACCGCTGGTAGTGCGTGTATCCACGGTCACAGACCCAGATAATTGAGTCGAGGTATTTGCAGACCTCGACGTCATCTCTGAGGTGGTCACACTGCGGACTTTCGTGAGTGTCGCCTTCTGTGAAGTTGCACCAAGCGGATGCTTGTGTTCACCGTCCACGCGTGAAGCTCAAGGACTCTGTCCATCCGTCTTTAATTAAGTCTCACACCTCGATTGTGTAGCGGTAGCGAGCGTCTCTTGCAAGATTGGTCGTTGCTTGTGGATCTTCTGAGCGTCTTCGACAGCCGGTCAAGCAGCGGCGGTGGTGAGTAGCTGAGGAACTCACCGAGTTCGTGGAGGATGAGTTGGGCGTGCGACCGAAAGGTCGCCGCACAGCGCTCTGTCGGAAACACAAGCACACCATCCGCTTGCTCAGTGACGAGATCCAACAGATCCCGGCTTACAAGCAGCAACAGCAGCGCTGCGTACAATAAGATCCTCACCACAGGTCGTCACTCGTGTCGAACTCGTCCAGTTCGTACTGCGTCTTCAGCTCCCGGAACAGCAATTCAACTTCCCACCGACAGCGGTAGACCTCCGCTAAATCTACCGGCAAGAACTCTTTTCTCGCCAGATTTGTCATGGACAGATGATAGTCGTCGGCGTCCTCGTTTCGGACGACGACGACGCGAAATCGCTTCCTATCCAGCGACCGTGTCCCATTATATTGTCCTCGTTTGAACTCTACTTCGACTTCTACATCGATGTACTTCTGGTCGAGATCGTCAAGAACAGCTCGAAGTTGCTTGCCCTCGAAAGGAATGGCGCGACCGCGTCATTCCCGTAATTCCGCCGTAGTTATCGGATTCGCGTTCTGCTTCAGCCGACTGACGAAGTAGCCGTCGTTCTCGTCGATAAGCGCAAACCGGCGGTATTTGAAGTAGGCGAGATCGAACAGGATGAGGCGATTCTCAAGCCACGGTCCTGTTTTGAACAAGGTGCTGTCGTGCGTTTTCTCGTTAGCAGTATCGAGCCGTTCAATCGTCTATTCTGTGGCATTGTGG
The DNA here is from genome assembly GCA_028275165.1 of Haloquadratum sp. Lineage (GTDB taxonomy): Archaea > Halobacteriota > Halobacteria > Halobacteriales > Haloferacaceae > Haloquadratum. Next base: position 2,692 of record JAQCNF010000043.1, read on the forward strand.
AGCAGGTGGAGCTTCGCTCCAGCCTGCTCCTCGTGACGGGCTTCGAACTGATCTGAGAGAAATTCGTGTAACCGCAACACTGTTCCACCAGCAATCATCACGTCTCTCAACCGGTTGAGATCAGCGTCAACACCGTTAGGAACAGCAACCTCGTCGAGCGCGGTCTCGACGAGGTCGCGGAGGTACTCCGCAGGCGTCGGTGTCAACTGCTGATAGAATCCGCCCGGAGAGATGGTCTCATCGGCAGTTGAGTTGTCACAGCGTCGAAACCCGGCGAGTGTTCGGTTTTCGCCTGCGGCAAAGCCGAACACGAATGCCCAAATGAAGGCAGGGACCTGGAGCTTGCAGTCACGTTCAACCGCGCCGAGTTCCTCGGCGTGCTCTTCGAGGAACTCATAGTGATTAATATGAATAGTTTCATCGACGGCATCGGAAGGTGCAGTTTCAGCGACTCCAGTCACTGATACGGATCGCCACGGTGGTAAAGACTCGAAGTAATCACTATCAGAGGGAAAAAGTGTAGTGAGCTGACGCATAATCCGAGATGAGGGGTCCTTGTCGTGCACAGACTGGACTTCCTCATTCCTCCTAAAAGATGCCTCGATAAGCCGCCGCTATCACGTGGTTTCTCGCTTAACTAAAGACGGATGGTGTAGATGTATGTCTGGCTCTGTTAGAGACTCTCAATAACTGATAGCAATGGTCAATTGAACACAGACTGCTCATGCAGCACAGTGTTGAGACATCATAGTCCCCCAACGTCGGGGTTTGTAGTAAACTACGATGTTCGCCGAACGGTGTACCACGCCTCATACGCACCACTAAAGAAATTCAGTCAGACAGTCGGTAGACAGTAATTGTGCCTCATGACAACCAAATGAAATATACTCCGCGGTATGGTCTATTTTCGCCTGTTTATGCCAACAAAATTCGTAGTTCGAAACTTTTCATCAAGTTCTCTATATCTGTCTATTTTGTATAATCTTCCCCCTGGCAAGATTCTGTATATATCATACCCGTGATTATCAAAAAAGTAATAATAGTCTTGAAAATAAGTTCTAGTGTCAATATTAGCACCCCCAAACTCAAAAGAAATATATTCAATTGAGCCATTACGGATCATCTGTTCTGCACCATCAAGAACACTCATTTCATGGCCTTCAACATCTATTTTTAACAAGTCTATTTTATTAACATTCACCTCATCGCAGTACCTATCAATCGTTTTGATTTCCACCACTTCCCTTTCATCGAAATCAATATCAAAATGGTCTAATTTCCTCTTTGTTAATGATGCTAGTCCTGACCCCTGTTCGTTATAATAGAGGGTCTGTTCTGAATTTTTACTTGATAAGGCAAATTCATTGATATACTTGTTACTCTCATCGCTATATTCGTTGTTTAATTTACCTGCGAGGCTCTTTTGAGGTTCAAATAAGTGAATTTCTGCCTCTTCTAATTTTGAATCAATCATCTCGGTAAACTGACCTCTATTAGCCCCCACATCAAAAACCACCAAATCACGATTAGATTTTTTTAATCGCTTAGCCAATACGGATTCACCACTTGAAGTCACACCCGCTCCAGCACCGATACCTTGTAAATATTCCAACTGGCTTATCAAGAAATATAATCCCAACTGTGACACCCGAAAAGATGATACCTTTTTTACTATCTTGTTTTTGAATATGAGTCTGATTATAATTCGAATGGAAGCTTTGAGACTGGGCACAACAGTAGGTGGAATACACACACATTAAAACTCCCACTTAGAGTCATGATATGCGACATCTGATAGAGCGTTCCCCAACATAGGATTAGCCCTCTGCAGATGAGAGAGAAGTACAGATAGGGGCTCGTCGGGGTCCGAACGTCGAGCCCGTCCCGGTAGCAGGGTCAACACGGCAGCTCGAAACCCAAATATCACGCCAGCAAAACTGCGGATAGTGTTTTGATGATGTGCCGTTAGGCACATACTGCCTACTCCGGACCAACTGATGATCTCATCTCATGCGTCACTGATCTCTGCGGATAGAAAACGTCTAATTATCATTCGTATCGATAATCGTCAGCAGTACTTCTTTCCAGTCTGCATCCGACACGCTGTCCGGTTCCATGGAGTCATCAATGTCATCAGTCTCAGTATGATATGCGCTCAGCTGAGAGTGGTGAAGCGGTTTTTCTTGGAAACAGTCGAAAGTATAAAATCGTCACTGACCATGTGTGAGTCAGGAGTGGGTCAGCATCAGAAGTGACGTATTCTGTCCAAATCACATAGCAGGCAGATAAAATACGATACCAGCACCGATCATCAACCCGAAAATAAGTATGAGCCCATAGTTCAGTAATCGGTTCCCTGTGGACCGTTTTTCACTTCCCATCGATCGTACCCGGTCTGATAAAATGGCCGTGGTGAATCGCCAGACGTAGCGTAATTTCACGGTTTTACCGCCTGCTTAATGTTGTGAACCGCACACATCAGGACGAGTTCACGAAATTCGCCGTACCAAGATCGCGCACGCACGGCGTCGCCGAGCGTGCGCTTGATCGTC
>JAQCNF010000074.1 GCA_028275165.1 Haloquadratum sp.
GACGGGAGTCCACACTGAATCCCACGGCTTCTCGTGGGTAGCTCAAACCCTCACATTAAGAAACCCACAGTGGATACCCATATCAAGTGAGGCACTTCAGTGTGTGATGTCTCTATCTTCATCCGTTCATGAATTCGAGCATGCTGACAGCGTTGTTCGTGTATCAGTGTGGCTGATTATCCTCATCAATCTCGCTGGGACGGTGTTTGGATTCTGGCACTACCGATTTCAACTTATGAACAGTCACCTTGCAATCTGGCCCGCTGTGCCAGACAGTCCGCTCGCCACACTGTGTATGTCTCTAAGTCTCATATCGTGGAGAGTAGGCAAAGATCGAAATTGGATACACGCACTTGCTTTCTATGGAAATCTAAAGTATGGCTTTTGGGTTGTTATCGTCCAACTGCTCATCAATGACGCACTAATCAATGGCACCCCCTATCAATTGTTCCTGCTCGTGAGCCACTTTGGGATGGGTATTCAGGCAGTTATTATCTATCGTTATGCGACATTTTCAGTACCAAGTGTTGCCGTTGCAACGGCGTGGTTTAGTTTTAATGATGTGGTGGATTTCTTCATACCCATTGTGGGCGAGTATCATCACACCTATTTTGGTCCGGATTTCGCTGCTGCTAGCCATGACATGGCCGCCCACGATATTGCGGCCGCAGCAGCTGTTTGTCTGACAGTTCTTGCTACGTTCTCTTCGCTTTCTATTCGTGTCCGACAACTCTCAAGCGATCGTCATGGCCCTCCGTAAGCATCTCTGCATAGTGATGAGATAGATTTCGTGATTATGATCCGAGTGCGATAGATACAGAATCGTTTTTATGACCGGCCACCAAAATTCATATGAGAGGGCTAGTAGCTTAGATTGGTCTAAAGCGTCTGGCTCTTAACCAGAAGATCGAGAGTTCAAATCTCTCCTAGCCCGTCTGTAATCACGCTCTCTCGAACCACTTGAGCGTGAGATAGTTCAGTTGTACTGCTCAAGTTGGACCTCACCTATCATCTGATCACTGACTCAAAAGAACGGAAGTCGTATGCCGTGAGGTAAGTAGTGACGCTTCGTGTGTTGACGACTGCTCAATCAGCGCGGCCAAGCATTTGACGCCGTGATTCGTTGAGTGCTTCACAAACAGTTCCTTGGACGTTCACGTTGGCTTTGGCAGACCGGATTCGTCATCGAAGCAGATCAAACATCGACTCGTCGATAGGGTCTCCCTCTGGTGTGCGAAAGAGCGGATCGTCATCGCCAGTGAGGCAACTTTTTTTCGTAGCCATCTCAATGCATTCATGTATCGGTTCAGCATCAACCGAGACACCGAATGCATCATCGACGAAGATATGAATCCTCTCCGCATCTTTAGTTTCACTATCTACATGATCCACTCGCTCGAGATCTTCTGGAGTGAGTGAAACGATCTGTGCAGGTGACAGGCCTGCCTCGATAAGTGCTTCAACTGCGCCATACTGGCGAGCCAGACGAGTTTTGTGATCAAGCGTCGCCCGGACCGACTCAAGCCCTCCATTCGCTCCAGGGAGCGCTTCGCCGAATGGGATGCCCTCGCTGGCACCCGTATTAATCTTTGTTTCATGCATGCGGTCAGGTAAAGTAATTTGATGAGGCAAACACCGAGTCAACTGCCCGTTTGCGAACTGCCGAGATTCGATGGGAGTCCATCATCCCGAGGTTCACGAGTACGAAGTGTGGGCGCTGATACTTGCCGGGTTGAGTGAATGCGAACCGTGCGGCGATTCATCCGACGACTCAACTCGTGGGTTTTCTCGTCTCTATCATAAACCTCTGCAGCAAATATTGAGATATCTCATGTGCTATATCTCTCTGGCCACATGATAGAATCCTGATGAGAACAAAGAGAACTATCTGAACTCAGTTGCGGAGAAACGGCGTTATTGATTTGTGATCTGAATTAAAGCTATACTTGTGAGTGTATCTGAGCGAATTCGGAGTTACTCCGCAAAGGAGATTGCAATACTTACGTTTGGTCTGACACCAGTAACCGCCATCGTCATCGGAATGATCCCCGCACTCGAAATATTAGAGCCACTCATTGCACTCGTGCCAATTGTCGGTTGGTTTCTTCTCACGCCCATGGCACATTTGCGAGGCTGGGGTGAGCAACCAGAAGCAAAGAACGCGGATGAGGGCACTACTGAGGACCCCGTTGAACATCTTCGCGCGCGATTCGCTGAAGGCGAGATCGATGAAATTGAATTCGAACGACAACTCGAACTACTCATGATGACTGAAGACACCGAGCCGAAAACTGCTCACGAGCGTATCACCCAGGGCCGGTCGTCAGGACACGACCGCGCAGTTGAACGAAATCAATAGCCTGTCAATGATCCACCTACTTCGCTCACCCGCAGAGGGGTTCGCTCGTTGAGGGTGGGACTTGTCAATGGCCTCTCCGTTTCACCCAAACAGGTGAGGGCTGTCTGCCCTCACTCGGTGTCGTTGGCCCTGAGGTGAGAGCGTATTGACTGACGCTCCTCCCACGAGACGGCTGGTGGCCCCGTCGGAGATACAACTCCACAATATGCTTCGCCGTCGCAAAGTCACGCCGTGACTTTGCTGCCTGCCGGACGGAGACTGCGCCGTAATCAGCATAGGTGTGCTTTCCGTGTCTCTGGCACTCAATGTTGATTTCGCGTGCCCTGTCGTGATTCACTGTTGACGAAAATCGCAGTTTGTCATCGATACATGATTCTCGACCACTATCAGGCGGTACCCTCGGGGGAGCGACGAGATACACACATATTTCGAGTGTGGGTATATTTATGTCGAGGTACCCATTAGCAAGGATTATGTCAGAAACGCAGCGCGAGACACCATCTCCGAGTGTCGATGACGAGTTGACCGAGAGTGAGTCAGCGATTCTTCAGTCAGTTACAAATCACCTTGATCAAGACGCTGAGATACTCGATATCTATGAGGGTGAGATGAGTGGCAATCTATATATCTCAACTGAGCCTGGATACCAGCGTGTGACTGTGAGTCGCGATGGATTGCTAATTCAGGAAGTGTCGACAACAAATGAACGTTTGGAACCAGTTGCTCGTATCGAACCTAATGAGGGGGAAACAGTTGAGGATGCGGTAAACGCACTCTCGTTTGCTGGCGATTAACGCCGCATATAATATTATCGGCACATGATTGTCGACAGCATCGATAACGTCCATTCTTATGACGGCTGGTGATATTCCTTCATCTGAGAGTCCGACAGAGCAGTATGTTGCACTAAAACAGACGGCTAAACAGCTCGCCCGAATTATGACAAAGGCGGTCATAACACCTGTTGCGAAGCAACACTTTGAGACTGATAGAGGACTACCAGTGACGCAGGTGTTACCTGACCGAACAGAGCCCTATCACTTTGCAAGTCACGGATTTGAGGCAGACGTCATACCGGACAAGCGAGCCGTCATAAATCACGCCTTCCGAGGGAGTGTTATTTCGGCAACCGGGTTTGCCCGAGATCCTGAGCAGTTCGGTAGCCTCGTCGAGAACGCACAGGAACTGTGGACAGACACTTTCGGTCGTTACAGGCGACAGGTGAATCAGCCTGAGCACCCGGGCCCTTTTCCACTACAAAATGATGGGTTCGCCGCATCATTTGAAACGGTAGTCACATTGTACAACAGATTGCTCGAGCGTAATTCACTGGAACTTGTTATCGAGATAGTCCGTGATGAAAATTATCCGCTCTTAGCCAGACTGTTCGACACCAACGAGCACGATATATTGACACCTGGCGGCACCGACCTATCAGCACTTGCGCGTATTGACTCAGTTGTCGTCACGTACAATGATGGGTCGCTCGCAGTGCTTCGACCAGAGACGAGGTCACCCCCAACACGAGGAGTCATTATTGGCCACGATGATACGCCGGTCGGGATGTTTGCACACGTCACTGACGTGTCGAATCTTGACATCTCACAGACAGTAACACATGAGGCGATCCGGGATGCGATGGGTTTCGATCGAGAGCTTGACCCGTGGACGAACATTGAGACGTTGCATATCGACCCTGATGAGCGGATTCGGTTACAGGGCGACCTCCGGGTCGAACGGACCGGCGATGTTGATGGGTTCCCTGACGAGTTAGCGCGCAATGCGCGAATCAATGAATACCGCGAACTTGTTGAATCAACACTACAAAGTATCAGCATTGATGCAGCACTTGTTCGCCGTCGTCACTCTGATGTGTCCCTTGACACGCTGTTTGACGTGACGGCATCGCCTGACGGAGCAATACTCCTTGATGCCAGAGTGGCTGATATTGATCTAGAATTGCTCGGATATGCGACTATCCTCGGTGAATTAGATATCGGACCCGCAGAGCAATTTCGTGATTACTCGGATATTCCATATATACGTGATCCAGATGCAGTCACCTGGTCGCTTGCCCCAAACTCACTCGACTCATCAATCGGTGAGGCACAGGATGCGGTTCATGAGTCGCTCAATTCGTTGGCTGAAAAACATCAAGAAGCAATCGAGACACGGACTCGTCAGATGGCCACTGAAGCTGAGATATCAATGGACGTCCCTCGACAGGTCAACCTTCCAGTAGATAATCACCTCGCCTTCATCGAAGACGGATTTGCCCCGGATGTGGACACAGAACCAGTCCCTGTTGCAGTGCCGAAGTCAACCACGCTGCACATTGTTCATAATGAGCACAACACGGTGACTGTAACGATAGACCCCGGCGTCTATCGATTTTCACTGCTTCCTCGTGGGCTACAGCCAGTTGATGATCGTCCACAGTGGCCCGAAGAGTGAACGAATCTCTTTCGGTCCAATGAGCGGACCCGAACTGTGTGGACTCCGACCACAGACTGTCCTAACACTATCGAAAGGCTAGTGATCGAGGCGTGTCCATCCAAGCCACCGCTGAAATTGCCGCCAGATAGTATCAACGATGACATACACTATTGCAACGCCGCAGACGACCGTGATTAACACAGCTGGAATAAATCCAGTTTCGAGAAAAATCCACATCGTGATGACTGCTGAACAGCCTAACCCAGCAACGATCTTGTGGAGGCTTCCCATCTCTGCCATGGTCAGATGAGGATTGACCGACAATCACCTGAGTCGAACGGTGGTAGTAGTTGCACGCCGGTCAATGCAGGCTCTCATCGCTATCGATATTCTCTCGATTATGTGTCGACTCTTTAGATGTCGTTGCATGTGTTTGATCAGCATAATTCGCTTCAGCATTAGACTCCTGTCTCCACAGTGAGGTCATCGAATCTGTATCAGCCACTGAGGATTCTTCCGAGGCGTCCGACGCTGAGTCGGTTTGCCGGTGGTGCCAATACCGAGTTGCCGCTGGCACAAATTTGTGCTTGACGTCAAGAATAAACGAGGCAATTCCATACACCCAAAAGAAGAACAACGCAGTCCCAGCGAGAAAGTAGGGGAGAATCGTCTCAGCCATCCGTCGATACACCTCTGTTCGCTTCGGTGTTTCGGGACCCCTCGGTGACGCCTCCTGCAGTTGCTCCAGTGGTTTCGATACCGTGAATGATCGCATCCCCACTCTCGTCAAAGAGATGGATACGGGAGCGGTCAAACACAACATCCACTGGCTGGTCAGGCTGTATGGTACTGTCAGGGTCGACACTCATCAGAACCTCTCCACGGTCCGACCCTTGGTCCATACTCGATGACTCGACGTCTGCAGTCGTCAGGTACACATAGATCTGATCACCCATCGGCTCCATAACATCGCTCATCGTTGAGAACGTCCCAGTTGGATGCTCAACGTCACTTGTGTCTGCATTGGTAGTCGGGTGGACGTCTTCAGGCCGAATACCTAATGTCACATTCTCCCCAATAGTGAGACCAGCACTTACTGGGTCAAGTTCGACTGTAATGTCACCGTAGTCGGACTCAAAGCCTGCGTTCGTAATCGTGCCTTCGATTGTGTTCATTGATGGTGATCCGATGAACGTTGCAACGAAGAGGTTTGCTGGTTCATTGTAGCACACAAGCGGGGGATCAATCTGTTGCAGTTCTCCAGTATCAAGAACCGCGATTCGGTCAGACATTGTCATCGCCTCTGCCTGATTATGCGTGACATAGATAATCGTGGTATCGAGTTCTTTATGTAGACGTTGTAATTGCGTTCGCATGTGAACTCGTAGTTTGGCATCGAGATTCGCCAGTGGTTCGTCCATCAGGAAAACTGAGGGCTCACGCACAATCGCCCGGGCGATAGCGACCCGTTGCCGTTGTCCACCAGACATCTCATCTGGCATGCGGTCAAGCATGCCCTCAAGTTCGACGACCTCCGCAGCGTTGTCGACGCGGCGTTTGATCTCCTGATCAGTGTAATCACGGAGACGGAGGCCGAAGCTGATATTATCAAACACGTCGAGATGTGGGAACAGTGCGATGTTCTGGAATACCATTGCAATACCACGATCTTTCGGTGGTAAGTTCGTCACATCTCTCTCACCGATATGCACTTGTCCACTCGTTGGATGTGTGAGTCCTGCGACCTGCTCCATTGTGGTTGATTTTCCGCATCCTGATGGACCAACGAGTGTGACGAATTCATTATGTTGGATATCAAGATTGATATTTTCGACCGCCGTTACATCTCCGTAGTTTTTCGTGACGTCTTTGAGTCTAACTCGTGCCATGGGTAGGGTTTGTACTGCTTTGGTGAATGCTGAGTCGCGTGTTGTTCATAATAGTATGGTTGGATTTTGTTCGACTGCGTGCGTTGTGTGACGTGACATGCGTTGATTTACTCCTTGAGTGCACCTGCTGTAAGTCCACTGACAATTTTCTCCTGAGCGATAACAACCAAAATCGCCACCGGTAACACAGCGATAATGCTGCCGGCAGCCATCACGGAAAACGTCGATTCAAACTGCCCAGACCGCTGTAGCTGAAGAAGCCCACCAACGATTGGTGCCCAGTTCTCCGGCTGTCCGTTATTCATCAAGAAGGAAAAGAAGAACTCGTTATAGACCGCAATGAATGTTAAGACGCCAGCGGTCGCCACACCAGGGGCCGAGAGCGGAACAATCACTCGGAACAGAGCGCCGAGTCGCGTCGTCCCTTCGACCCGGGCAGCATCCTCGAGTCCATCGGGTATCTGGCCATAGAATGTTGTCAACACGAATATTGATAACGGTAAGAAGAGCGCACTAAATGGGAGAACCATCGCACCGGGCGTGTTATACAGACGTAACCCAGGGACAACTTGTCCGGTAAACAGATCCCAGAGGGGTAAAAAGAACGCTGCAGGTGGGAAATAAGAGATAGCTAAGATAAGCAGCATCATCACACTCTTGCCAGGGAAATCGAGCCGCCCAAACACATATCCTGCTAAGCTCGCGAGTAGGAGCACGATAACTGTCGTGACAGTAGCCAGAACGAGGCTATTGAACATGTAGACGTGGAACGGGATCGTCTCAAACACACGGATGAAATTCTCCGGATTGAAACCCGCAGGAACCAGCCCTGCATCATAGAGTCTTGCCTCTGGTGTTAATGCTAAGACAAGAAGCCAGTAGAATGGGAAGAGCGTCGTGAAAATAAAGAAAATCGTGATGATCCAGAACATGGATCGGTAGGCCCGCTCTGGATTTGTGATAGCGGCTGCAACCCAGCGCTCGAAGGGACCACGCTCAATCTCACCCGTATTCCGCTCGTCGGTTGCCATGTTATACTTCCTCCCGTGCGTATCCGATAATGTATACGCCAGTCATTATTCCAATAATAGCGGCAGTCGTAAATGCAATTGCAGCTGAAGACCCGAAGAGATTCTGATTAAATGTCGTAATCACCAAACACGAAAGCGATGGAACGGTGTTGCATCCAGCAACGACCTCAATCACACCGTACACTCGCATCGCTTGAATAGTCCGGAACAGCATCGCTACCAAGACGCTCGGAAGAACGACTGGGAGTGTGATTCGCTTGAACATCTGCCATTTTGATGCGCCAGCTACGCGAGCGACATCATAGAGGTTCCGATCAACACTCTGCAAGCCAGCCAGGATAAGTAGCGCCATGAATGCTGTTGTCTTCCAGATATCAGCAACGATGACGATAAGCGTTGATTCGGTCGTATTCGCAAGTGGTGTCTGTCCAAAAATCCCCCATTGTTGGAGAAGTGTCGGATTATTCTCTGCTCCAATAAACAGTCCGATACCAGGGGTGAAAAGCAAGAAGAAAATCATTCCCTGGATAACGATGGGAACTGCCCACGGGATAATAATCGCAACGCGGACCCAGCGTCGTCCAGCGAAGTCCTGATTCAGGACGAGCGCTTGACCAAACCCGATTATGGTCTCAAAAAACACGCTCACGAGTGTAAAGATCAGCGTCACAATAAGTGCGCTGTTGAATAATGCATCGACTGTTATCGCTTCAGGTAAAAACGGTGATGGGAGTGAAGCTGTCCGCTGGCCAGTGATGATTTCAACATAATTAGTCACTCCAGTAAACTCACCGAGACCCCCGACGAGACTATCAGCGAACAGTGACATCCGCAGTGTATCAAGCAGTGGATACAGTGCGATGACTGCTAATAATACTAACGCAGGTGTCAGTAGCAGGTATGCATACTGCGTCTCGTTGAGATTCTCCATCCACCGAGTGACCTGCGATAGTGGGCCGGTGTTAAGCTGTTGGCGAGGTTCGTTTCGCGGTGCTTGTTCAGATGCCATATCTTGATGAAAATGCTGTATACTCAGATCCTATTGTGTACGCACTATGATCGTTAGAGATCTATCTGTCATGAGGTAGTATTGTGTCACTGGGCGTTCTGTTCTTCGAGTGTGGTGAGCGAATCATGAAGCGAGTCCATTGCTTCACGAGCAGATTTTTCTTGTTTGAACGCCGCGTTGACCTCAGAATTGACCTGCTGTGCTTGCTGTGGCCACACTACAGTAACTGGGCGTGGCACTGCGTTCTCAGCAGCAACCGCCAACGAGTCAAGATGCGGGCTCACAGTACTGGTGTTTTCCTTGAGCTCGTCAGACCGAAGCGTGTCCGCAACTGGTGGAAGCCATCCACCAGCGTCAGCAAGTCCAATCTGAACTGGCTTTTTCGTCAAGGCCTCCATCACCTCTTTAGCGGCAGCTTTCTTCTCATCGGGGGCATTTGGATTCAATGTCACGTGCCATCCACCCAGGGCAGCCGGAATCCCACCAATTTCAGGGCCATATTTGGACTCCTCAGGAGTGACACCATATGGAATTGGCATCGTTCCCAGTTTCTCCTGACCAAGTCCATCCTCAGAGTCGGCGTTAATGTTTATTGCGTACGGCCAGTTGCGATGGAACAGTACCTCTCCGTTCGTGAATGGTTTTCGAGATGATTCCTCTTTGTATTGAACAACCGCCTCTGGAGAAATGCCACCAGCAAAGTCATCCCACTGCCCATTTGGATTCTCGTCGTGAATGAAGTGCCGGATCATATTGATTGCCTGAACCACTGGTTCTTCGTTCACAGTCACCGGTCGGTCCCCAATCGGACCGAAAAGATTCTCAAAGTCGCCAAAGTAAGAGCCGCCCCACGCAGACATTATTTCGACGAAGTTACAACAAGAGAGTCCGATATAAGCAGCACCCTGGAAATTATACCCTCGCATCTCAGGATTGGATTCCATCGTGTCGGCGACGACATTCGAAAACTTCTGCCAACTCATTGACTCAGTTGACCACGTCTCCAGTTCTGACTCACTGTATCCCGCTTCTAAGACCTTATCCTTGCGATACTGAATCACAGGGAAATCAGCAAACAGTGGGACACCATAGAGATCACCATTTTGTGTCGCGGTGGCAACCATCGTGTCAATGTATGTTTCCCGAATAGTGCTGACAAGTGAATCATCAAGTTCGTTGCTCAGGTTTGCAATTTGTCCGCGTGCAATGAATGGAATCGTCCACCCATTGTCCATCATGAACATCGTCGGTTGCTGCTGACTTGCGCTGAGGATGTTCCCATACTTATTTTTCCGACCGCTGCTCACGAATGAGCCGCCGAGGATCTCGACGGTGACGTTATCTGAGACACCATTCTCGTGCAGCAGTTCGTTGATTCTCGACTGCTGTCCTTTGAAAGTATCATCGGACGCGAACTGAATCGTCGTTTCAGACTCGGACGTCGACCCTGAAGTCGAACCGCCTGATGATTCGGATCCACTATCTCCGCCACCGCCACCACCACCACCGGCGCATCCTGCTAGTCCAATGCCAGCACCAGATGCAATCGCTGTCTGGAGGTACTGCCGACGTGAGAATTGCCGCCTACTTGAGCGTGTGTTGTCGGTTTCTGATCCCATGTTGTACATGATAAAACGCCAACGAAAAAATATATCGATTAATTACAGCTGTTGTATGTATTTTCAGCTACATATTGTGGATAGTTTCGCTCACCGAGTGTGAGCAGGGTATGACGTCTGGGCAACAAATAAAAAGGAAATACAGCTGACCAGTCAAGGGATCACCCCATATCGAAATGACCCGCGCCTTTGAGGAATCTTTCAGTCAGTTGTGTAGCCGATAAATTGCTGACTCGTATGGTCGAAGTTCGAGTGTCGGTGGGAGTGCCGGGTCAGGCTCATTCCCAAGAGCAACCGTCACGTCCTCCACCAGATCCGGTGAGACCGGTGCCTCAAAAGTAAGTGACTCAGCAGCAAAGTTACAGATAATCAAGAGGGCATAGTCGGCCGACTGGAGCGATCGCTGTATTGCATACACCTGCTCGTGCTCCGGCGCCAGAAGCTCGAAATCACCGTACGTTATGACGTCATCCTCATCGCGTAACTGAATCAACTCTCGGTAATACTCGAGCACCGACCTCTCAGCACCACGCTGGGCAGCGACATTGACTGTTTCATAATCATCTGCAACATCGATCCAAGGCTCACTGTCACTGAATCCAGCATTCGGTTCGTCACTCCACTGCATGGGTGTGCGAGCATTATCACGACTGAATTCTTCGATACGCCCCCGCACGTGCTCGAAGTCTTCACCCGCACGCTCCCGGCGCTCCCAGAAATTCTTCGCCCAGACATCGCGTAGCTGTGCAGGCGACTCAAATGAGACGTTACTCATGCCTATCTCTTCGCCTTGATATACGAATGGTGATCCACGATGTCCATGAAGCCATGTGGCCACCATCGTTGCAGACCGATACCGGTATGACTCATCGCCGAATCGCGAAAGTCCACGAGGCTGGTCATGATTACTGTGATAGAGACTCAGCCAGGCTCCATCCTCAGTGCTCTCCTGCCATTTCTGCATGATGGATTTAAGTTCCGACAACGACCACTCACGCGACTCCCATGCCTCGTTTCGATCGATTCCCATGTGCTCGAAAAAAATAGTCATATCGAGAGCATTCGACTTGCGGCCAGTGACATCGACAGCAGTCTCTGGGTCGATTTCGGCGCACTCTCCAACCGTGACGATATCATCCTTGTAAGAACCGAGTCCATCATCAGCGAGTTCATTGAAGTACTCATGCATCCGAGGGCCATCGATAAAATGCTCTGCTCCGGTAAGAGATGGCGTCTCGGGGTCACCATCAGGGAGACCGTCCGCCTTCGAAATGACATTAATGACATCCATTCGAAATCCATCGATGCCGCGCTCAAGCCACCACGAAACAATATCGTATAACTCATCCCGAACTGTCGGATTCTCCCAGTTGAGATCTGGCTGAGCGTCTGCAAACAGATGCAGGTAATACGCTTCACGCTTCTCATCGTAACTCCATGCAGAGTCTTCGAAGTGAGATTCCCAGTTGTTCGGCTCTGATTGCCAGTGATAGTAATCTGCATATGGTTCCGTTTCGTCTCGTGACTGCTGAAACCACATATGTTGGTCTGAGGTGTGGTTGATAACGAGGTCCATGATTAATCGGATATCATGATTATGAAGCTCTTCGAGGAGCTGTTCCCACTGGTGCATGTCTCCGAATGTCGGGTCGATGGCCCGATAATCAGCGACATCGTACCCATTATCAACGCCAGGAGAGGCATATATTGGATTGAGCCACACACAGTCAACACCCAAGTAATCAAGATATTCAACTTTCGCTTGAATCCCACCGAGGTCACCAACACCATCACCATCGGTATCGTTGAAACTCCGCGGGTAGATCTGATAGAAAACTGCCTCTTTCCACCAATTCTCATTGGCTACTACACCTGTTGTATCTGAGCTGCTCACAAGAAGTGTATATCATAGCAGCACAAAGATATATGGTTTATTCTGTGGTCACTCGTCGCGCGTATTTGAATTCACCTGTTCGATGTATTCGCTCAGAGCGAGGGCTTAGCTATCGGTTATCAAACAAAAATGAGTCTCTCACTCGACTGAGAGAACCGTGATCCGGTGAGCCTCGACGTCCTCAACCATCGCGCCTAATCCCCCGACGCTCACGCGGTCAAAACCCGTGTCGATGGTAATTCCAACCTGTCCAGCATAGGAGACAATCGAATCAGCTGAGGTCTCTGCGGCGTCACTCGTGAATACATCAACGACTTCACCTTCAACCACTCGTTCGCTCCCGCTGTGAGTTTCGCTCCCTTCAACTCGAATCGTAACCGTGTCGCCTGCATCCACGAGCGGCCGAATATCTTGCACACAGTAACGGATGTCAACATACTTAGTTGGCGGTTCGGCACTGGATTCATCATACAGATGCTCCCAGACGTCCCACTGTGTCGTCAGGAAGTACCAGTGAAACACATATGTATGAGTTCGGTCATTCACCAAGATACCATACTCGTTTGTTGACCCAGCGTGTGGGGCAAAAAACGTCTCAGTTCGGTCGACGATAACGGTAAATGGTGCTGGGAGTTCACGGTAGCGTGCCTCTGCGCACACATCAGCAATCTTCTCGGTCGATGGCAGTGTCTCAGGACCGTTCGTCGTGTAAATCGAGAGGTGGACAGTGACATCATTATCCGTGGCCTCAGCAAGTGCGGGATACAGTCGATGAAACGCATCAACGCTGAGAGAGAGCTGAACTTGCACTGACGCTGACCGAACAGATTCAATCGCATTCTTGAGCACAGTCTCAAATTTCCGAACAATAGTCACTGCGGAGTCCTTGATTGGTGGGTCGTTCCACCGGCGCTCAATCTCATCTACCGCAGTCATAAACTGCTCGGCACGCTCTTTGAGATCAGCGGTCATTGGATCAAGGCTATTCGCGCGCACATAGAGTGCATCCTGTTCGTACACTTCGACGTATCCTGCGCCTGCAAGATCACGCAACACGTCATAGATACGAGGGTCAGGGACGTCACTTGCGTCCGCGACTGCAGTCGCTTGCGCTGTTCCAAGTTCCAAAACCGCAACATAAGCATCTGCTTGATACGGTGAGAGTCCAGCATTCTCTAGCGCCGTGACCAGCTCTTGACGATTCATGTTTCATGCAGTCGCAAACCGTCGCGGTCGGTCATTTAATCTCCTCGTTCATATCTTCTCGGCTGTGTTTGAGTGCAGTCGTTCACGATGATTCATACGACAGTATCGGTAAAGAACTGTCTGGTCGCGTCATCTGCCCCAGTCTGGTCGTTCGAGAGCGTCTCTTGTCAGCATGGAAACTACATCAAAATCGTTTCTCTCTGACCGGCCTCGGAGCTTGAGCCGAAGATGGTTCACGCTCTGGTACTGGTCTGGGCAGGGTGTGGCCGGCGTATGAATCCATACCAGGGGGCTTACTCCTGAAGAATGGATGCCGTCTGGAAATACTGCTGAGGAATGTCGAAGTAACCGAGCACACACGATGCCATCCCATGTGAGCGACATGTAGTGGTTTCAAATAGAGTGCACTCATCTGATTGTTTTATTCATGGAATATACCACTCTCGGATCAACCGGTATGGAAGTCAGTCGGATCTGTCTCGGTGGAATGAGCTTTGGTTCGAACAACCTGTACGATTGGACACTTGATAGGGAGGAAAGTCGCAAAATAATCGAACATGCGATAGATGTCGGAGTGAATTTCTTCGACACGGCAAATGTCTATTCGGATGGGAGATCAGAGGAGATTATCGGAGATGTTCTCTCTGAGTATGACCGTGATAACCAGGTTGTTGCGACCAAGTGTTATTTTCCGACAAACCTCTTCACTGGAGAGAGCGAACCACATCCAAACGCTTCTGGCCTCTCGCGGAAAGCAATCGAACAGGAGCTTCAGAATTCATTAGACCGTCTAAGGATGGATACCGTCGACCTATATCAAATCCACCGCTGGGATGAGCATACACCAATTGAACAGACGCTTCGCACACTGGACGATGCAGTTCGACGCAATCAGGTGCGGTATATTGGTGCCTCATCAATGTGGGCACACCAATTCCAAGATGCACTGCACACGAGCGACCGTCTTGGACTTGAGCGATTTGTCACGATGCAAAATCACTACAATATCGTCTACCGCGAAGAGGAGCGAGAAATGCAGCCACTCTGTGAGAAGGAAAATATCGGCTGTATACCGTGGAGCCCACTGGCAAGAGGATATGTGACTCGGCCGCACGAAGAGCAACAATCGACAGAACGCGGGAACGTCGAAGCGAATGCATGGGGCGAGCGCTTAGCAGTATATCAGGCGGGCGGCGGTGACGAAATCAACAACCGGATTGAGGAGGTCGCTGCCGAGAAGGGAGTGACGATGGCGCAGATTTCACTTTCGTGGTTACTGCATCAAGATAACGTCGACGCGCCGATCATCGGGACAACGAGCATTGAGCATCTGAATGAGGCAGTTGACGCACTCAATATTTCGCTATCGGACTCAGATATCAGTTATCTTGAAGAGCCATACGAACCGGTGCCCGTGGAGGGGCACAGCTAACCTCACAGGGCGGTCCTGTGGACTGTCGAGACCGAACAGCTTCAGGCTCAGGGCCAAACGCTCACTTACACTTCTCTTGTGAGCGGCAATTGACGAGCTCCTGATATCTGATTCTTCATTCGGGCCGAGTTTTTCAAGCGACTTTTTGCATTTGAGTGTGACCTTCCAGGTGCGTATGAGCCAACGCTCAAAGCGACATTTTGAGGCGTCTTACCTTACACAACCACTAATACTGCTAGGCGGCGCGGTTGTCACTAGCCTTGTGATGATTATCGCTACCACGTTATTGGCTGAGATAGTCCCGCCACTGCTCCACGCCGGTGGGCCCCCACCAAGCGCAGGACCACCGCCCGGAGCAGGTGCCCCATTAGGGGCAGGCCCGCACCCGACTGGACACACTAGTGGATTGCTTTTCTATCTGATTACGATAATTGGCTCAGCTCTGAGTCTATTTGCTGCTTTACACGCTCTATCAAGTCGTACATCAGGAACGGAAGCAGAGGCCACAGCAGATACTCCCCTTGATACATTACGCGAGCGATACGTATCTGGTGAGATAACTGATGCAGAGTTTAAACAACAGGTCGAGAGAATGAGTAAGTTGAATCCCTCAGTGATTGTGGATCGATCGAACCAGCGACACTCCTCAAGCAATACAGACACTCATGAGAGATCAGATGCGACAGAGCGGCAGGAATCTACAGATAAATAACGCGAGTGCCTCGAGGCTTTGATCTGACCTTAGGGCGGTTCACGATACCTGAGGAGTGACGTGATTGAGTCTGGCTGAGGGTCTCTCACCTGGTGTTGGCTGGACAACCCGACCCTGAAATGTAACGTGAGGTGGCGATTGAAGCTTCGCGACCGACAGCACCGGCACTACCACGAGGCCGAGACTCGTCGGTCATCTGGAGTCCCGGGATACCGTGTGTTGTGTCGGTTGGCTTCCATTGTGAGTTCGATTGAAAACCGCGGTAAACAGTAAGTCGACTGCCAGTTTTCGGCGTATCACCGTCTCTGTGAACCGTCTCGGGGTCAAGCCCCGAGGCACTCGGCCTGCTCCGCCTGTAGATAACCAAGGCGAGTGTCTCAGGCTCATTCGGAAATCGAAGATTTCGGCGATGACGAGACGCTCTCCGTCTCAAACCACGTGTCACCGAGGTACTTCAGGAGCGGTTAACCAAGCGTCGCGTGCACATCCCATTCGTGGGTTCTGAGCGCGGTGGTGGGTTATCCCAGGGATGTAGACAACACTGAGACGTCTCAGCTTGAAGCCCAAATCGATAGTGACACACCCGTGCACGCACAATTATCCATATGAGCAGGTCTGCTGATTATCGGGCAGGGTTTCGCACACAGACTGAAGAGAAAACTGACGTCGATCTTCCTGTCGAGGGGTCATTCCCAGAATGGCTCCAGGGCGACTTCATTGGGAATGGTCCAGGGCAATTCGAAACTCGAGAGCAGCAATTACATCACTGGTTCGACTCATTCGCAATGCTCCGCCGGTTCCGAATTGAAAATGGAAGCGTAAGATATGCGAACAAGTTCATCAACAGTCGAGACTATGAGTACGCGAATGACGATGGAGGTGTCCGAACACCGTTCCCTGGTACGCCGCCGGATCGTCCAATTTGGACGCGAGTTCAGCAAATACTCACCGGCACGTTCCCCGATAATCCTGTCATTGGTGTGCAACGATTTGGTGATGAATTCGCAGCCGTCACAGAGTCGCCAACGGCATTGACGTTCGACCCAGATACGTTAGAGACGACTGGCCGGAGGGATCTCACGGCAGGCCTTGAAAGTGATCTCACACTCGCACACGTTCATTATGACCATAACGAAGATACATTCTTGAATATCGGAGTCTCCTATGGCGGAGAGACAACGTTTACTGTCTTCAGCCGACCAGCAAGTGGGGGTTCGCCAACTCCGCTAACACGACTTCAGTTTGATGAAACGCCGTACATTCATTCATTTGCATTAACTGAACACCATATCGTCGTCACTGTGAACGCATTTGGACTTGATACGACGGGGCTTCTCCGTGGAGCGATTACTAAAGAAACGTTCTTGGATGCATTTCAAGCACTTGACTCCCCTCTGCGGTTCGTTGTTCTCAATCGAACAACTGGTGAGCACGAAACTACAGTTACTGCGCCGTCCGCATTCATTTATCACCATGCAAATGCGTACGAGCGTGATGACGAGATCGTGGTTGACTTAGTGGCATTTGAGGACGACCGAGCGGTTACTGAACTTACCTTGCCAAATCTTCGGAGTGACGACCCACAAGTACCGGTTGGGGATCTCTATCGATATCAACTTCCACTGACTGGTGGTGAGGCCACTCGAGAGTGTCTTCACCACGGCCCAGTTGAGTTCCCGATGATCAACTATCGGGCTGTCAACGGACAGTCGCATCAATACGTCTACCTCGTGGAGACGAACAATGGATCAAGTCTTCCGACAGATATTGTCAAAGTCGATACAAAGAATCGAACCGTCCAACGATGGGGCGAGGCTAACACGCATCCAGGTGAGCCGGTGTTTGTATCGAAACCAAACCCAGCTTCCGAAGACGACGGAATTTTACTTTCAGTCGTTTTGGATCCTGAAGCAAACTACTCTGAATTGGTGTGCCTGGACGCTGGAAGTCTGAGTGAGCGTGGTCGAGCTCGCCTGCCACATCGATTACCGTATGGATTCCACGGGCAGTTCTATGATTCTTCTTCTCCCAGTCGGAGTATGGCCTGAGACAGGCTTGATAGTTGATTCGACTTACGCAATACCATCACGTGACTGTATTCTCTGGGTTAGCTGATATATCGACGACGTACACCGATATTACGCAGATGAATCGAGACTCTAACCCGACGTTTCCGCGATATGCATAGACTAAATTGGACTCGGTCCCGAGTTCATACCCTGTAGTGACTCTTGTTCGCGCCGAGCGGAGTATATATCATTTGATGTTTTTTATACTCAATGAAGAACGTAATGTTCTATAATTCTGTATATGAGAACGTTCTGGTAAAATAAACAGTTTTAATAATCATTCTGTCCGGATAAATAATAGGATCACTCTCACACGGCTTCCCTTCGGTCACCATGGTTGTCGTAAAGAGTGGTGAATCGGACGATGTCAGAACAGAACTCACCACTATCGATTGGATCGCTTCCAGACAGGACCACAAATTCGTCGCTCGTGCCTGCTGCATTGACATGGCTCGTATGGTCACTGTTCGCTGCAAGTGTCGTTGCGCTCATCGTTGAATACCGAACGGGATCGGTATCAAGAAGTGCCGGTATCGTTGCTATTGACGGCCTGAGTGTCCTCATGTGGGCGGTCGTTACATTCTTTAGTGGGATTGTTCACAGCTATTCGCGCCGATACATGGCAGGAAGCATGCACAAGACAGCGTTTTTTCTTCTCACATTCAGTTTCACGCTCACTGTCATCGGATTAGTAATCGCTGAACACATCGCTGTATTCAGTCTGTTTTGGTTCGTGATGGGACTATTGATGGCGAAGCTTATTGGTATCATTGGTGGCTGGCAACAGGCACAAGCAGCCGCCAAAGTTGCCCTCAAATATTTCATCTCAAGCAGTGCAATTCTTGTGGGTGCACTAGCGATACTCTGGCAGACGACTGGCAAGGTGACGATTACTGGAATCACGACTGCTGCTCCCACTGACACCCTCGCTGGTCCTCTGTTGCTGATTGCCAGTAGTGCGCTTGTGCTCGCGGCAGTTATTCAATCAGCACTTGTCCCATTTCATGGCTGGTTGCTCTCATCAATGACTGCACCGACACCAGCCTCGGCACTTATGCATGCTGGATTCGTTAACGCAGGAGGCATCTTATTGACTCGCTTCGCCCCCGTCATCACCATCGATTCGACACTCATGCTTGCAGTGGTCAGTGTGGGCGCAGCGAGTGCACTACTCGGAAAATTGCTCAAAACAGTCCAGACAGATATCAAAGGGAAACTTGGCTGTTCGACGGTCGGCCAGATGGGCTTCATGATCATGCAGGCTGGTCTCGGCTTTTTCGGTGCTGCGATTACGCATTTGATCCTGCACGGCTTCTACAAAGCCTATCAGTTCCTCAGCTCGGGTGGAAGGGTTGAACATGCCGCCCCAAGCGAGGTAACGCTGGATCAGACAGAGCGAAGATCAAGAGTCAGCAGTATCGTTATAACGCTGCTCACAGCACTGGCTGGCGGTGCGTTCTTCGCCGTGGTGACTGGAAAGGGAGCGACGCCGGATACCGGAATGCTACTAATCTTCTTTATTGTGATCACCGTGCTTCATGCGGCCCGTACTGCCGTTCGACAAGTTTCACTTCCGGACCCCGTCCGCTATGGGGCTGTGCCAGTCGTATTCTTCATTGCTATCGGCGTATACGCACTTGTATTCAAGCTCGTCTCTGGCTTTATATCTGGGCTTCCATCAGTCTCAGCACCGACTGAACTGACTGTGTTTCATGGCGTTATCGCGATTATTTTTCTCGGTGTCTACATCGCAGTCGAGACCGAGATATACAAACACAGTCCGCGACTGTATGTGATGTTGGTAAATGCGGGACGACCATCATCTGACACCATTTTAATCACGACGGAGGATTATAATGAGTATTGACGAACAGATCGAAGAGCGAATGAAAGCGGCGGCAACCAGTGTCGGTTCTCTGTGGCCAATCCACTCGTTTGTGACAGCGAACCCCCTCGCAGGGTTCGAGGATCAGCCATTTGAGGAGGGAGTCGCACAGGCGGCCGACCTCTTGGGTGGTCGCGGGTATCCGTCTGCTGAGACATTCCGGGTAGCACTGGAGCAAGGGCACATACAGTCTGAAATTCTTGACGCAGAACTCGCTACAGCTGGGTATGACGACGACCATGAGATGCTACTTGACCAATTAGCTGACTCAGGCGTTACTGGCGGGAGTACGACTACCGCTGCTGCTGACCGAGTTGATCAGGTCTTGTCGAAGTGGCTGTCGGCTTTTCTCGATGAGGGAAGCGCGGAGTGGCCGATGCCAAATCGCGAAGCTGGGTTTTATGCTGCTTTCCATGCAGTGGTTTCCTACGACGGCGAGATTGCCGATAGAGAAGCCATCACCACTCTCCCTGCAACGCCCACAGAGGCAATCAAATTCCTGTTGAGGCCATACTCACCGGACCAGTGGGAGTCCATCTTTGAAGAGCAACTGCTTGCACTGCCAGGGTGGGCGGGGCTCATCAAGCAGCGCACTGACACTGGATCTCCGTGGCAGTTATCACACCCAATTTCGATGCAGGGATACGTTGCAGCCCGACTGGCACTGTTGCGTGCATTTAATATCGACATCGAACCTCCGAGTGACACTCTCGGGACGAATTCGACTGACGAGCTCGCCGTGTCATTCCTGCGCGCATGGGAGGCAACGTATCGGCGTGAACTCGTTGAGAATATTACCGCAGCGAGTCAGTCGATGTCCGATACCAGTCGTTCAGGTCGGCCGGATGCTCAGTTGGTGTTTTGTATTGACACTCGGTCGGAAATCATACGCCGCCACGTTGAGGCACAAGGTGAGTATGACACTTACGGGTACGCTGGGTTCTTTGGTATCCCAATGCAGTATCAGGGATATAATGCTACGGTGTCAATCGATGCGTGTCCACCAATTCTGGAGCCAACTCATCAGATTGCTGCTGTTCCAACGGATCATCAAACGCAGGCACGTCACGACAAGTGGCAGAATCTTCACGATGCAGTTGGTGCGGTTAGAAAAACGCTGGAAGCAAACGCAGCCACTGCGTATGGATATGTCGAAACAGCGGGAGGTGGCTATGGTCTCGCGCTCGCTGCACGGACACTCGCTCCGGGGAGTATCCGTAATCTGATTTCAACTGTCAACAACCGAATACCAGACGTTCACGAATTCTGTGAGCCACTTCTTGATCGCCAAGATTCCCAGCTAAAAAATCTGCCTGTAGGATTGTCTATTGAGGAGCAGGTCAACTACGCCGCTGCTGCGTTTGATCTAATGGGGTGGAACACATTCAGCCGTCTTGTTGTCTTTATTGGTCATGCCAGTGAGACAGCTAACAATCCATACGATTCGAGTCTGGACTGTGGCGCGTGCGCTGGAAATCCTGGCGGCCCGAACGCTCGGGTGATAGCGGCTATCTGCAACAATCCCAAAGTCAGGTCGGAACTTCGAGATCGCGGCTTCGACATCCCTGAGGAGACTGTATTCCTCGCTGGTCAACACAATACAACAACTGACGAGATAGACCTGTATGATTCTGAAATACCTGAGAGCCATACAGGAGAGTTGAGTCAGTTACGCACAGATCTTGCTGCCGCTCGTGAAACAGCAGTGATCGAGCGAGTCGATTCGAGAGATGGTGAAGAGAGTATTCAGGCAGCTGAGCGCCGTGCGGCCGATTGGGCCGAACCGCGTCCAGAATGGGGACTGGCTGGCAATGCCAGCTTCATCATCGGTCCGCGCGAATTAACGAGTCAGTACCACCTCAACGGCCGTGCCTTTCTCCACTCATACCAGTGGTCATGTGACTCAGACGGTGACGCGTTAGAGTCGATTATGACTGGGCCGATGGTCGTGACTCAATGGATAAACTCGCAATATTACTTTTCAACGGTTGACAACGCAGTTTACGGCAGCGGGTCGAAAATAACTCAAAACCCTGTCGGAAATATTGGTGTTTATCAGGGAAATGGCGGGGACCTAATGACTGGCCTTCCGTTGCAGTCACTCATGAGTGCTGACGAGGAACCATATCACCAGCCGCTTCGATTATCGACAGTTATTCACGCTCCAGTAAGCCGCGTCAATCACATTCTTGCTGACCACGAGGAATTAACACAGCTTCTCGACAATGGATGGCTCTCGCTCACGGTCGTTGACCCAACTCAGAATCACAGCGCCATGCATTATCAAGAAGATTGTAACTGGGAGCCACTGTCGGAGCGGTTTAGGGAAAATCCACCGGCCTCAACGGTTGCAAGTGCCGTAGACGATTAGCATTCCAACGGACTCTTCTCAAGAGCACCAACACAGTCTGCGTCTGTACAGGTGGTCAAGGTGACTGCCCTGGTGTGGATTTACACAGTTTCGAGGCGAAAGCCCACGAGTTTAGTCGTGGGATGAAGCCGACAGCCGGCGAAATATTAATTTTGTCGGCGTTCATCGTGATGCCCAGTCGAGGGAAGGATACGCACGCTACTGTGGCGGTACATAAAGCCTGCTATCCCGGTTGGGGGCCGTACTGGCACAGCCCACAACCCCACCGCGTACGTGTGGGGAACCTCCTGCCGTGGACTGCCCGGCCTGTGGTCGGGAACCCCACGGCTTGAGCCGGAGGAGGATGCCAGACCGCGAGTATCCCTCCGAGGGTGCGGCGGAACAATCTAAGCTCACCGAGAGCGCAAACAAGAACCCTGTGATTGAGGGCTGGGAGACTCTGCAGACGTTCGTAATCGACAGTCTCACCTCGGCCCTCCACAAACTCAAACGCAGTATGTACGACAAAATTCTGGTTCCGACGGATGGTGGCGCAGGGACAGAGTGTGCTGTCAAACGTGCGATTGATTTCGCAAAGACCTACGATGCTGCGCTCCACACCATATATGTCGTCGATACAAAATTTAATCTTGACTCATCGGTCCCTGAAACACTCGAGATTCTCGAAGAGACTGGTAAGCGTGCAATTGATGAAGTGATCCAAGATGCGGAGGCGGCAGGTGTAGACACCATTGAAGCTGTCGTGGGACAGGGAACACCCTATCAAGCCATTGTCGACTACGTCGATGAACAGGAGATCGATCTCGTGGTTATCGGGACACACGGTCGTGCGGGAGTACACCGATATCTCCTCGGCAGTGTCACAGAAAAGGTCGTCCGGATTTCCACCGCTCCAGTGCTGACCGTGCCAATAAAAATTCACTCAGATGATAAGTCTAGCTGAAAATGGAGCAGTGACACCTACAACGGTAATCACAGCCGAACGACAGGTCATAACCCCCAGAAAGTCACAATTCCTACGGTCGTCACGATCGCCAAAATGACCTGCAGCGGTGCCCCGACTCGAGCGTAGTCGCTGAATTCGTACCCGCCAGGACCATAGACGAAGAGATTGGTCTGATATCCGACTGGTGACATGAATGCTGTGCTGGCAGCAAATGTGACTGCAAGGACGAAGGAAAATGGATTCGCGTCCAAGCGCGCAGCCGTATCAACCGCAACAGGGATGAGCAACACGACACTCGCTTGATTGCTGATGAGGTTCGTTACTGTGGTTGTCAACAGATAGAACAGGCCGAGGACAGCAATCGCGGGTAGAAAATCAGCTGTCGAGACAAGAAGTGTGCCGAGCAGGTCAGCACCACCCGTCTCTGATAGCGCCTGACCGAGCGGAATAACGCCTGCCAAGAGAAAAATGACGTCCCACTGGACTGCATCGTAGGCCTCAGCTGGCTTGATGATCCCAGCGACAATCATCACAAACACTCCACCGAGCGCAGCTACCATGACTGGAAGAATACCAAGTGCCGCTACGATGACGACTGAAACCACAATACCGACCGCGAGCGAGAGCTTTGAGGAGCGGAACTGCTGCACGGCGAGTTCGCCGGCTACGATGACGTTCGGATCGTCTGCGAGTTGGTCGACAGTGTCTGGTTCGGACTCAATGAGAAGCAGATCTCCTGGCCGGATGCGATACTCTGTGATGCGTTCGTATGCGGTCTCACCGCCACGGCGGATAGCTAGTACCGCCTTCTGATACTGTTGCTGGAATCGTGATGACTCAATGGTCTCCCCAATGAGATCTGAGCCAGCAGTGACGACGATTTCGACGAGTCTCTGTCCAGGACCAAGCGCGTCAAGTCCCCCGGGAGGTGTCACTTCAGGGATGAACTCCATTCCCTCTACTTCGTGTAGCGTTCGCAAGGCATCCTCGGTGAGCCGGACAGTTAGGGTATCACCGCCCTGTATCGTCATTGATAATCTCGGTTCTCGATAATAGTTGCCATCACGGATAAGTTGGGTGATGTTTGCCTCAAACTCGACTGCCTCGAGTGATTCCTGTATCGTCGCGCCAACAAACGGTGATGTTTGACCCACGATTACCTCAGTAAGAAGTTCCTCTTTTTGGGTGGTTTCGAGCTCGCTGCGTGGTGTCACGTGAGATGGAGTAAGCCAGTATCCAGCAGTGAGAAGATAGATTGCTGTCACTGAAAACACCACGATCCCGAGGTGAGTAAACTCAAACATCGAAAACGAATGTAACGAAGAATAGTCGCTGGCGAGTCGGCTGGTGACGTCGCTTGCTAGAAGATTCGTTGACGTACCAATAAGAGTGAACATTCCGCCGGCCATCGACGCATATGAAAGTGGCATAAGTAACTTTGAGGGCGATGTTCCGTTCTCGTGAGCGAGGTCGCTCACCATGGGCAACAGGACAGCGACGGCTGCGGTGTTATTTATGATCCCAGAGAGAGGACCAACCAGTCCGATCGTCGCCCCAAGTTGTTTGTGTTCGCTTTCACCTGTATAAGAGGCAACGATCTTCTCAAGTCGCTGTATCGCCCCTGTTCGGCGGACACCCTCGCTCAGAATCATCATCGAAAGAATTGTCACTGTCGCAGGATTTGAGAATCCGGAGACACCATCACTTGGCGACACGCCGGTCCATGGACCGAGTATAATGAGTACGACCATAATTCCGATCGCCGTCACATCGATCGAGATTGGCTCGGTGACGAAGAGAACAAGAGCCACAAGAGTAATCAGAAAGACGAGAGCCATCCCAGCAGTCACCGCAGGCATGATTAATGAGTGTATCGTGGGGGGAAATGGATTTACTGGTTGATATCTCACGTCGTGTGTCGGGAAAGCCTCGGAAAACGGGGTCTTTCGCCATTATGAGACTCTTCGATTCTCGAACGACACGCACCGAGTGAGATTATATCGATTGGAAAGGGCATCACGGCGCAGGAGATGTGGGAACGGCACGAACTGCACGTGGAGGAGTATCTGTGGGTCGGTTCTGGCAACCGTCGCACGGTATTGGAACTACAGGACAGGTATCCAGCGAGATGACTGACCAGTGTCTCGAACGAACAGAACACATTTGAGTGTCAGCTTCACCTGGGGGGTCACACAGAAATGTCCGACTTCCGTGGTGACCGGAGTCATCTCTCGGACCACTTCAGTTGACCCCGAAGTGGTTCACTGTCAGCCTGACAAGCACTATCTGGAGACTATCAGGTGCAACTCGTGTTGATCCTGCGCTCAAAACGATTGTGCGCGACTTGTGCCATCACCCGTTCGATATCTTTCAGAGAGGTTGTCTGGATGAATCCTGTATTCGCGCGGTACTCTATTTTGAATCCCCAATCTTCGTCCGTGATATAGGGGGTTTGATTTACTTGGAAAATTGCTTGATCCGCATGTATGTCGGAGATCTGAGTAAACGCGTTTCGTGCCTGTTGATGATCCCCTTCCTCGGGGATATTGAGTTTCACTCTCAGCGTTCGCATATATGCTGTTTACAGCAATTGGTGTGAAGTACCTCGGGGACAGGTAGTTTAAGACACGAACTCGCTCAGAGTGTGATCACAGTCTCCACGTTAAACAGTGCTCCTGTGTTCTCAACATTTGATACCGAACCTATCGAACACGAGGATGAGTGCGTGGGCATCCCTGCCACAATATATATACCTCAGAAATATAATGATTAATTAGCTATGAGAGCAGCGCGACTTCACGGTTACACAGAGGAAATGACTGAAGGGCTGCGAATTGAAGAGGTTGAACGCCCGCATATTGAGCGATCAGATGGCGTTATCGTCGAAGTTGAGGGTGCAGGTTGGTGCCAAACTGATAATCATATTATTGAGGGCATGTGGGAACAATATGTCCCGCAACCGCTCCCAATGACGCTGGGCCACGAAAACGCCGGCACTGTAGTTGAGACCGGCGATGAGGTCAATCTCGTCTCAGAGGGTGATGCAGTGATCTGTCATCCAGTCCAGACCTGTGGCACTTGCCGGCCGTGCCGACAAGGCGAAACAATGTACTGTGAAAATCAGTCGTTCAATGGGCTGACGACTGACGGTGGATTCGCAGATTACCTCAAGACGACTGAGCGCGCTGTCATTCCATTACCCGGCGACGTTGAGCCAATTGATATTGCACCGCATGCTGACGCAGGTATTACTGCATACCACGCTGCAAAAAAAGCTGTTCAGGGACTCAGTCCTGGTGACCATGCTGTGATTATTGGTATTGGCGGACTTGGACATATCGGTGTTCAGTGTGTTGATGCGATGAGTGCAGCGCAGATCACTGCTGTTGATCTCAAAGACTCCGCGCTTGATCTCGCTGAAACCAGTGGTGCGGATCACGTGGTGAATCCCACGAAAGGTAATGTCCGAGAGTTTATTGACGATGTTACCGACGGTGAAGGAGCAAGAGAGGTCATGGACTTCGTCGGGGCAGACGTGACTACTGAATACGCCCCAGATATTACTGCTGCAGGTGGAAATCACCATATAATCGGATATGGAGGGCATATTCACCAACCAGCGCAAGCGTTAGTAAATGGTGAGTTCTCTTATGTTGGCAACATCGTTGGTCAATATACGGAGCTGCAAGAGTTGGTTGCACTCGTTGAGCAAGGTGATGTTGAGTTACACACCAGTCGGTATGGTCTTGAAGAAGTGAATGAAGTTGCTGAGAAGCTCGAACATCGAGAAATTGATGGCCGTGCGGTTATTATGCCGTGAGGATATACGGCGATATTGGAGATCGTGACCGGAACAAAATAAAGCTCTTCTCTTTATGTTGTTATAAATGTATACTGGGGTCATTAGAGTTTGGACGCCCGATATCATACATATGAGCTTATTCGTTGACAAAGCACTCACGATACAGGATGTCGATCAGGTCAGGAGTTCACTCTCTTGCTAATCCTCCAAGAGATACTTACTCGGATGTCAACGACCTCGGGGTCAAGTGAAGTGGTTCGATACGCAGGGCGTCACCACGGAAATCTTCGATTCTCAATCGGGAACAATGCCGAGGCACTCGCGCTGTTTTGCCTGTAGAATCTGCATAGTAACCGTACGTTTCGAATCTGAAATGTGTTAACGGGACCGAGTAGACGAACTCATCACCCGACTCGTGGGCGTCGTGTCTGAACTACCACTGCGAAATTGTGCGAACGTCTACTTCCACAGCCCTGCCGTTGATGTTCGATCGTGCAACGGCGTCGAATCGCACGCTGGCTACTCGATATGTGAGTGTCGGGCGATTCGTCGAAAGACAGTTCGACGCGATCGATGGCCTGAAGACATCGTCTGTAATTAAGTGATCAGTACGAAACAATTCGATGTTCACCAATACGAATATTTCAGGCGTTGAGAGAGAATACAGGTCGGTACAGGACCTAATCGGAGAAAGAACGGTTTGGAAAGCAAAAAAGAACAAAGTCGAGTTCCCCTCACCATCGAAATATATTAGTGACAAACCGTGTATTATCGATTTGTATGGCGAACTCGTTACTCGAGAAGATCACGGATACGCTGTTCGAAACTGAGTCAGATGCTGACGACGCCTGCTGTGGCGTCGAGATCGAAGAAATCGGGGACGAGGAATAACCGAGGATGGCTGACTCCGTTCCAGAATCAACACGACAGACGCTCGACCGTCTCTACGATAGTCCGGAAGCCCGCCTCACATCGTTGTTCGAATTGACGCCTGACGACACGGAGGTCGAAGGGACGCAAACGGTCTTCAAAGCGCTCTCGAACGAGTACCGGATCCGCATTCTCGAAATTCTTAGAGACGGGGAACTGTGTGCGTGTGAAATCCAGGTCGCTCTCGATGCTCCCCAGTCAACCGTCGCGAGTCACCTCCGTGAACTCAAAGACGCCGGACTCGTCAATACGCGTCGGCAGGGAAAGTGGACGTATTACCGTATCGGTGATACGGCCGTGCTTCAGCTACTTGATATCGCAAACGCACTCGTGGAAGAGACAGCATGATTCTGTCCGGTATCGAGACCGCGCTGCTGGATTCGTGGGATTACTTCCTCCATCTATCGACAATCCTTGTTCCGCTGTTCATCGGAGCGTCGTTCCTCGTCGGCCTTGTTGAAGAGTACTTGCCGCCAGAAAAGGTTGAGGCGATGCTTCAGAAGCGAAATCGGGGGAGCGGGAACGTCGCGGCGGCAGGACTGGGTGCCGTGACACCGTTTTGTTCGTGTTCGACCGTCCCAGTCCTTGCGGGGTTGCTCGGTGCTGGCGCACCGCTTGGACTGTCGTTCTCGTTCCTGCTGGCGTCGCCAATCGTCAACGAGATCGCAGCGTTCCTGTTGTTGGGACTATTCGGCATCGAAGTCACAGCGATCTACCTCGTCTCCGCGCTGGTCGCGGCGATTGTCGGCGGGATCGTTATCGACACGTTCGATCTCGGCCACTTGGTCAAGGACGTGCGGATCACGACGAACGATCGCACAGTTGCGACGGACGGGGGCACCGCATCGTGTTCGTGCTCAAGCAGTTCCCAGACGAAGAGTCACCGCGAGCGCGTTGAAACCGCTGCTGGGGGCACGTGGTCGTTCTTCAGGGACACGTTCCCGTATCTCCTGCTCGGGATGACGCTTGGTGCGCTGATTCACGGGGCAGTGCCTGCTTCGTGGCTCCAGCAAGCCGCCGGGAATCCGCTGGCTGTCCCGCTGGCTGCACTGGCAGGCGCACCGCTGTACGTCAGCATGGCAGGAATGCTCGGTATCGCTGCCCCGCTCGTCGACCAAGGCGTCCCGATTGGGACAGTCATCGCGTTCGTCGTCGGTGGTGCAGGAGTCAGTATTCCGAACCTGATTCTTCTCAACAAAATATTCGAGCGGAAACTCCTCATTGTCTACGCTGTGACTGTGGTCACAATCGGGACGGTCCTGGGCTACGGACTGAATTTCTTTTTCATCTGACCGTCGCGGATCTAAGCT
>JAQCNF010000076.1 GCA_028275165.1 Haloquadratum sp.
ATCCAGACCTGACACGTCGTCAGGTAAAACTCTAGGTCGTTAGTCATCTCCCATGCGAGTTCGAGTCCGGGTGTGTTGAGCTCCGATTTGGGG
The DNA here is from genome assembly GCA_028275165.1 of Haloquadratum sp. Lineage (GTDB taxonomy): Archaea > Halobacteriota > Halobacteria > Halobacteriales > Haloferacaceae > Haloquadratum. Next base: position 94 of record JAQCNF010000076.1, read on the forward strand.
TACTGCCTGAGACGGGTCAGGGCGAATTCGATTGCAACAAAGTAGGCGTTCACCCCAATAAGGACGATCCCACCGAGAATCCGTAATCCGATCTCAAGCGGCTCCATCGTCCCCTGTACCGACAGCAGACAGAAAATAGTGTTCACATCAGGGCTATGACGGAGGGACAAAGGGCACGGTACACGGGCACAACTAAGTCACGAGATGCGCGTTGTATTCAGCACGGTATCAACGAACTACCTGACATCTGTCAGTAACGGGCTGACCGATACAGAGGGTGGATACAGCAGGACACAGCCTACGGTTTCGGAACTGATAGTGTGACTTACAACACTCGGATCCGGTACCCTTCGGCGGCGGCTTCGTCGGTGACTCGGTCGGCTTCAATAGCGGCATCAAGCAATTCCGTGACGAACTCCTTCGGCACCTCAACCCCAATGAAATCGTTCCCCTCGCGGCCTGTGGTCAACCGTGCCATTGTTCGGTCGGTGCCGTCGTCATTATAGATACTTCCGACGCGCTCGTCGTCGCGCAAGAACCGGAGGGTTACGTCGGTCGGTTCGATCGACTCGAAATTCACCTCAAACACCCGGTCATCACTCTCGATCCGCGCGAGCATAAACTCGTCCCGCTTAGTCACGATGGTTTTCATACTTGTACTATGATCTCACAAGGCATAACCCCCTGACCCGGAGTCTTCCTATCGTCCGTGTTCAGCAGCTCCGCCCGAAAGCGGGCACCACCGGGCGGTGGCTATACTATCAGTATCGACGCTTCGACGGCCAATTATGCTCTGAGTGATTCGCGCCCTCCACCTTGCATAGCCTTCAAATAATATATCGAACCTGTCAGATGCAGGTCTGCAGAGTGTGGCGACAGCTCTCTGATTCTTTCATCGCCGATAGACTTGTCGAAGAACGTCTGCTGTCGCTCTCCCCGAGGTGCGGATGTACTTTTGCGCTGTCGCCAGATCACTCCACCCCATCAGCGCTTAGAGTGGAACGGGTGCAACTTCTTGGTATGCGTGGTATCCAGCGGTTGCCCGGAGACAATAAGTATATACTCGACCCTCAATGTCTGCGGCCTCAGCGACAGCGTTCACTCGTCTGTTGACCGCAGTTCGCGACCGGAGAAACGCTCCGTACTGGTCTGTGAACCGTTTGAGACACAACTCAGGCCGGAGCGACAGGTCAACCGGAATCGCCCGGGGTGAGGCAACCGTTTTCGGATGCCGGCGTCCCCTCATCGGCTTTTATTGTGTGAGTTGCTCATTATGAGTGGTTTCCTATGATGCCTGGCGACGGCAATAGCCACACTCACAGGGCTTGTGTTGCGGAATGCAAAGAAGCATCCGATCCCAATCGATCCAGTCGGCACGGAAGTGAGCGATCTCACAAGCACGCAATCCAAGTCGGCCAGCGGCCAGACACACGAACCGCGCCTGCAAGTCACGCGGCTCTGGCAGTAAACTACACGCTTCTGGGAGAGGCTCAAACTCCCGGTCGGTGAGCACACCCTCGTGGGTGTGCCGCGTGGTCAACGATTGTCGATGCTGTTGTGCCCATTCATTCGACTGCTGATAGTTGTCTGTCATCCACTACAAGAACGCTGTTCCCCCGAATTGAATGGCGACATATCGGTAACCAGTCAACTTAGTACCCGCTGAATAGAGAGGTTCGGCGCATCAGGAGATGTCACTTTGCTCAGTACCCGAGTCTTAGATTAGAAGTCAATCAGTTATTATTCTTTGCGGTTATGCAGGTATTTTACTATTGAAACGAATCTCCTCTCATATGACACAGGTGGCTAATCGGTCGGACACTCTTCTCATTGAGTGGCTTGCATCTTTATTCGGCTTCAAGAGACTGGTAGAATACTTCGGCGATGATAGTATTGACCCTATATATATGTATGTTGGAACATTTATTTTGGTGAACATTTCTTTCGGGACGGCCTACCGATATTGGCAGACCGGAGTGATCGGGTTCATTGAGAACCCGTTTGGCTTGGCACTCCCGCTTGGCGTCGCTGTTGCAACCGTCGGTATCAAATATATGTATGACGGCCAACGGGCCGCCGAAGAGCAGCTTCTATCGAAAAATCAGGTTCAGAGCGGCTTTACCGATTCCAGAAGTTCGTTCTCGTTCCGAACTACGCTGTTGGTCTATGTGATCGCAGTTACCGCGTATTTGTTGTACGAGATATTCGTGATTGGAATTGACACTTTGCTCCAATCACAGGGTCCAGTTTTAGCAGTTTTTTATAATCTACTTGTTTTGCCGCTCTGCTTCATCGCTGTTGGTGTTGAATTCGTTCTCATGTACAGTTCTGTCCATTTCCTGTTCCCACGGCGACTGGCACGGACCGATCTCAAACTATTCTTTTTGGATGCGAGAAACATGGGTGGCTTTCAACCGGTCGGCGAATTGCTGAAGAAATCGTACTATGTCTACACCGCAGGACTGCTCATTTATGTCGCATTCTTTTACGGTCCGGTTGTCCTGGAAGGTGGCGCTACGGGCGGTGCCGTGCAGACCGGTCCAATAATTGTAGTGCTGTTCACTATCCTGTGGCTGGTCGGCATTAGCACACTCTCGTATTCGATGTATCAGATCCACCGAGTTATGGTCGCTGAAAAAGATGCTAGACTACAAGAGATCGAAACAAAGCTGAGAGAAGTAGTTAGTGACCCATATGAGACAGAGGAACCGGAAATCTCTGATACAGAACGATTAGAGACTATCCAGTTTCATCTGGACCAAATCAGAAATACAAGCGAATATCCCACAACGTTCACTATGTGGACACAAATTGGTATCAGTGTGATCCTACCACAGGCACTCCAGTTGAGTCTACAATATATTTGATCCTTCGAAGCTATTCGATGTGCTGAATATGCGCACTCCATCTTGCATAGCTCGAGGTGACCTACCCAGAGCCCGTCAGGAAGAGCCTGCAAGATACAGAGGATATAGTCAGTATGAGTGCGGTCTCAGGATAATGAGACCGGAGGCTAGCCATCCGACTTCTCATCAAGATTTTTACCGGTTCGCCAGAGGCGAACCCGAAGTCGGAGGAGATGGCGCCTTGTGTCAGTCGGTCGAGAGTTCTCTATTCTATCTCCTATTGAGGGAGTTGTACGGCCATATTCAGGGCTTGTGGGAGCAGGACGCTAAGGAAGATCTGCGACCACATAGTGAACGTGGTCGGATATGTCTTGGTCTGCTTCACCTCTTTGAGATTCTTCTGTGCGTTCTCGTACCGTTCGTCGTCGGTGATATTCGTCGGGGTTGCGTCATACGGATCTTCAACGATATCCTTGATTTCGTCTTCGAGTGTACTGACTCGCCCTTCTTTCTTCGATTTCATCAGTGAGTGGACGTGGTACATTGAGTACCCGATGCTGACTACACCCACTAACCAGACCGCCGAGAGGATTGCTTGAAACAAGGGGTCCGGGGCCGGGTATGGGCTGTTCAGCACGCTTGAGAAGATGACTGGCAGATGGGTCTGGAGAAACCACAGCAGGAGGACGGCTGTATAGATATAGTACGAATGCTTGAGTAATTCCCCAATCGGTTCGAAGCCACCGAGGTTTCGTGGGTCGTAGAAGAACAGCCCCATATCTGCTTTCTTGAGTCGCTGTGGAACGAAAACGTGTATCCCGACGTATGAAATCGTAAGCTCCGTGAGAACGGGGATGATGATCAGCGGAAAGGATACCAGTTGGGCGTAAAGTACGAGCCCGAGACCACTAATTTCGACAAGTCTGGAGGCTCCAAAGACGCTGCCCACGAACGCGTAGTAGCATATTAGTGCAACAATGTACGCACCGAGGCGGAGCCGAAATGAAACGAGTCCTTCGAATTCGTCCTGAACAGTCTTATCGATACTCGTATACTCATCTTCAACACCGATTCCGACGACCGCACTGGCGTACTCGTTGTGAAGGTATCGTAAGCCGACGATACTGAGGACGGTCATTGCCGGAATCGCCAGAGAATTTGGAGAGGTGATGAAAGAGCTCTTTCCGGTCACAAAGTGATTATACACGTCAAATATTCCATACTCAATGAAAAGCCCGAGACAGACAAATAGGTAGATGCCGTACGAATCAGACCCGAAGAGTTGCTCGGAGAGGGTATTGAATCCTGCTTTTCGAGCGATGATTTCGACGATAAGAGTACTCCGGTACCTCTCCTCAACAGGCATAGGAATTCATTTTCGCGCAGACTTTTTGATTCTATTGGAGCCAGTAACAAATAGCCGCTCGTTGCGATTGAACCCCCTCGTGACTGCTTCGTGCGTTGTATTTTGCACGATTGTCAGTACACCTGTTTGAGCCGGCATAAACCTTGACGCTCAACACGCAGGCTAACTCACACGGCTAATTCGTCTATGAGAGCGTGAAATAAACACCGAGACGGCTCTTCTATGGCACCCTCTAGCAGTACCGAACGGATTAGAGCGGGTGGTCTCGATCGGTTACATCTCATAATAGCAGCAGCTGCTGTCTAAAGTGGCTTCATCGCTCTCGTGAAGGATATTGTTGGCATTACGCTCCTTTGGAGAATCGACACATAGACTGGCCGAATGAAGGAATAGTAGCGGATACCTCGTCTAACCCAACTCACCGTCAAATCGCAGGACGGCTCTACATCAACAATGTACCACACAAGAGCACTAATCATATATACCTGAGTTCCATTCTGGTATGTTCGCCTTATTTTTCAAGAGCGTAGCAGTAACATTCTGCGAAAGTTTTATTATTCTCCGAATGACTGATGCAATTGAATTATGGGGCTGTTTGGATCCGACACGTACTATTGTACTGTTTGTGGAACTGAAGCAGATGACTCAAACGCTGAGCAGTGTACACAGTGTGGGTCGGTTACGCACCACAAATGTTTCAAAGATACTAGTAACGCAAAAGTAGAAGATAACCTCATTACTAGTGACGACGTGGTACTCCGCTGTCCTGACTGTGGACACGTTGGCGAAGTGTAAACAGAGCTCTTCGCTGCAGGCGCGGCTCTGTGTGTGACAGCGCCCGGCAACAGAGAGCATTACAATTCTATTAACTGAAATGCCAATATGACATCAGGCGGAAACACCGATACCAGCGACATAAATGACGAAATAAAACTAAATCGGGTTAGTGGAAGTAGACAAATGCCTGGCAACGCGATTAGTAATGATAGATCGGAACTCTGGTTAGACCGGTTCGCCCAATATCTTGGAGTTGGATATCTTATAAGTCAAACTAGACTAACTCTACCCCCATCGTACTTGTATACTATTGTGACCGTAGTTGGGTGGACTCTCATCTCTATCGGCGCGGAAGTTTTTTTATTTCAGAACACACCCATATATATTCGGAACCCATACTTTCTGTTTCAACCCGTTGTTCTAATTGCGGGTGTTTATGGTGCTCGTTCGCTCAACCGCTCGTACTTACGAGCAATTGACGAAATGGACCTACGAAAACGGTCTTCGAATCCAGAGCAGTTTGTTGACCTGATACCTAACTGGCTGCCGTGGGGTATCTTTGCAGTTGCTGCGGGACTACAAATTATTAGAACGTATGCTGACTTTGCCGACTTCACCGCTGTCGGCGTCGTAGCAAACGGGATTGTGTTTCCTTTCGTATATGCACCGATTATTGTTCAGTTTTTGATTGTCTATGTCACAATTGAATTCCTTTTTCCATGGCGGTTGTATCAATCCGATGTTGGCGTCCATTTTCTTGATCCGCATCGTGTAGGTGGACTCCGTCCAATCGGAGAGTTGGTTAAAAAAGCGTATTATTATGTTGTCGGCGGGCTTATATCATATGCTCTGATTACCTACGGCCCCGGATTAAGTGGATGGAATGTCTCGACGGCTGCAGGGGCGATATTTACTATCGTGTGGCTTAGCACGATCACAAGTGTTGCATTCGCTGTTCTTTTGCTGCATAGGCTTTTACATCGACAAAAAAGAGAGGAGTTACATAGACTTGAATCTAAACTATATGAGCATATTGAGAATCCGTGGGAAGTAAGAGAGTATACTGTCCAAGAGGACGCGACTGAAACCGTTGAGGATATTCGCAAACGGATCGAGTCTGTGAGATCAACAAGAGAGTATCCAGCGACATTTAGTATCTGGACACAGCTTCTCCTCTCTATTGTGATTCCTAAAGCTCTGCAATTGTTCTTAGCAAGCACATAACTAATGAAACTAATAATAGCGCTCATCTGTAGAAGATTGTTGACTAAGTTCACGTTTGAACACGTTTCGCGTCCACGTGTAGACGGGCCACACGAGCGCGAGTTTCGGTCGCGCTCGCGGCTCTTGAGACCAGCAGAGACGTACGCTTCGTCGGTTTCAACCGGCCCAGGCAGCGTGATCGGAGGCGCATCGAGTGCTCTAGCGAAGCGCTCGACGCGCCGCCTCACTACTCTATAAGAGAGGTTGGGTTCCACCTCGATCTGTCAAATGCTCGTGTTGAACCGTAAGAATGGGTAGACTGTGAAGTACCACTCTTTCAGCGAGAGTTTCGAGTGAGCGAAGATTGTGCCAGTCTTGTCGTTGAATGTCCGACCGTACACAAATACCGTTGATACACCCGATAGCTGCTGTTTCTGACTGTCAGGTCAGAACGGCAGCGGGGGCACTCAACGCCGTCATACCAGCGAACCTGTTGTAGCAGGTCTGCTGCAGCCGGTTCCGACACAAATCGGCTTACTGGGAACATATCGGGCACCGCTGGCGCGGTGCCCTTGCCCTCTTCGATTTTCAGTCACAGCTCTCGACATCAACAATCTACTTCGCAAGAGCGTAGGTGGAAAATAGATAATCTACTTTTGATATTTTGCGGTTTCCAAAACACCCTACTTGTCGGTTTGGTGGAATGTACTGGAGTTTCCAATTTGTGCGAGATATGCGCCTTTCATCTTGCATAGCCCTCAAAACCTGTCAGGCGTAGGGCTACAGTATGCGGCGACAGCTCTATCGCTTCCTTCACCGGTGATGGACTTGCCGAAGAGCGTCGGCAGTGGCTCTCCCGGAGATGCGAATGTATTTTTGCGCTG
>JAQCNF010000087.1 GCA_028275165.1 Haloquadratum sp.
CGGCTTGGCTGTCTTGTGGCGCGGTCAAATGCGGCACATCCTCAGCCGAGTCATCGTCGTTCTCGTGTTCTCTGAAACGACTCTCTCCGCTGAGGTAGCGGTCTGCGATATTTATCGCCCCATTCACGTCCGCTTGGTACTCGCCCATCCAACAGTCGTCGTTCGTACAGTTGAACGTCGCCTGCTTCGGGCGATACCCAACTTCACCGCACGCATGGCACTCCTTCGAGGTATTGCGCGGGTTCACCGTCTCGACGGGAATCCCCATCTCGACGGCCTTGTACCGTACCGGATCTGAGCATGGAGTGTAGCGAATCCCCACCCGTGGAGACGGCGATTCATATACTCGCCATAGTCCATCGACTCCCGAATGTGCGTCAAGTCTTCCAGAACAACAACGGGATTCTCGACGGATTCGGCGTACTCCACGACTTCACGGGTGACACGATGGAACACGTCGTCTCTCTGGTTCCACAGGTCGTCGCCGAACGACTCGGCGAGACGGTCACTTCCGCGTTCTTGAAGCCGTCGCGTAGCGGTGAAGTAGGTCTTACGGAGCCGACGAACGGTTTTGCCTTCGTCAGCCCATAGTTCGGGAGCGGTCGGAGAACCGTGGTCGTCGCGGTGACACACCGTGACGAGTGACGCTTCCCCGATGTCCACTCCGATAGGCGTCCGTTCATCGACGGGCGCCTTGGAACAATCCTCCACGTCGCGGGGGGCGGTGACGTGGAGATACCACGTCCCATCCCGCTGGAACAGCCGACTCTCACCCATCTCCGCGTCACCAGCGTTCAACGCTTCCAACCAGTCCCGCTGGTCGGGATTCGGCTGTGCTGGTATCCAGAGGTGGTAGTCTTCGTGGTGGGGGATTTTGACGTACCACTCGATAGCGTTCTCGGGCTGGTGGTCGAGGCGTAGCCCCTCGTTGGTGAACCGAACGGGGTGGTCGTCATGCAGGTCGCCCGCGTTGTACGTCGTCGTCAACTGCGGGACGTACTTCTTGAGGGCGTTCTTCGCGTATCCCGACAGGTCGTCGTTGACCACCACGTCGTTCGCTTCGGTCTGTGTGGTGCAACCAGCGTCGAACGCATCGGCAAGTGCTGGTAGGCGTCCCGCGTCTCACGGAGTTTCCGCCGTTTGTGTGCGTTCGGGTCTCCCAGTTTCAGTTCCAGCGTCTCGGTGAGTTCCGTCATGTGTCGCCCTCCTCGTGACGCTGAATGTAGTCCTGTACCGTCTCGCTGGAAACGTGACCCGCCGTTCCTGCGTAGTAGCCCCGCGCCCATCGAATCTTCTCACCCTCGTTGTCGGCATAGCGATGGTTGTATTTCCGCGAGGAAATCCCCTTGAACCAGTTGGCGAGAAGTGACGGTGCGTGCTTCGGTGGACTACTGACGAACAGGTGGATATGGTCGGGGTGAACGGTCAGGTCGATAGTTTCCAAGCCCTTGTCGTCGGCGATTTCGTGGACCTTGAACCCCCACACGTGGAATATCGGCTTCATCGCGGTGGCAATGGCAGTACCAGTGTTGTCGGTCACAAACGTGAGACTCCGAACCGTCTGAATTGAGGGGAACCGCCATCTGTGCGGCCCGGGACACCAGCATCTTGAGCCGCGGGAAAATGAATATGTATATCAGAGCTCATTGCTGGCCTGTATAACTGACAGCAATTATGCTGGTCTTAGCTGAGTGGATGAGCGTTTGAATTGTGCTCATTCTGTATCTCAGACAGGCCAAGCAAAGCGAAACAAGTCTGTGGCTGGAGCATGATGATAAAATATGGATACACCAAATCGTGATCATGCCATTGAGGCGCTCGCATCACGAGACTATCTTGAGGCAGGGAATTACTACATGCGGTCTGCGTATGCTCGACTATCAGGAGAATCCGAGCGCGGGCGGGATCTGTTCACATCTGAGGGTGGCAATTGGAGCGGGTATGCACTTGAGTCAGTGTTACTCGCAACGGTGTGTTCTCAGATTACTGGAAATGAATCGCGAGCACGTGGACGTGCTGGGCAAGGGATTCTCATTGCGAGTGACCTTCGAGATAGTGTTCTTTCGCAATTAGGGCTGCAAGCAGGCTGCGAGGAATGGGTCGGTCTATTCCGCGCGGTGACCCAGAAATCAGAACGGGCGAGTGCTGCGTTCGAGCGCGCCGAGACGCGGTATGGGTCGGTTGAGTCATCTGAAAAGGTTGAGTTAACTACAGAACCACTTCTACAGGCGAGCGAGCGGGCGCTTCGACAAATCTCTCGGCCGGATGATTTCCAATGGGATGATATGCACGGTTCAGCACCATCCAATGCCCTGTCAAGACGCATCCAGTTTATTCGCTCGCGCGTCCCGGCGTTTATGAAATCTCGTCTCAATGCTGGTCATCTGCACGCACCGCGAGGGTCGACCGAGTACGGTAATGAAAAGTTCAGGTGTCCTGATTGTGGCTCGCACGATATCAATTACGTGGCTGATACAGTTCTGTGTCTCCGATGCGATACCCCGACCAACCGTATCGATTGAGCGTTCGTATATCATATCTGACAGAGCGTACACGGTTTTCACGCTCAACAAATGAGTCTCGGCACTGTGAGGATGAGAGACACAACCCAGAATGATGACAGAAACTCAATGACTTTTGAATAGCTCTGGGACGGTTATATTATCGACCGTCGATGAGCACCGGAGGTCAGGTCAGGTCAGGTCAGGTCGTGTCTGCTATCTAAGCAACTTTATGATAGACGGGCTCAGGCCGGTCGCCACGGGGCACCGATTTCATCGCGCTTGTAATCCTCAAAACTACCGTTAGTAAAGACACTCACACGGCCTGTTTCTTCGCTTACTGTCACAGCGAAGAGCACTTCTGGTCGTGTCGAGACTTCAACTGCGCTCAGATGCTTGGTGCCCATCCAGTCAGCGTAAGCAATCTCATCGCGACGTTCTACCTCAGCTGCACTCGGTGAGCGAATTCGGACCATCTGCTCTTGAATTGTTCCGTCGGCAGTGACAACGATCGCACCATCTCGTTCAAACGCCACTTGTCTGGCAGCTGCGACGAAGTCCTCGCTCGAGTCTGAGACTACTCGACAGATGTCGACTGGCCAGACGTTTGCCCCGAGTGGGTCAGCGTATTCGGCGTAATTGACATCTGCGATGACGATGAAATAGAGGCTTGGACCGCTCACATACTGCTCTTCCCAACGATCAAACTCTAAGCTTAGGCTTTCTGCGACATCGACAATCCGGTGTAGTAATGCTTCAACGGTCGCGTGCTCAGCGCGGAGTGTCCTACTTTCGACCATAGATAGGCGAATTATCAGTCATCAACTGGTGTGTGTCGCGCCTGCATAAAATAGACGCGTTATAGACGCTCTTAGGACGGGTCATCATTCGATACGCCATCGACCACCCAACTCTGAGCGCTCATAGTCATCGAATGTTCCATCTTCGAAAACGGTAACACGGCCATTTTCTTCACTCAGCGTAACTGCCGCAATCACTTCATCATTTGCAGACACTTCAAGTGCACTCAGATGTTTTGCGCTCATCCAGTCTGGATACTCCAGAGCGCGAATATCGACACCGTCAGAGGGACGAATACGGACCATCCGTCTCTGTAGCGTGCCGTCTGCAGTCACCATTACGGCGCCATCAGCATCGAACGCGATGTCCTCGGCTGCGGCAATCACAGGCGAAAGGTCACGGGTGATGACCTCTGCGATATCTGTCGGCCACTGATTATCGCCCAGCGGGTCAGCGTATGCACCAAACTGGACACCACCGGTGAGGACGAAATATAAGCTCGGACCTCTCACGTACTGGTTTTCCCACTTATCGAATCGAAGGCTGATATCTTCAAGGATAAATCTTAGTAGGTCAATTAATTCGTCCGTGGTGGCGAATGACGCTTGCATCGCACTCACTTTGATAAATTCAGCAGATAGATATGTTTAGAACTGTTCATTTGATTCCCAAACAGACGATCTGGAACATGTGGATATACAGCGTGTGTTCCTCGTGTGTGAAAGCAATCACCAAGTTGCGAAACAGATTTTTCTGTTTGATTCCACTGACAACGAATCAACATTAGATGACCCCCATACAGTCCCAGATACGAGTGCTCTACGTCGATGATGACACCGAATTTGCGAATGTAGCTGCTACTTTTCTTGACCGGAAGGACAATCAGATGACTATCGAAACGTTGTGCAACCCACAAGATGTTCTTGCAAGTATCACACACGAACCACCAGATTGCATCGTGTCCGATTATGAAATGCCACAGGTAGATGGGCTGAGTCTACTTGAGTCCGTCCGTCAAGAGTATCCAAATCTCCCATTTATTCTATTCACCTCCAGAGGAACAGAGGCAGTTGCCAGTGAGGCTATCTCTCTTGATGTGACGGATTATGTGCAGAAAGACATGAAAGAGGGGACGTATGACCTGCTCGCTAATCGGATCAAGAATGCAGTCGAAAGTTACCGACAGAGACAACATGCAATCCAACTTCGGCACCGGTTTGAGGTTGTGTTAGACACGATTGAAGCAGCGGTCTTTCTTAAGGAGCCGGATGGAGAGTATTTGCTTATGAACGAGGCGTATAAGCAGCGAGTGCGTATCGACGCCAGTACAGAACTGCACGAATTGGATTATAATGATCTCTTCTCATCTGATGTAGCTGCCCGGTATCGAAGCGATGATCAACGAGTTGTCGAAACGCAAGATACGATTGAGATTGAAGAATCAGATCCTGACGCCGAGCAAGTGTGGCTCACGCGGAAATCACCAGTCTTCGATGATGCAGACAATGTCATAGCTATCTGCGGTGTCTCGACCGATATCACGGCACAAAAGCGTCGTCAGCGAGCGTTAGAGCAATATGAGGAGTACCTTTCGCACTCGCCAGAGATAATGGCAATCTTGGATCAGACTGGTGAGGTGGTGTATCAAAGCCCGATGAAACAGGATCTGTATAGTTTCGATCTCCCACGAGTTAGTGGTGAAAATGTAGTCAACTACGTTCACCCGGACGATAAAGATCGCTTTCTTCAGGATTTCAATCGAGTTTTGTCGAATCCAGAGAAATTAGTCACGACAGAGTATCGGACGGCGACAACTGATGGCAATTGGGTGTGGCTAGAAAACCACGCTTTCAATTATCTTGATCAAGACCCAATCAACGGTATACTGATTTCGGCGCGTGAGATTAACGATAGAAAGGATCAGGAGCAATCTCTTGAGCAGTATAATGAGACACTGGAACAGTTGCATGAGACGACACCAGCACTCTTGGAGGCGACAGACATGGAGACCGCCGCAACCCGTGTCATCGAACGTTTCGAAACGATCTTTGAGTATGATATCGCGGGGGTCTGGGTGAGCACAGAAGATCAACAGGCACTTGAGCCGATTGCACTCTCTGATCGGGGAGAAGAACTAATTTCGGAACCACCCACGTATACAGCAGACGTGCAGTCAATATCATGGGAGGCATATGAAAGCCAGCAATTACGATATATTCGCGATGTATCTACGCATCAACAGCGAGCGAATCCAGACACGCCTATTCGCTCTGAGGTGATTGTTCCATTGGGAAAGCATGGGCTGTTAAACATTGGCTCAGTTGAGAGAGACGCGTATGCAGAGTATGAAATAGACCTGATCGAGTTATGGGCCAAGACGCTGACTGTGATATTCGCCAGGATAACGCAAATACAGATACTGCGCGACAGAGAAGAGGAATTAACACGTGAGCGTGACAGATTGAATGAGTTTACACGAGCTGTCACACATGATTTGCAAAATCCATTAAACGTGGCCAGCGGATATACCGAACTCGCAGCACAAGAATGCGATAGCACACACCTGACAAAGATATCTCAGGCATTATCACGGATGGAGGAATTGATCGAGGATATATCGGTGCTTGCTCAGCAAGGTCAAGTCGTTGGTGAAACGAACCCAGTTGATATTGATGCTGTCGTCTCTCAGTGCTGGGAGAGGGTTGAGACGGCCGACGCGACGCTCACAATCGAAAGCACAGCAACAATACAGGCTGATGAGAGCAGACTCGCGGAAGTTCTCGAAAACCTGCTCTTGAATGCTATCGAGCACTGTGATGAGCCGGTTGAAATTTACGTTGGCATTGCTGAAGAAGAGAATGGATTTTATATCGCTGATAATGGCGAAGGAATTGCAGACGAATACCTGCCTCATGTATTCGAGAGCGGGTACACGACCGTCCAGAATAACACGGGCTTTGGACTGTCAATTGCCAGACGAATTTGTGAAGCACATGGCTGGGAATTAACAGTCACCGAGAGCGCTCATGGCGGTGCTCGGTTCGATATTACCGGAGTTGAGATGAGTGAGTGTTGAACTCGTTCTCGTATGGTCGATATTCTCTCTTGACTGGGACAAACCCAGTCAGGGAAGCAGTGAATCGTGATATCCGAGTGCGACCATTCCCGCAATTGTGCTCTCTCGGTATTTTTGAATCAAAAGGAGGTTTAAAATCGAAGACATGACACGAAATGTCTGAAGATATCTGAACAGCCTTACCTGACTGCTCTGGTTTCACGCTATTGTTACGACAACAGCATCGTTGCTGGTTTTATTCAGATGGGGGATGCTTTTCGAGAGGTGACACACCTGAGGAAATTCGACACTGTGAGCTTTGATTTACTCGTCAACACGACAATCTGAAGCCGATCTCTAAGGAACACATCATATGGGACAAGAAACTCTCGACGGAAATGATATTTCGACACTCCGTGAAAGGTATGTCAAGAAAGTAGACCAGGAGCTGCCAAACAAGGCACAAAGTAGCGATGGGTGGCCTATCCACCTTAATCACTGCTTTGGACGTGTTATCCTCGATAATATATTCCAAGACGAGTGGTACGACCATGTTGATGGACGGCCTGCGTATGAAAATCTCTCAGAACAAGAGCTACGTGAAGCGATTCACATTGCAGACAGGATGCTTGATAAAGGCAAGCCCATCGTTGAAGAGCTCAATGAAAACTCCCTCCAATGGCGCGGCGAATTAGATTAGTGCCATCCTGTCGATTTTCGAGATGTATTCTTAGAGAGAAGCGATATTGAGAGTATCTGTACTAGCTCATCAGCACTCGCGAATCGCGGTTTATATGCGTCTTAGTACGTCTCAATGTCGACTCCGAGCGCTGTGAAGTCTCCGACGTTGTCGGTAAGGACAGGTTCGTCGTAGACGTCAGAAACTGCTGCGACCATCGGATCGAGTTTATCGATGCCGCTTTCAGCATCGGCTTGCTGGTCGGCCCGTGCGAGCAACTGTCCGGCGCGATGAGCTATCGTCTCGTTCTGTTCGACGACCGGATACATCCGGAGCGCGTTTCTGACGTTCCTCCGTTCGTCTTCATCGCCGAACTCGGCACCGTACGATAGCTCCATGACGACCGGTGATGGAACCCGCTGAACGGTCTTCGTCTCCGTGAGTTCGATGCCTTTCTCGAACGCCCCCTCGCGACCGTCGAAGAGATCGATCAGGAACGGCGTATCAAGGATCACTCAAACCGCTCCCGGATTTTATGTTTCTCTTCGGCATCGGTCTTGCGCTTGTTTTCGAGACGATCCCGCATTGCTGTCGCCGTTTCTGACGAGAGTATCCCTGCGACATCCCCGGGATGCGGTCCCCCGATGAGCCGGCGGAGCGTCTCTTCCATCGTCTCGCTTTCGCGCTTGTGAGCCTTCACGAACTCGTGGAACTCCTCAGAGATACGAACCGATTTACTCATGTTCCGTATACTCGGATATACGCGTTAATCAATCTTCGGCTGCTGTTCGGAGTGTCGTTCTCTCGGTCGACCAACTGCCTCCAGTTCGACATGGCGAGCGGAGGCTGAACTGACCGGGGCCTATGTGATCAGAGCGTACTCTGTTCAACCTCTAATGACGACTGTCCTTTCTCAGAGGGTAGCAGGCGCGATTCTCTGACGTTCGTTCACTTCTTTCCCGAAATGTATGGATAGAAAGCTGGCCTCGGCACTCATAGGGCTCTTCATAACCAGGTGCCAACTGGCTCAGAGCGGGTACCTCGTCATCAGCCACAAACGACAGATACTCACGAGGTTTCATATAGATTGACGAGTCAGACGAGTCGCGCGAATGCAAGCGTGCCGCTAGTACGCTCAATAAGTGCCTGGACGGTTTCGCCTTCTTGAGCGCCGGACACAAAGATAGTATAATTCCCTCTCTCAGCAACCCCATCACCCTTCCGACCGGTACCAGTGATCTCAACTTCGTATGTTTTGCCTTCTTCAACTGTTTCTTGGGTGTGGTGTTGGGTTGTGTTTGGACTCTTCTCGACCGGTCGAAATGCACCGCAGGCTTCACACCGAAGCATGTCAACTCCATCTTCAGTGACTAAACGCGTATCTGGAAGGCCACATTCACTGCAGGTCACATACTCGGCAACATATTCATCGATTGCTGACTCGAAATCTGCGACAGTAAATGACCCATTATATCGCCCACGAGATTCTGTAAGCTGGCCATTCGTTCCTAACGTCCCCTGGATCGTTCGATGAATATCCTCTACGTCCCGGTCAAGTGTGTCTGCAATATCACTAAGATTTGTCAGACGGGTAAATGCACCGTCAGTCTCGCCATCGGGAGTGGGGATAGATAGTCGTGATTCCTCGCCTCCTCGCTCAGGCAGCGCCTCAAGTGCGCGGTCTAACGACGCGGTATACTCCATATAAAAATTGAGGCGAAGGAATGGTATATCCGTTCCGAGGTAATTATTCACTCACCGAGACGATCACGAGTTGCTGCGACAAGCAGCGGAAGTGTAATCGAAGCATCACCGAGCACACTCACGTTTTGCGCACCCGGCTCAAGTTTGCCCCAAGACCTGGCTTCATTGAGCGTAGCACCAGAGAGGCCGCCTGTTGCATCCGGATCCATCGTTAACTGGACAGCATAATCGTAAGCTCCAGGAATCGTTAGCATCGTTTGCAGTGTGTAATTCTTCGGAACGCCACCTCCGACCACAAGAGCACCTGCTTTCTCGGCCTCAAAGGCAATATCCGAGAGATGAGTCATATCGCCGAGCGCATCTAGACCAAATTCGGATGTCTGACTGTACATCCATGCTTGGATACCAAGGACCGAGTCCTGTATCGCCGGACAATAGATTGGAACGTCGTGCTCTGCGGCCGCAGCTGAAATGCCAGCACCTTCGTGTATGTCTCTTGCATCATTAACTGCAGCGTTTGCTACGCCAAGTTGCTCGGTGAGATCCTGAATCGTAACCTGCGAATCAAACACTGGAAAGACATTTTCTCGAAGATGCGTCTCAAGGAGTGTGAAATGTTCCTGCGGAAGATAGACGTTATATATGCGGTCAACACCCTCAGTTCGTAAATTTTCATCATGTTCACGTTCAGAGTCTGGCGAGGGAGCTGATTCACTAGCTGGGTGTGACGTCTTATGATCGGCTCGCCCATGGTGGTGCTTCCCTCCGATTGCCTCAATTGCATCGTGAGTTAGATTTGCACCGGTCGTCACCAACACGTCAATGTATCCATCACGAATGAGATCACTTACAACTTGGCGCATCCCTATTGGAACCATTGCGCCAGCAAGGCCAACAAACACATCAACTGCTGGGTCACGAAGCATTTCAGCATAGATATCGACCGCTTTTGAGATATCTGCAGCGCCAATCCCAGCTTTTCCGTATTCTGTGGCGAGGTCGCCGACAGTCATGCCCGCCTCAGCAGTCACATGCTCAATCGGTGCCTCACTAAATTCGGACTGCTCCTCATTCTTCATGGAAGCAATTACAACGGTGCGCTCGAATATGGTTCGCGGTTTCGCCCCTCTCACAACCCAGTCGGGTGTGTAAAAATCTGTGTGTCGACGCCCCACTGCTCTATTTCACTCGCAAGATTTTCGATTCCAAAGGTTTCTGTCGCATAGTGCCCGCTCAGGATGACGTTTATTTCTCGCTCGCGAGCTTCGTGATAGAGCTTTTGTTTTCCTTCGCCCGTGATGTACACATCCACGCCTGCGGTGGCTGCCTGGTCAAGAAAGTCGGCGCCAGATCCGGTGACGATGGCCACAGTTTTGATATCACTTGGCCCAAACGGAAACGTCCGAATCTGTCCACCATCCGTTGGGAGTGCCTCAAGTGAACTGGCAAGACGATCCAGGGAGGTGCTCTGGTCGAATTGCCCAGCCTGACCAATGGGCAGCCCAGCAATTTCACCAAACGGACTGGTTGAGGTCACGTCAAGATACGAAGCTAGTCCAGCAGCGTTCCCAAGTGTCTGATGACCATCAAGCGGAAGATGTGAGACATACAAATCTAACTCAGCGCGGGCTAACTTCGAGACCAATTCATATGAGCGTCCTGTGACCCTCTCAACTCCACCCCAAATAACACCGTGATGTGTGCATAGCATATCTACGCCAGCTGAAATCGCAGACTCGAATGTTGCTGCTGCTGCGTCGACAGCACATCCAACAGTTTCAACTGTCCCAGATCGACTCCCTATCTGAAGTCCGTTCGGACTCGCGTCAACGTCAGCATATGCTGCTGTATCAAGTTCTGCATCAAGCCGGTCGACTAATTGCGCAGTTTTCATACGCATCCTCATAGCCAACAGTGACGTGAATCTTCTGGGTTGACACTCAAGCCCTGGCTGAGGAGATCAGCTGTGAGCGGGCCTTGCTATCAGTAATTGGAGAGGATATTGACTTCCTCCAGCATCTAAGCGGGTATGCGCTCAATTACTATCGAACACAGCCGTCCAGTCAACAGTCTCAAGCTCAAGTGAAATGGTTTGAGACCCCCCCGCGTCTCATCATCACTGAGATCGATGATTTCCAAACGAAGCCGTGGCACCTGCCCCGATATTCTTAGTGAAATGAGACTGCTGTTAGTCTTGAGCGACATCGGTGGCTGCTGTGTGAGCGAACACGTATTCTCGAAGCAGCTTTGCCCCGAGTGATGCTGCCTGTCCGTTGTCGCGGTCATTTATTTCAACAATATCAAAACCAACCGTCGTTGGTGCGACCGTTCGGACCAAATCCCGGAGCTGTGTGGTGTGTAGTCCAAACGGTTCAGGAGTGCCTGTTCCTGGGGCAATACCTATGTCAGCAGCATCAATATCGATGCTCAAATAACATGCTCTCGATTGCACCCATTGCTCAATCTGATCAGCCTCAAATGCAGAGGGGGAGATAACTGTGACTTCAGAAGTCTGTGTTCGCTCCCACTCTGCAGCCGATCCAGTGCGGGTCCCGACCAGCAAAATCTCCTCAACGGAGGGAACGTCGAGGATGTGGTGCATAACTGTCGCGTGACTGTCGGAATTCCCGTCAAATGTTGCACGCAGGTCCAAGTGTGCATCAGCACACACGACAACAGTCGGCTCAACAGCCCGGACACCGCTTCGCGTTACTGTATGCTCGCCCCCGAGTAAGAGTGGAATAGCTGTTTGGGCCACATCGCGTAGTTCTCCTTCGAGCCACTGAAGATACGCTGACACGTCATCCCAGGCACGTATATCACCGTGGTCGTGGACTGCGCACTCACTAAAGTGTATATCACGGTGATGATCGTAATCTTCAAATGGGCGAGCAAATTTCCGTATACGGTCTGGGCCGAATCGGGTCCCTCCACGGAACGTCGTCGATCGTTCAAGTGGAGCCCCAACAATGGTATACGTCGCATCAGTGTGCGACTCATTCGCCCCAGGAAACATGACCGATTAAACGATCTTTCGCTGTCCTTCGTACTCAAGATATTCTATTTCATCATCAGGTGAGAGATTCTCACCATCTGGAATCCGCATAGTGAACGTTTGATACGTATCAAGATCCATAATTTGTGCATCTTCACCCGTGACAGAGACTACCTGTCCACCTTTTCGTTCGACAATCGGAACCCACACTTTGGCGTCAACGGGTTGTGACAGTGTCCGCTTTCTTTCATCAAAGACACCGCGTCCCTCGACGCGCGCCTTCGCGCTCCCGTGTTTTCCTGGCTTGGCAGTGCTATAGGCGTTGATTTTACAGGGGGATTCCTCCATCATCACGTAGCTACCCTCCTGTAGTTCACGAACCTGTTTCTGCTCTCTGGGCATGATTGATGATTCTGCCGTGGTATGTATAAACCGTTTGGAACACCTATCTTTTCTCCTGATTGCGTGTGCCATTATGAGTCCTGATCGCGTCGCTCACGCATACTCTGCCGAGTAAACTGTGGACGGGCGCGTACGCCACGCTGCTTTCGAAATGATCGATAGAGCGCAATCGCCGCTGGAAGGGTCAGCAATGCCGCCACTGCTGCTGGAAGGATACTACTTTGATCGAAAGCAAATAAAATCGCTGTCGAAAGAGCACCAACAGCAACGAACAGTCCATACACGATACGACGGGCCAGCCTGTCTAGGACGCTATTTTCATCTTGAATCCGTACGTCAACGGCTAGTTCATTCCGTTCGACTCGGTCAAGGACAGTATTCAGTCGTGGGGGAACCTCAAAGAGAGCCTGGGTGGTATCTTGAACTTGGTCACCAGCCCCAGCCAGCAGTCGTCGGGCAGTCTCTTCATAATACCCTTGATCCTCAATGTAATCTGTTGCGACAGTAATAAAGTCGAAATCTGGGTCTAATGTCACGCAGACACCTTCAACCACGGTCGCTACGCGGAGGACCAACGCGAGGTTACGCGGGAGTCGAAGCGGGAACTCATAAATTGTCGATTCAACCTGGTCAATAATCTGTTGAACTCGATACTGCTCGATATCTTCCCCGCGAGCATCAGCTATTGCCAACTGCATCACTTCCCCCATCACTTGACGATCTGCCTCTGGTGAGAGTGTTCCCATCTCAATGAGCGCATCAAGAATTCCATCGATATCCTGATTTGCCACAGACACATAAAACTCGATGATTTTTTCTTGAATGAATGGAGTTACTGTGCCAGACATTCCAAAATCGTAGAAAATAATTTCGCCTGCATCAGTCACAGCGAGATTGCCAGGGTGAGGGTCAGCGTGAAACACACCATCCTCGACAATCATTTGGAGATAGACTCGCTGGAGCGTCGTCGCTATCTCAGTCCGGTCAATCTGATTTTCGTCAAGTTCATTCAGATTGGTAATCTTGATCCCTGGAAGGTACTCCATCGTCAGTACACGCGCACTGGAGCATTCCTCGATTGGGTCAGGGATACGAATCTCAGAGGTGTCTTTGAAATTCTCTCGAATATCACTTAGAATCCGCCGCTCACGAGTATAATCCATCTCTTGTCGAATTGTCTTCGCAAATTCATCGGCCAAGTTTTCGAGTGAGAAAGCACGGCCCTGGCCAATGAATCTGCGTACAAGTGGCAGCGACCATCGGATAACCCGCAGGTCAGCTTCAACTAAATCTTCGATACCCGGTCGTCGAATTTTCACTGCAACCTCTCTTCGGTTGTACTGAGCAGTATAGACCTGTCCTAAACTTGCCCCACTGATGGGGTCACGATCGAATTCGTCGTAGACATCATCAACCTCGCCGAGTTCAGCCTCGATAACACGCTTCGAGTCCTCCCATGGCTTGGCAGGGACATCATCCTGTAGACTTGATATGACATCAATGTACTCTGGTGGAAGGATGTCTGGTCGAGTTGAAAGTAGCTGACCGAGTTTGATAAACGTCGGTCCAAGGGTAAGCAGAGAATTCAGTAAAATTTCTGCACGCTGTGTCTGTGTCTCTGACCCAATCTCTCGGGACCCACCAAAGAGGAGGAACCGGCGGCGGTCACGCGTATACGCCACGATAAGTGGGAAGAACTGGAATAAAACGACGAGGAATCGCCAGTACGCGCGGAGATTCACCGCAAAGACCACTCCATTACGGATCAGTCGTCCTCGGGCGAAGAGATTGGAATACTCTGATCCGGTGTTGCAGACTGCTTGGGGAGCTCAATCGTGAGTACTCCCCGGTCAATCACACCTGTTGCACTCGCACCGGTTGCATCTGGAGGTAACGGGAGCTCAGCGTCCAAAAAAAGAGGACGCTCTTCGCGAATATAATTAAACTCTCTCGGAGTATCCTTCTGTCGGCGAGCTTCAACGATGAGCCTACCCATCTCCACACGCAGATCGACCGTCTCCTCAGTCGCTCCCGGTAGATCAAGCACTACCAGATAGCCATCCTCAGACTCCAGGAAGTCGGCGAAGATTGCTTCGGGGAGTTCCTGTAGTGCGTCCCGTAAGCCTGTCATAGTTCGAAAGAAGAATGCAGGGTCGAAAAAGGCCGCGATTGCGTGGAGAGGTGTCCGTCACAGCGGCCCAGAGTCATTTTTTCCTTGGAAGATAGAGATTGATTATGACTGGTGACGATGATGTCTGCAGGACGGCGAATCAACGACCTTCTGACGAATCCGAACAACAGGTCAGTGTCCAAACAGCCCGGTCCCGACTTCTCGAGATGATATCCCCACTGACCCGAGTCGAGACACGATCGTTAAGAGGATGTCGTGGCCGCGTCGTTGCTGATTCGATACGGGCGAAACGAACAATTCCGAATCATAACCGTGCCGCAATCGATGGATGGGCAGTTCAATCAGCTGATATGTCTGATGCAACTGATCAACAGCAGCATCAGCTTTCGATTGTCGGGGCACATACAGATGTCGATGCTAATCCCCCATCGAAAGCGCCTATCGAAGAAGGAACTGCGGTTCGGGTCGAATCCCAAGCGACGCTCCCCAGTGAGGCTGACGCTGTCGTCCATTCCAAAGATGTGATAATAAATGATGGACTTCTCGAAATATCTCGCACGTATGAGCGTGGCGAGAACGTGATCACGGTGGGAGACGATATTGAGTCGGGCTCAGTGATATTTGAATCGGGACATCAGTTACAATCATCTGATCTGGGTGTTCTCAAATCGGCCGCCATTGACGAGGTCACATTGTATCAGCGGCCAACTGTGGGTATTATTCCAGCCGGAGAACAACTCGTTCAAACCGATCCCGGACCGGATGAGAGAATTGAAACCAATACACTGACTATTTCAGGACTGCTACAGCAGTGGGATGCTATTCCCACACATCGCAACGTGGTGAGAGATGATCAACCAGTGCTTCGTGCTGCTATCCAGCGCGATCTTACAAAGGATGTTATTGTGACGGTAGGGGACTCGGTGATGACTGGAGCGAACGCACTTTCAAGAGTCGTTCGTGAACTCGGACAAATACTGGTTCGCCGGGTCGCGCTTAATCCGGGCTATCAAATTGCACTGGGAGTTATTGAGGAAACACCAATCGTTATGTTACCCAGCAATCCTCTCGATGCGATTGCCAATTCGATTGTTTTCTTATCGCCGCTTGTGGCACACGTTGGTCGTTTTGATCAATTTGACCCGCCGACAACGACCGGTCAATTGAGTCAGGAGATATCTAGCTCAGAAGGCGTTCGAAAGCTCATACAGGTCCAACTCACACATCCCTCACATGCAGATAGTCATCCAGTGGTTGAACCAATCGATGTGACTAAAATGGGGGTGCGTTCCTCAGTCGCACTGACTGATGGATGGATAATTCTCCCAGAGGAAATTGAAAGAGTATCTCGGGGGACCGAGATTGATGTCTATCACTGGGGGGTGACCTGACGACAGCGTGTCGTTCGTGTAACTGCTTGGGTGAAGAACAGATTAGAATCTGCAGATGCTAAGGAGCAACAGTAACACTGAGTGGATGTCGTGAGTCTCAGTGTCATGCTCGAAGCGGTCAGTTAAGAAGATCAGTCAATTGCTTTACTCGATGGTCAGCGATGACACACTGGCCACGGATGTCTGGAGAGTGGCGCTCAACGTGCACACCAGTCAATCCTGCATTCCACGCTGCACCGATATCGCTCGCACTATCGCCGATGAGAACGCCCGTGTCCTGAGCTAATTCGACCGTCGAGAGCTGCTCGATCGCGTGATAAACTGGCGCAGGATCTGGTTTCCACCCGAGATCTGGGGTGCATGTAACGACTGTTTCAAACCAGTTATGGATACCCAAATGGCTGAGCACTGGTTGAGCTAAGAAATCTTGACAATGTGTGACCACGCCGACCGGAATATCGTTGTCAAGCAACTCTCGAATCACGCTCGCTGCGTCGTCGTGAAGATATGTTGCCTCGGCCCGCATCTGGGGATCCTCGACGGTATGGAAGACATCCCAGAACTGCTCAGGATCTAATCCCCACGACCGGAGTAGCGGATTTCGATTACCTTGCAATCCATGCCACAAAATCTCAGCCTCTGTGTCACTGAAGTTTCGCTCCAGTCGTGTCCCTACTTCGTCGAATACCGAACGGGTATATGTCCACGATGCATCGACGACTGTTCCATCGAGGTCAAACAGCCAGAAGTCGTGTTCTGAAAGCGTATTCATTGTACTGGCTTTGTGCTCGGCACTTGAGAGTGACTCGTCTTTTGATTTTCCGTGCTCTCAGACAGGATCAATACTCTTCGTATGCATCATCATATTGGGCTGCCAAAGAGGTATCATTCTCTGTAATTCCTCCCGCGTCATGTGTCGTGAGACTGACTTTGATTTCTTGATAACCAACAGAGATCGATGGATGATGGAATGCCTCCTCAGCCAACTTACCAAGAATAGGAACGAATTCTGCGCCACGCATGTATGTATCAAAGCTATAAGTTCGACTGATTTCGTCCCCACTATGCTCCCACTCAGTTGGCATTCGGTCTTTGATTTCATCATCTGAGAGAAGTTCGGCCATACTCATAGACTCTTGCGAGTTTGAATAATTGTTTGGCTTCGACCGCAAGCTGTATGAATCAACCGTCAGATGGTGGCTCTGATATGTTTTGAGCGAAGGGTTCATCTATGTGTTTTCCTCCCGTGTCAGCTTCCTCGCTCGCCCGAGGGCCAGCTTGCGGATAATCAAACGTGGGGCCAGTGCTCTCGAACTCTGGATTGAATAGTGTCATTGCTGTCTGAATGGTTGACCAATCATCCTCAACTGCTGCATCACGGAGACTTTTTGTCGGCGCTGCGAGTAGCTGTCCGACCAATGCTTCGGCCATGTCGTTTATGATTGACTTCTGCTTTTCTGTTAGTGGCTCCTGTGTTTCGAGCTTTGCAACTGCACGCTCGTACTCTCTGTCCTTGACCTGTTCTGCCGCCTGATACATGGCCTGGATTGCATCGTCAGCCCGCTGACGCTTGTAATCAGCCAAGAGCCGCTGGAACTCCGTTTCGATCATCTGCTCAACGTCCTCAGCGGCTGATCGTCGTGCGACCTCTGTTTCAGCAGTCACCGACTCCAAATCATCCATATTTCGAACTGAAACACCCACGATGTCCTCTGTAAGGGGTTCGACATCGCGTGGCTGACCAAGATCAATGATGAAGGTCTCTGCTACCCGACAGAGGTCCTCGCGTTTGATAAGAAACTCATCACTCTCTGTTGCTGCCACGACAAGACTCGCCTGGCCCAGCACGGCAGACAATGTCTCTAGTCCGACCCCCTCAGCCGACACTGAGACCGTCCGAGCGAGAGCTTTAGCGTGTTCTGTGGTTCGGTTTGCAATGATCAGATGTTCAATGTCGGTCGCCGAGAATGCATTTGCGACGAGTGTTCCCATTTCCCCGGCACCAACGACGAGAGCTGTCGCCGACGAGACTCTCGTCTCGCGATGAAGCAACTCGACTGCGGCAGAGCCGATTGACGTCACACCCTCATTGATAGCTGTCTCCTCGCGTGCTCGCTTGCCGACACGTAGTGCTTTCATCAATCCAGCCTCAAGAACCGATCCAAGACCCCCAACTGCTTGTGCATCTTTGATGGCCTGTCGGAACTGTCCGAGAATTTGGTCCTCACCGATCACGAGCGACTCTAGCCCGGCGGCGACTCGCATCAGGTGGCGCAGGCTTTCCTCGTGATTCATTTCACACACAGCACCGTCACGAACCTCCGGCGCAAAGTTTGTGAGTGCATCTCGTGCAGTCGTTACACTCTCTGCTACGACGTATGCTTCAGACCGATTGCAAGTCTGGATTGCAAAGGCTTCCGAGATACCTTCGCGGGTCAACAAAGTCTCAATGACTGCAGTCGCTTCGTCAGCACCAGCCATCTCGATTTCTCTGACACTTGCAGACTTATGTGATACTCGCACCCCACATATCACGCCCGCCTTCATCAACCTCTCTCCATCGTATTGCGTATCACTTGGGTTGCCTCTTCTCGTGGGTTTGCTTCTCTCGTATCTAAAGCCTTCCAAACAGCTGAAGAGCGAACGACAGCACGGATTGCGTCACGCCTCTCTGATGCAGAGAATCCGCCCTCACGAAGTTCTTGACGAAGCTCTGCGCTTAGTTCTGCCATTGCATCTGTTCCTGAGAGTGTCTTTTCTAACTGCTCACGGAGGTACTTGCTCAACGCTGGACTCCGAGCGCCTGTCGAAATTGCAATCTGAACGTCTCCATCTTCAACAGTCGCTGGGACCGTCACACCTTGCTCACCTGGTAGGAAACTGTTTTGCGCCCGAGAGGTATATGCTGCGTTGTATAGGATATCTCGCTCGTTTGCCTCTTGACACACAGCCTGATTCACGGCTGTGTTATCTGTTGCTGCAACTACGAGTGAGGGATTAATTCGGCCAATCCAATCACCGACTGCGTCGGGGCCAGGCGCTGCTCGGATACATGTCGCTGTCTCAGCGATATCTGCTGAAAAGGTTGGGCTGAGCACATAGACGTTTGCTTCATCATCAACAAACCACCGTGCTTTGCGCGCTCCGACGGTCCCCCCACCGAATATCACTACAGCTGAACCCGTGAAATCATGATACAATGGGGTCATCGTCTGGATAGCTCAAAAGTTATCGGTGTATTCATTCGGTGTGTGCCTCAGCCCGTTCGCTTAAACGAATTCCAGTTTTTTTCAGTATCGCCGTCGAAAAGAGCGTGTCCCATGTCTCGTCGCTGACCTCCCAGAAGTCTGCCATCCGATCACGTACCTGGGTAATCCGTTGATTGCTTTCAGCCTCTGACCGTCCGTGTGTCATCGCAAAGAAATTATATTCCCAAACTGGCTCATGGCGGGGTCGCTCATAACAGTGTGTGACGAATGGAAGTGCAGCGATTGCTGGACCCACCTCATCAACTCGGTCATCAGGAACGTTCCAGACAGTCATCCCATTTTCACTGTATCCCAATGCATAGTGATTTGGAACAACGCCGACGCGCCGTATTTGTCCAGTCTCTCGAAACTGAGTTAACGTCTCCAGAACCCATTCGATAGGCTGATTGACCGCCGTAGCAACGTCGGCATAAGGGGTTGCGGTAAGTGGGAGGCCATCTTGAATCTGAACCAGCAGGTCCCGCTCTGCGGGGGTCAGTTTCGAGGCATCTCTTGGAGGAGGTGAAGGACCAGCAGCATCGCAACTAATCTCACTGTCCACAAGCGGTCCGTTGAGCGGAAACTTCGCCTCAACACGAAATTCTTGTTTCTTCGGCATGTTATACGTTTCTTGACCTGTTTCGCTCTCGATATCACTGAGAACTTCCGAAACCCGATTAGCGTCTGCAACACTTACCACGAACCACATATTCAGCTTCGAATGCTCTCGCTTGTAGTTGTGTGCCACCTCACGATGTGCATTGACTTGTTCAGCGATTGTTTCAAATCGGTCCTTCGGGGCGTGCATCGCAACGAGCGTCGCTGTCCCCCCAATCTTTTCCGCATTTACCAGCGCACCAAACCGGCTCAAATAGCCGCGGTCATCAAGCGTCTGAATTTGGGAGAGCAGTTTATCACCCTCGATTTCGATATGATGATCTCGAAGGGCACCCGCGGCCGTCTCAAATGGTGACTCGCAGATTGGAAATCCACCCTGAAATCCATTCAAGATTGCCGTATCAAGTGTCGAAAGTGACGACTCGTCCGGATGTACCTCGGTCATACAACTCGGTCAGCATTGTGTTTTCATAAGCATCTCGATAAAAAGACACGGACACAGTGATATTGATGTCCGTCCTACGGAACGAGCGTGACACGGTCAACTGATTCGAGTGATTCGACATCCTTCGCAAGGGCTTCTTGATTCGGCTCTGCCTCATAATACCAGACGAGGTCGAATGACCCATCTCGAAGCAACTGTTGGCATTCCCATACAAACTCCTCATCAGTGAGCGTCAGTCCCTGAAATTGATTTGAGGCGAAATCAGAATCGTCATTCCCCGCATAAATAAAGCATTCACCCTTCTCAGCGTGTTCAGCAACGATTTCATTGATATCAACTGTCAGCTCCTGCATCTCGAGATCCTCAGCGCCTGAAAGGGTTGTATGAATGATCATTCCAGCAAGTTCAATCTCGCCTGGCTCAAGAAGAGCGACCGTTCGTCGGTAGAGGTCGTCATCGACCGTCTTGCTCATATGATTTTTTCGAGTAGCGAGAATAAACGAATGACGGTTCATCTGAATGTGGGGGCTTGCGTTTCTGCGAGTGGTGTGGAGTATCCAAAGCGGAAGACAGATACGACTAACTGTAATCTTGAGGTACATGTGGAATCGGGTGCAGGGAGTGGTGCACCGAGCGTACGAGAGAGTGCTGCGACGAGAGATTTCAGACGGACCAGCACATATTGCTATTATCCAAGATGGCAATCGACGATACGCACGTCAGCAGGGGGATGATGTGCCTGAAGGGCATCGAGAAGGAGCCCAGACAACAGAGAAAGTGCTTGACTGGTGTGAAGAGCTATCGATACAGGAATTGACATTGTATGCGTTTTCGACGGAGAACTTCAAACGATCGAGCGAGGAGCTTGATTCGTTATTCGGACTGATTGAAAAGAAGTTGTATGAGTTCGCTGACGCTGATCGGATTCATCAGAATGAAGTGCGGATAAAAGCGATCGGTGATGTGGCAAGATTGCCAGCGAGTGTACAAGAATCGATCCGGTATGCGGAATCCCAAACAGACGGATACGAGGGATTTCGATTGAATATCGCACTGGCTTATGGCGGCCGATCTGAGCTATTAACTGCAGCACGAGAGGTTGCAAAAAAAGTTGAGAAAGGCATACTGACCCCAGCAGATGTTGATGCGAACACAGTTGAAGCGCAACTCTCGGCGAATGCATCTCGAGATGTTGACTTGATTATCCGCACGGGCGGTGATGAGCGAACCTCGAACTTTCTGCCATGGCATGCGAACGGCAATGAGGCTGCGGTGTATTTTTGTGCACCTTACTGGCCGGAGTTCTCAAAAGTCGACTTCCTTCGCGGTTTACGGACATATGAATCACGTGAAGAGTCGTGGCGTCAGTCGCGAAAAAATCGCGCCATTGCTCTTGTTCGGGCTGTTGCACAGACAGAGTATGAAGAAGGGATGCGTGTTGCAACGCGGCTACGAGAGCAATTATGCACTTCGAATGCGAAAGAACTCTCTGCTGAACTTGAACGACAACGCACACCCGAAACCATTTCACACGAGAGGGCTGATTGATTTGGTCTCACTCACCAAAGCGGCGCTGTCGATCCTGATAGTCTAACAGGGCACGTAGGTAATCACGTCGACGAAAGTCACGCCAGTTTACATCAGTGAAGTACAGTTCTGAGTATACCGACTGCCAAATAAGGAAGTCTGAGAGTCGCTCGGCACCGGTCTTGATCAGTAAGTCAGGTTCGTCAGAAAAGACCAGACGGTTCTCAATATCTGTTGGGTCAATATCGTCTGGATCAAGTTCGTCTTCACTCACTGCAGATGCCAGTTGTCGGACTGCTGCAGCAAATTCACGTTTGCCACCCAACCCAATGTTCATTTGCACTGGTGCCTCGGCGCGCTTGGTATCGTCAGGTCCTCGAACTGCGATTGGTTTGGGAGCTCCCACACCCTGCAGTTCTCTCTTCAACGTCGGGACAACTGCTTCATCAAGTACGCTGACCGAAACTGTCACTCGATTCGCACTGTATTCGAACGCCCAGTTAAAGAACGCGGCCAGCGTCTCATAGGCACCCTTTTCGAGCAGATCACGCTCGGTGATTACCACCGCCACGTGCTCCGGGCTGTCTGCTTCGTGAAACCGATTTCGAAGCGCTAAGTATCGGTCGTAAACGCCCACAAGCGGCATATATGCGGACATGGTATAATTTACTTTGGTGGTCCTGCTGGGAAATTACTACAGCCACTAACGATGTGTTTCGGGAGCATTAAATACGTCTCTATAAAATCAGTCGATGTGAACTCAACGCTCCGACGAGCAGGTGGATTTGCTCTTGTCGGGACAACTGCGGTCACTGCGCCAGTGCTCGGACAAGCGGCATTCGCTCCATTCGTGGCTATGGCTGTTCTCGGTGCCTTCGTTATTACCGATGGGCCCTTATTTGAGTTGTTTGCCCGACCAGGTGACCGACAGGATGGTCGATTAAATGGTTTGATCGGATTCTCGCTGGCCGCAGCAGGTCTGGCGCTGATCTCAGCAGAACTTGGAATGCCAACGGCGGCATTTGTCGCCGCTACGCTCATCGTCGCATATGGAAATCTGGGAAAAAGAATTATCTCAGAAACATCAGATAACCCATTTATTGGAACAGCAGGATTTGTGGTAGCAGCGACTGTCGGCGGGATTGGAGGCCAGACTGCAACAGCGTCGTTTACTGACACTGCCGTGTTATGGCCGCGATTTGTGTTTTTAGCGACCGTTGGTGCACTTTCTGCAGCCCTTCTTCGAGAAATATTGTTTGAACGGGACGATCCACTCGTCATGATGAGTTCAGGACTGCTATTGTGGCTCTTCGGGTATCTCGCCACAGATGTGAGTGCGATTGAAGTGATTGCTGCACTGGTGGTGACAGTGGTGCTTGGATTACTCTCCTATCTGCTGGGGACTGCTTCCGTTGCGGGAATGCTTTCTGGCGTGATCTTGGGTCTATTAGTGATTGTATATGGCGGCTTCGGATGGTTTGCAATACTGATGACTTTCTTCAGTGTCGGTGCACTGTCGACGAAGTATAAATATGATATCAAGACGAAGCGAGGGGTAGCAGAGGAAAACGAAGGGGCGCGGGGAACGGGAAACGTGCTTGGAAACGCAGCTATAGCACTCCTATGTGTCATTTTGTTCGCTGCTGGCGATGCAGTAATTATCGACCCAATCTGGTTCAAATACGCGTTTGCCGGGTCTATGGCAGCAGCATTGAGCGATACATTGTCATCTGAGCTCGGAGTATTATTTGATCAACCACGGTTGATTACTACTCTTGAAGCAGTACCACCGGGAACAGATGGAGGTGTGACGTGGCAGGGAGAGCTGTTCGGGTTGGTTGGTGCATCACTCGTTGGAACAATTTCATTTGTACTTCTCCCGGCGCTCACCCCGCTTGGGGCAATAAGTATCGCTGTGTCTGGATTCCTTGGCATGGTAACAGATAGTGTGTTAGGGGCAACAGTTGAGGGTGATCGAATCGGAAATGAGGCGGTTAATCTGGCGGCGACATTCACTGGTGCTATGCTAAGTGTGAGTGCGGTTGGTCTACTTGGATGATGACAGTACAGAGTGCGAAAACACAGGATTACCCAACGTTACGGAATTTGCAGGATTATCTGAGTGCTCCCTCACCGATTTTATTGAAGCACGCCATTGAGCCCACCGGTGGGGGGCAGTGCCTCATCAGTGTGCACGCTCAGCAGCCAGTTGGATATATGTTATATTTTGCTGCCGAGCAAGTGCATATTACCGAGCTTGTTGTTCACCCAGAATTCCGACGAGCAGGGCGAGCGTCGCGTCTCATAAGTGCTGTTGTTGACAGGACCTCTCCTTGCACAACGCTCACAGTCACCGTGGCAGTCTCAAATGAGACTGCGATTGGTTTCTACAAGAGCTGTGGGTTTACCATCGCTGCACGTAAGAAGGAATTCTATGAGACACATGAGTCAGCAGTCGATGCATTGTTTATGACCAACAAGTGAGTCTATCCCGCACTGGTCGGATGTCTGCTTGACCGTGATCGAATTAATACAGTGGAGTCCAGTTATTCAAATGAGCGACCGAAGTGAGTAGAGAGGGATACAGCTGTACGCTATCCTCAATCAAGACATACATGAGAGAGGATATAGACGAAGGTAACACTTCGTTAATAATCAACCCGGAGTTCCAGTATAGTATAGTACAATATAATATTGAGTGGCGAAGGACGAAACCACTGGTGAGACTGTACATGGGCAACTCACACTTGTCATGAATGTCCACCCACGTTGGTTACAGACCTACTTCAGACGTCGACAAGCCGTCATACAACGTAGTGCAGAACCAGCTTCCGGACTAAGATGGTGACTGGACAGACTGGAACCGAGTGTACTCAAAGCGGCTGTAGGTGGCGGTTCGCCGTATCAATCCCATCAGCGTGGATTGAAGAAGTCGGGTCTAAAGTGTGAGCAATCCGAATGAAGGCTGGGATAGCCCATTTATTCCTGTGGGGGCTTCTGCGGGGAGCCATCATCAAGGTCAAGATGCACCGCTTGCAAACACCGTCATTGAAGCAGAAAATTCAACGCGAAAACACGGAAGCCGTTGAAGAGCCGGCGGTGGCTGGCAAGTATGGTGGGCGGAATCGTTCACAATAACGACGCTGTCGACAGTATCGAAATCAGATGAGTTCATCTGCGGTTCGAATACGAGGCTTAACTGGCATTTTCACATACTCCGCTGTCGCAGTTCCGATCACCGTCTCCACCCCAGCAGCAGCAGCCACATCTACCCACGGTTGGGTTACTGTCGTACCCAGTATTACGACATGCACTGGTTTTCCTGAGTTGATAATTGATGGATCGACATCTGAAACCCGTTCTTCAGTGAATGCACGGTAGTCCTGATCGAGAAGCCGAAGACTTTCTTCCTGCGACTCAATGACAGCTTTCACCTGTGATGCAAGTGATGCTGGTTCACCGACAGATGGTGGCGCTGTTGTGGTATCCTCCGAATCAGTCGAGAGTGCATCTGAGTTGACCACCGTCTCAACTGGAGTGGCTTGTGGAACTGACTCAGTCAGTGAATTATTCTGTTCCAGATGCAGATTTGTTTCAGTATCAGAAGTCGTTGTCTCGCTATTCTTGAATTGCTCATGCCGCGAAAGTGGTCGGTGAACACCGACCGACTCAGAGGCCTTACTGTCTTTGTGCTCAATGGCTTCTGTAGACTCTGGGAGTGAGAACTGCTCCTGCGGAACTTTATCCCGAAGCGCGGCGAATACTTCTTCTCTATCGAGATTCTCGACTGACTTTCCTGCTGGTGCGGATGCCACGTAATCAACTGACCCAGTTTGTTCGAGCTCTTTCAGTATGAGATTGCCCCCTCGATCATTATCGAAAAATGTCGTTGTGGTACGCTCAGTTGTGAGGTGTGCGACTGGCTCAGGGATGTTCGTACCCTCGACAGCGAGTGCATTCTTGATCCCGAATTGGAGTAGCCGCATGACATCAGCGCGGCCTTCAACAATAATGATTGCGTCTGAGTGCTCAACTCTCGGACCCGCAGGAACTCCATGATACTGCTCGATGCTCTCAGCTCGAACTCCATCCTTCACTTCTTCACGGATTTCCGCGGACGACATGACACTTTCATCGAATGACTCCGAAAGAAGCTCTTTGGCACGTTCGATAACTTCTTCACGCTTTGCCTCTCGCACATCTTTTATTTCAGTGATCTCGACACGCGCCCCACAGGGTCCGACGCGAGTGATGGTCTCTAAGGCGGCAGCAAGAAGAGCTGTCTGGACACGGTCAAGACTACTCGCAATAGTAACAGTTCCGTAAGACTGTCCGTTTTGTGAGTCAATATCGACATCGATTCTCCCAATTTTTGATGACTGTTGTAAGTCGCGGAGATCGAGTTCTTCACCGAGTAATCCCTCTGTCTGACCGAATATCGCACCAACGACATCTGATCGTTCAACGACTCCATCGGCGGTGATTGCAGCGTTGATGAGATATTTGTCTGAATCATTCATAATATCAATAAATTTGTTGAACCGGTAGTATTAAACACTGAATCTAATGAGTGAACGTCCAAATACCTATCGCGCATATCTTCGACAAGATGTGTTTGTATGGGACGAATATTGAATAATTATTTTCTTCATTTTATTTATTCGAATTTCTCTGAAGTAATATTTAGGTATTCAGACAAACTTATTCATATATGAAGCGGAAAAAAAGAGATTACATTTGGATCGCAGTCTTTGCACTACTTACCGGATTTGCCATTCCATGGGCTCTTTGGGGAGCGTCAACAACTATTATTGGCCTTCCAATCTGGCTCTGGTGGCATATTGCTGTCATGCTAATTGCATCGGTGTCATTCAGTATATTCACTCGAGGGGCATGGGACCGCGGAATGGCCATTGATCCTCAGGAGGTGAAAGCTGATGATTGAATCGACACTTGTGCTTCAACTGGGGATAATCGGAGCATATCTGATTGTTGCGATGGGAATTGGTATTGTTGCCTATCGCGTTACAGCCAGCACTGCGGAGGATTATTATCTGGCAAGTCGGACGCTCGGAACAATCGTATTGTTATTTACTACCTTTGCAACGCTTCTGTCAGCATTCACCTTCTTCGGGGGCCCAAATCTTACCTATGGGTCTGGTCCAGAATGGATTTTAGTGATGGGATTGATGGACGGGATTATATTCGCTATTCTGTGGTATGTAATTGGATACCGGCAGTGGCTGATCGGCCAACAGCATGGGTACGTAACGCTTGGAGAGATGCTTGGCGATCGATTTGGGTCAAAACGGCTCAGAGCAGTGATTGCGACAGTCTCAATCTTTTGGCTCTTTCCCTACATCATGCTACAGCAAATGGGTGCTGGTGAGGCTCTTGTCGGGCTCACGAACGGTGCTGTCCCATACTGGGCCGGTGCAGCGCTCATCACCGTCTTTATCATTCTCTATGTTGCAGTCTCCGGTCTCCGCGGTGTTGCTTGGACTGACACCCTACAGGGATTATTTATGCTTGGTGTCATCTGGATTGCAGTTGGATGGGTGCTCACCAGCGTCGGGGGAGTGGATACAATCAATCGTTCAATGGCATCATCGAATCCAGAATTTCTCTCCCTCGGTGGGGGCCTCTACACGCCACAGTGGATGATTGCCAGCGCAGTGACAATTGCCTTTGGGGTGACGATGTTTCCTCAGATCAATCAACGCTTTTTCATGGCGAATGATGCCCAGGTTCTCAAGCGTTCGTTTGCGCTTTGGCCGATTCTTGTATTATTGTTATTCGTCCCTGCGTTTCTGTTGGGTTCCTGGGCTGCGGGACTCGGTGTGAGTGTTCCCGAGGGAGCCAATGTGATTCCGGTCCTGCTCGGGAACTATACTCCCGCGTGGTTTGCTGCGCTTGTCGTGGCGGGAGCAATGGCAGCAATGATGTCTTCATCGGATTCAATGCTACTCTCTGGGTCGGCGTATCTCACGCGTGATATATATCGGCCGTTCGTGAACCCTGATGCCTCAGCTGATAGAGAGGGCTGGATTGCGCGATTTGGGGTAGCAATCTTTGCGACCGCCGCCTTCGTAGCCAGTCTCTTTCGTCCCGGTACAGTAATTACCGTTGGCGATACGGCGTTCGGTGGGTTCGCACAGATGACATTACCCGTAATGATCGCCCTCTACTGGGGAGGAACAAATAGACAAGGAATCCTTGTTGGGATTAGTGGTGCACAGTTATTCTACATCTTACACATTTTTGTTCCGTCGACGCCTATTGCGGGCGTTAACCTATTTGCCTCAACGTATTGGGGATGGGACTTTGCGCTGTATGGAATGGTTTTATCCGCGGTGTTCACAGTCGGAGTCTCGCTTCTCACGACAACAGATACCAGCGAGAACTCACAGGCATTTGCTGTCGGGACACAGGCAGATTAACTGGAATTGTGTTCACTACTTCGCTTGAGAGCAACGGAGCGAGAAGAACTTTCGTCTGCACATCAGAGCACGAGGCGTTCTGAGGGTGCAGCCGAGATGGGACGCAGCACTATACGATAATGGATACGCTCGTCGCTCACCCGACAGCCCCACGACACGAAATTGGGTCTGTACATAGACATAGACATGCAGGCGCGGTCGGCTGACGATGTTTGACAGGCAGTGAGATACGCGATTTTGCGACAGCGCGTGTTTCTCATGGATGTCAGAGTGGGAGGCTCCGAAGCAACGCTGTCAAAATCACTGATTGTTTGTGTGCGAGCGAGTTGGTCAGCGTTCTCACCGCTCGTGAAGAATACGCTCTATGAGAATTGGCACGACTCCTGCAAAGCGCGTTCATCGTCAAGACGGATACCGTGACCCTGAGTTTGATAACGTCGGGGAGAAGACCGACAGCAGATCAAGTGGCACACGTTCCCGATTACCAACCCCTCGTTTGATAATAGTGACTGGCAGCCACAATTATTGCCAGTCGTGTACCGGCAGTCAACCAGCCCCAGAATCGGTTACTGACTCGTGAACGCTTGCCACTCAATATCGAGTTACACTGGGAGAACTCGGGGACGATGTGGAGGATCACCGGCATCGGGGTCAGACGGAAATCTGTGCCGTGATGACGAGGCTCGCAGATTCTCGAACCACTTGTCTCTGTTCTTGAAGATTCACATACGCTCTCACCCGGGGTGTTCGATGGCCGTCGCACAATGATGATCCCGAACGTGCGTTTTAGTGCAGATACCCTTCGCCACAGCCCGATCAGGCGGAAACGGAGCTTCCAACTTACGGCAGGTGTTTCGATAGGATAGGACAGGACACGATACGATACGATATGCGTCCGAACAGTTGGCAGGGACGTAGTGGAATGGTCTTCGGACTTTCTTGACCGGCTGTGGACACAAAGCATTCGCTATACCCATGCACTCCATGCCCTGACCAGGCCGGGGAACGATACTGATAGACCGAGAGAGTCAAACGGTTTGTCATTTCATTTTCAGTCAGCTATCGAGAGGTAGCTGATCCCCCATAGTAAGCATAATGAGAAAAACGACTGTTGTTGCTGGATCACTCGCAGCTCTTCGTATTTGAATGAACTGTGTGGATAATTTGGTACTATCTGTCTAGTTCAGAACGCTTGTGCAAGACAGAAATTGTGAAAAGTATATGAAGAGTTCGACGGGTCTCCTGACGCGTAAATGAATCGGGTACGCTCCTATCACAATCCATAGTTTCAATCCATCAGAAACCGAACTTTTGAATTCGGAAACCACGCGCCTCACAAAGTCCATGCACGCTGCAACGAAGGGGTGTAAGACGCGGTGAGTCTGGCTGTGTCGAGCGGGAGTGGAAGTGAAGGCGTCGACCTCCACGGACACAACGCGGGTGTTCAGGTGTGACTGCTTCCACACGAGCTACGCGGCAAGTGCGAGAGGAATTAAAGACCGTTGCCCCTATCAAAGGTTAGACACGGACGCCACAGTTCACCCGACCCGTGGTACTTCACGCACTACGAAGTCCGTCCGAAACGAGGTCTCAAGATTATTTATCCACTCGTCTACGATTCACATACATGCAGACACACATTGTCCCCGTTGGATTCGATTATGATCGACTCATTGCACCGCTGATACGCGATCAGGTTGATGTTGATAAAGTGATTCTTCTTGAGGGGGCTATCGGTAGCGAATCAAATGTCGAGTATTCACAAAATATTTCTGAGGAACTCGAGAAGGACTTTCAGAATCTACTCGGAGCCGATGCCGAGCGGGTCATCGTGAACGACGTCTATGATTACGATCAAGCATTCGAACAGGCATACGAACTTATTAACACTGAATTGGACTCTTCAGATGATTCGGAGGTCTGGGTGAATGTCTCAGCGATGCCACGACCTGTCTCATTCGCTTATGCGACAGCGGCACATTCAATCATGGTTGAGCGACAAGAAGATCGAAATCAGATACATACGTACTATACTGCTCCCGAGAAGTATCTCGAAACTGAATTAGCTGAAGAACTTCGTGCTGCAAAACAGTTGTTGTACACACTGCTTGGAGATTCATCTGTCGATCAAAAGGATATTGAGCGCCGGTACAACGCTGCTCAGACACTGCTCAAGGAGTTCGATGAGCGGGGGACAACGATTGGGGCAAAGTGCATCGACGGGTCACACATGATTGAGTTACCGGTTGCTTCATTCCGAAGTGTAAAACCGTTTGAGGAGATTATTCTGTTCGAACTTGGTGAGTACGGCGAGTTTGATTCAGTGTCAGAACTTGCCGAGACGTTGGCGACAGACATGAATGAAGAATACACAGATTCATTCCGCTCAAAGGTAATATACAACGTTGATCGATTAGGCCCAGGTGGGAAAGGATATATCGAACAGGAAGATCGTGGGAAGTCATATCGAACTCGGCTTTCACATATTGGTCAACTCTGGGTCCGTGCGCACACCCGTGACGATGCTGATGTCCGACTAAACGAGTGAATGCGGTTAAGAATGCGCCACTTTCGCAATACGAGTTCCACAGGCAAGGAAGGTTGCTATGTATGTCAGCGTCACTGCCCCCGCGGCGGCGATCTGCAATGCTGTCGTGCCCCCGACCATCGCAGAATCTGCGAGTGGCAATGAGGTATGATGTGGGCTCCCCACAACTGGAACAAAATAATCAAGAATATCATTCAATCCATACCACACCAGTGCCACTCCAATTGCCCGCAGGCGAAAGGAGGCAATCCGGTGGAGAACAAATGCTTCGAGCACCATCCCAAGGTGACTGACGAACAGAAACACGTATAATGGAAACCACGTCACCGCAAGAAATGATTCTGCAAACACACCAAGCACATATGGGGTCCAGAGGCCAAGTTTCCAGCACCCAAAGAATGCTAACATACTCAAATACTCACTTGGATTACCACGATACCATCGCCACAGTGCAAGCGCGATGAACAGTGTCGCAAGTGGGCTATCGGGGACAAAAGGCCACAGAAGGAGAGGCTCGCTTCCCAGCTGCCATGTAATAACTGGATCAGACAGCGGGAGCGGGTGGAATCCATAATACCAGAATCCAAACACTGTACCCAGTAGGTTAATTCCGATAATAACCGGTGCCAGTCGAAGGCCCCAGTGTTCAACGCTTTTCGGGAGTGGTGCGAGCCACCGCGGAAGTGAGTCTCTCGGAGATAATGTATCTGCGCTCAAAATGAGGCGATCCCGAATGGTAACCATGTCAGTGTCTTTCGATACGACCGAAAAGAGGTGCCGATTCGTCGTGATGTTTCCTGAAATTTTATTCGCTGTCGAAGTGGATACCCCAATCGTTGAGGTCGGTGAAGAAGCCGACACTCGATGATGCAAACCAATTTCAATGGTTAATTCGACTTCCCCGCTAATATATACTTTTCAGTATCTCTGTGACTACTCCGAGGTATGGAAATTGTTCGGAACATCTAAATCAAACTTGACGTTTCCGAGGACAACTACGAACTCCTTGATGAGACGTTCGAACAGCCCCGAGAAGCGGCCCAACACGTCGTTGACCACGAAGTAATGACAACCCTACGGACGCAAAGAATACGTTCCACAACGGACTCTGATTCCGTGAAAACCTCTCACTGCAACCCAGCCTCGTTCAATCCGCAAGAAACCTCGTGGCCACCGCCCTCGGCAACTGCAAAGACTGCATCACCGAGGACAGATACGGTAAGAAAGCTAGTAAATCCGGGTTCCGAAGGAGTGCAGTCGCGTACAACGGCTGAATAGTTACGAACGACAACCATGTGTCCCTTGCTACGACCGACAAGCGGGTGACCGAAGAATAGCCAGTCAACGGCGAAGGAACGCCGTTTGAGGAGTCTTGAACCGACGAGTGGGAGCAAGAAAGGCGAAGCAGCACTCCACAAGCGTGATTGCACTTCACGTCGCTGTGAAGAAAGAGGTGGATCCCGATTCTGGCGACGATGCATCCGAGAATCGAGTGGTTCTCAGTTTCGATTTAAACGCGGGTAGATACCTCGCCGTCATTAGCTGGCAGCGTTCCTTGACAATGCAGGCTGCCTCAACCACAAGCGCAACGAGCACGAACGTCGTCGCGGAAACCTCCAACAGACAGGCACTCGCTCGGCCCATCTCAGTATCAAAGCATCGGCAGTGCTTTTGCTCGGTGGTGCGACAGGGTGTCATAATCACTCGTTTGAGAGGCCGTTCAAAACGACTACACGGCGATTGCGTTCGGGAACTTGGAACATTCGAGAGCACATCTCGGAGCGCTAGTGAATTCCAGCAGTGAACGTCCCGTGAAATTCAGCGCCACGTCACATACAGGCCCGAAGAACACGGCAGTTGCACATTTCACCAGAGTCCATCTGTTCCTCTCGGCTCACCTGAAGTGGTTCGAAAGACCGGAGCTCTTTCGTCATCACGAGACTCTTCGATTCTCAAACGACACGCACCAAGTGAGGTTGTTCGGACAGTCAGGAGCGTCACGGCCCAGAGGACGTTGGAACAGCACGAGTCGTTCTTGCAGGAGTACCTGTGGTGTGGGGCGCGGTGGGTTTTGGGAACGTTCGTACTACATCGGGACTGCGGGAGCCGTCTTGACTGAGACGATTGAACGCTAGAACAGACAGAATACATCTACGTGTCGGCTGCACCTCGGCATCAAGTGGTTTGAGACGCAGAGCGTCTCATCATCACGGAAATAGAAGATTTCCGAAGAGGCACTTGCCTTCTCTGTAGAATGTTCAAGTGAACGGTTTAAGTACACTCAGCGAGTATATCACGTATGGCTGAAGGGACAGATCTGGGCGAACTCAAGCGGGGTACTGATCTCGTCAAGCGTGGATTCGCACAGATGCAGAAGGGTGGCGTAATTATGGATGTTATTGATGTTGAACAGGCTCGTATCGCAGAAGAGGCTGGTGCAGTTGCAGTGATGGCCTTAGAAGCGGTCCCTGCGGATATTCGGAAGCGAGGCGGTGTTGCCCGGATGGCAGATCCCGCTGACGTCAGTAATATTGTTGATTCGGTATCTATCCCTGCGATGGGCAAAGCACGTATCGGACACACCAAAGAGGCTCAGATCCTTGAGGCAGTGGGTGTCGATATGATCGATGAAAGTGAAGTGCTGACGCATGCAGACGGGCGTTACCACATCGACAAGCGAGACTTCACTGCGCCATTCGTCTGTGGAGCACGCAATCTTCCAGAGGCGCTCCGGCGAATCGACGAAGGAGCGGCAATGATCCGGACAAAGGGCGAGGCTGGAACCGGGGATGTCAATCAGGCTGTTCGACACCAGCGGAATATTAAAAGTGCTATTCGAGAGATCACAGGCAAAACATTCGAAGAACGTGAGAAGTGGGCACGTGAGCACGAAGCGCCGAAGCATTTAGTCCATGAAACCGCAGAGATGGGACGACTCCCAGTCGTTAATTTCGCCGCAGGCGGTATCGCAACACCAGCAGATGCAGCGCTGATGATGCACCACGGCTGTGACGGGATTTTCGTCGGCTCAGGTATATTTGGAGCCGAAAATCCACCTGCAATGGGTCGAGCAATTGTACGAGCAGTCAATAACTGGGATGACCCAGAGGCACTCGCAGACGTTGCGTCAAACTTAGGCAAAGGCATGAAAGGTCAGGCTAATCAGGACATGACCGAGGCCGAAAAGATACAGAGTCGCGGCGTCTGAAACAAGCCAGCCAAGCAGGTCCAAGAAGTCCCCGTCGTTGTTCTTTTTTGATCTTGTTCACAGAGATCTGACGATTAACTCCGCACGTATGGTTGTCGGGAATATCACTCGCACTCGTACACAGTTGCCCCAGCAGAGATTCGAGTTTGATATGCACGAGCAGCGACATCAGCCTGCTCAAATGCATCAACCATAGCGCCTGCAACCTGTCGTCGTGTTGCAGTTGGACAGGCGGCGATAATCGCCGGGCCGGCACCAGATACGGTGACACCTGTTGCACCAGCCATGAACGCAGCCTCCTTGACTGATTCATACCCAGTGATGAGGTTCGCTCGGGCGGGCGTGACAATGCGCTCGTCCATTCCTTTACCAACCAATGCAGGATCATCGCGTGCCATCCCAGCGGTCAGAGTCGCTGCCGAAGCGACTGTGTGTATCAGATTTTCCATTGAGGTTGAGTCAGGAATAACCCTTCGAGCATCGCGTGTTGAAACAGCGATTTCGGGGAGACAAGCCACGAGTGGGATATCAGCCTCGATTGCAGTCACAGAATCACCACGTGCGACAGTAAATCCGCCAAGTAACGCTGGCGCGACGTTATCAGAATGTGCATCACCCGATACGACGGCCTCGCCTTCAGCTGCAATAGGGACGAGTTCATGCCGCGTCAACCCGCGTTCATACAGTGTATTCAGTGCAAGCGCAGCCCCTGCCGAACTGGCCGCAGACGATCCCAGTCCAGACGATGGACGAACTCCTTTATCTATCTTGATATGCGCTGGGGCGTCAAGCGCGTTAGCCACAGCACCAACCACGTTCGAATCTGGGTCTTCGGGAATAAATTGACTCCCTGCACCGCGAACCTCAATTGTCGTGTGCTCGGCCTGACTAACGGTAATGATATCTGCTGGTCGGTCAAGAGCGACCCCAAATACATCGAATCCACTGCCGAGATTGGCACTGGTCGCTGGAGCCCTGACCTTCAGCATACGCTCAGGATTGCGAAACAGCGGATAAAAAGGTAGCGAAGGCCACACTGAGAGTCGGATTTGAACGTGAGACAGTGATACTGCGGAAGAACTTGGAACTGGTTTCATTGCACTCCACAGACCAGTTTTTTATATAGAGTGAAAAGAAATCACGACCATGATTGGGATCGTTGGGGGAGGGATTGCAGGACTGGCGAGTGCGTACCGCCTCCAACAACAAGGATTTGATGTACACGTATTCGAAGCCTCAGAATCGATTGGCGGGCTTGCAGCAGTTTATGAGACGGCAGGGGACAATATTGAAAAATTCTATCATCATCTCTCAAAGACAGAGGAAACGATTGTCGAGTTGGCCGAAGAATTAGGTATCGGCGACAAGATTGAGTGGAAAATCGGAACGAACGGATATTACGTAGATGGCGTTATTCATCCACTGAATACGCCGTGGGAGATTTTGGCGTACCCTCATCTCAATATGCATGATACGATACGATTAGGAGGGCTGACTGCAGGGGTCGACCTTCGAGGAGGGTACCCAACGTTGGACAGCTATGAAGATCTGACTGAATATGAGCATGAAACCGTCGAATCATTCGTCAGAGAGCATACAACAGACAACGTATACGAGAATTTTGTTGATCCGCTGCTTGATGGGAAATACGGTGCGCGAAAAAAAGATATCTCTGCAGCATGGTTTTTAGGCCGGATCCGGTTTCGTGGTGAGCGAGACCTCCTTCGTGGGGAAGTTTTAGGATATCCAAGAGGTGGTTTCACGACGATTATCGACGGATTGATCGATGCGGTCGGTCATGAGAACATCTCAATAAATACCCCAGTGACTGGTCTCAAATGTAGAGATGATACAGTTGAGTCAATCATAGCTCATGACCAGTCAACACAGACGGAGTACAACTATTCGGTTGACGGAGTCGTCGTCGCGACGATGCCAAACGTGCTAGAGCAACTCACTGGATATACATGTCAGGTTGAGTTTCAAGGAGCCGTATGTGGATTGATGCATCTTGAGGAATCATTAATGGACACATACTGGCTTAATATCGCCCATGATGCACCGTTTGGAGCATTGATCGAACATACGAATTTCATCGACCGAGATCGATACGATGGCGAGCATTTAGTATATGTTGCCGCGTATGTTCAAGACCCCTCTGAACCACTGTGGCAAGCCAACAATGAGGCAGTTCGACGGAAGTGGCTGAATGAGATTGAGTCAATGTTTCCTGATTTTGATCGAGAGAACATCACAGAGCTAAATATCGCCAGAAATCCGCGGGCCGCCCCGATATATGAATGTGGCTATCTCGATTTAGTCATCCCGTATGACTTGAGCGAGAGGATCGCCCACGGGATTTATTATGCGGGTATGGCATCGGAAGCACAGTACCCAGAGCGGTCACTGAATGGGGGAGTCGTTGCTGGGTTTAATGCAGCAGACAGGATTGTTTCGGATTTTGAAGCGGACTCAGGCACACACACATCCACGCTAACCACTGAACTGTAACTGGTGAGTTCTTTACTACACCACACCACTTCAGAGAGCTTCAATCAGAGTGCCCACAGTTTAATTTGGAGTCGTGAGTAAGCTACCACGTCCTAAGACATTCAGCGTAGGCACCTGTTCTCGCTGCTCAAGACAGTAGGCGAATATTCGCCGTTCATGTTCAACCCCCCGCTGTTCAAGAGTACGCTGACGAGTACGCCCCCCGCTCAGACTTTTGCTGGTCGCGGAGTTACTACAAGCCAATATTCTTCGCCGCATTGTTACCAGCACGAACATCGGACCCGCGTTTCGGATACCCAAACATATTCTGACCATTCTGACTCGGCCTATTTGTCCTCGTAGGTGAATCCAGACTTCGAGCAACGCTGACTCGTGTAAGCCGGACTTGCTTCACGACGAGCCCTTCCAACTCGGCTTTGTACGTGACGCACTCGAACAATTGATAGAACGCCCACCTGTGAACCGCCTTCAGGTACACGAGGCGTTCCCGGATTTCTTTACTACTCGCTCACTCCCCCCTACGCGTTTAGCTCTAAGCAAGGCGTTCTATACCTGTTGCAACTAAATTTTGCCATCCTCTGTGTCTGATTCCACGTCCTCAAGACCTGGTGCCACTGAGATATCGACATCGCTCGGCGTTGGCTGTCCCCCGACCACAAGAGAGCCATCCTCGTCCTCAACGTATACGTCATCGGCAAATCCACCGGACGCATGAGGGTGTGTTGTACCCTTTAGTCGCTGAGGCGTTGAGGGAGCCTGCGGGATGTCCTGTGTGCGAAAGTTTCCCAGCGGGTCCGCAATATCAATCTCGTATCTATCAAAAAACATCTCATATCGGGTGTAATGTTGCTCTATCTCATTCTTTGGAAACTCCATCATCTCTGTCCATCCGTGATTAAAGAAGTCGAAGTTTGCCTGAATATGAGTAATTTCCCGTGCCTCTGCTTCGGTGAAGCCCTCGTGTAAAGCAGTAACGTATGTGCTGAACGTGCATTCAAAGAATGACTCAAGATGTAGCTTTCGCTCCTCACGGTGGTCAGCGTCTGCTTTTTGAGCAAATATGTTGACGTGAAGATTGACGAGTTTTTCTGTCGCAATTTTGCCAATGACTGGCATTGTAAGAGCCTTTTTTGCAGCAAAATGTCTGATATTCTGTCGGAGCTTCATCATTTACAGTACTATCCGAGATAATTTAACTCTTGTAGAGGAGAGTCATTCATAGTGCTGGCTTCAGACAACACATGTGGAGATTGAGCAAGGGGGGGATGGATTATGGTCCTGATAGGGTGTATATCTG
This sequence comes from Haloquadratum sp., assembly GCA_028275165.1. Lineage (GTDB taxonomy): Archaea > Halobacteriota > Halobacteria > Halobacteriales > Haloferacaceae > Haloquadratum. Next base: position 37,502 of record JAQCNF010000087.1, read on the forward strand.
CACTTTAGCGGATGGCAATCCACATTAACCCCCAGCGCGAGGATTCAACTATGACTCAATCATACGTTATCATTGGCGATGGCGTCGCTGGCAGTTCCGCTGCTGAGCGGTTGCGAGAGGAGGCGCCCGGTGCAGATATAACCATTGTCACTGATGAGGGAGAGGCACTTTATAACCGAATTCTGATCAAAGAATACGCGAAAGGGAAGTTACCTGAGGCGCCTATCTCTATTCATGATGAGTCGTGGTATAGTGAGCGCGATATCGATCTGCGGATGAATACACTGGTCGTCAATGTCGATGTCCACGGTCATACAATCGAAACTCACGATGGACAGACACTCGGTTGGGATAAGTTGCTCATCGCAACCGGGGGGACGCCAGCTCAGTTGCCTGTCGAAAACGCGGACGCAGATGGTATCCATCACTTCTGGACATTTCAGGATGCCAGAGCGATCAAGTCACATATCGAAAAAGCAGAGCAGTCAGTTATCGTAGGAGCGGGGCTTCTGGGAATTGATTTAGCAGCAACAACAGCAGCACAGGACGTTGAAGGAAAGTATCTCATGCGGGGCGACTGCTGGTGGCGATATGCGCTCTCGGAATCCGGTGCAGAGATCATTCATGATGCACTTCGTGAGCGAGATGTGACTCCGGTCTTCCAGTCAGGTGTCGACCGTTTTGAGACCGACGACACGGGGGCTGTTGAGGCAGCTGTGGATCCAAACGGAGACCATTATCCAGCAGATTTTGTCGGCATCGCAATTGGACTAGATTTCAATACCGAGATTCTTCGCGACACCCCTGTGAAAATTGAGGACGGCATAGTTGTTGATGAATATATGCGGACAGACCATCAGGATATCTTTGCAGCTGGTGATATCACACAGTTTTATGACCGGTTATTGGGTGCACGTGGGCAAAACGGCGCATGGGGGTCAGCAAAGGAGCAAGGTGCGATCGCTGCACAGAATATGGTTGAATACGAGTCAGAACCATTCGAGTGGGTGTCGTCGTACTCAATCACGCACTTCGACTTCCCGTTTCTTTCATTTGGCCACCCTACACGAGGTGATGACTCGGCCGAAGCAAAGTACTCTGAGACAGAATGGCGACGATTGGCGTTCAAAGATGGCCAAATTATTGGTGGTGTGCTGATCGGTGACCTCTCACCACAGTCAAAATATAAAACACTTATTCGAGAACAACGCGTTGTCGCGGATCAAAAAGAGATTCTGATGAAACAAGAATTCGAGCTTGATGAACTTGAGGCGGCTGGGACCACGGTCGAATAATCTTCATGCAAGCGTGATGTGGTGTCGTCGAAGTATTTATTATGCTTAATAATGTATGTGAAGCTATGTCACAGTCCATCGATAGCCAGACTGCATCAACAACTCCCGTCGCTATCGTTGAGTGTGATCCCGAAACGATTGAACCAACTGACTCGGTTACACACGTCGACCAGTTGCCAACTCACGATCGCGAGCGAATCGTTGAGGCTATTGATGCAGAGGTTACCACAGTGATGGTAGATTCGGTACAGCCGGGTACCGTGATCCGTTATACATCGTATTATAAGCTTAAATAATTCGTTGCGAACGACTCTATTTCCCGTGTAACAAAGAGTCTCTGTTTCCTTGCAGTCGGGTACCATAAGACAGCGACAGTTCCGTCGGTCACCTCACCTGACCCGTTGGTGAATCGCTACACCGACGAACCATGTCCTCAAAAACAACACCGGCACTCCCAATGTAGTATCTGTCCTTATATAATCATACCCGTATTTGACTTCTGGATGACGTCTCAGAATCGTTCGGCTCAAGTAGCAGTTGAGTCGTTTGGCAATCTGGGCAGGACTTGATTTCGGATCGGGTCAGCTTTCACGAACAGGTGAGCGTGTTCGATGGCAATCTCTATCGATATAATCTTGTGACCGGATAGTCCTGTTCAGCAGTTCATTGGAACGGCTCCACAAGTTCGTCTCGGACTCACTCCAACACCCCGTAACGGGAGCTCAAACATCATACGGACACGACGGAGTTGTTGGGTTGTAGGAGGGCAATCGGGCTTCAGAGACACGAACGATGTATTTGATCGCTTCATCATAACCGACCTCGTTCGATGGGAAACTGAAGAGCCGATATGGGAAAAGGTATCTAAATCACTTCCGTGGTGAACGGCAGGATTTCCATGGTGCAGTGAATAGGTCCTGGACCGATGCTGTTTTTGTAGCTTACTTGCAACTTCTTATATGACAGACGACACAGGCTCAACCACAGGGGATGCGGATATGACGTTAGCGTTTGAACTTAATGCACTGCAAACGCTTGCAGATCCAGCAGCAGTATTCAACGATGCTAGACAGTGGACCGAGTATGTCGGTGTTGTGAGTGAAAAGCCGACCTACGTCGTCACAAACTACACACGGAAACATCGTGTGAGACAAGACTTTTTTTCAGGTCCACGCGGCGTGCAAGAGAGTCTCGAAAATGTCAAAACCCAATTCGGCACAGCACGGCACGTCCTTGTCAGCAATGACCCAGATGACCGCGCTGTCGCTATAGATGCAGATTGGGAGTTTCTACCTCTCGATGAAGCTGCATCAGCTGCTGGGTGGGAGATATCGGAAACGGAAGACGAAGACGACCCGTTTGAGACGCAAACCCGCGATGACTGGCCTTAGAGCAGTCATCTCATCGACTAAGCGAATTCGATAGCAAAGGCGAAACCACCGAACGAAAACATTAATCGACCGCCACACCAGTGTTTAGCTGATGAGTCACCAATTGCCTGATATTCAGGCAAGCAGTCCGGATGTATCTGTAGGGTTGAGTCAGGTGGGTGTAACTGGAGTTGATAAGCTGATTAAGATCGACCGACACGATGAGGACCCGTTGGTACTGATGGCCGAATTTGAGGTATTTGTCGATCTCCCGAGCGGACGCAAAGGAATTGATATGAGCCGGAATATGCAGGTCATCGATGAGACACTTGAAGCTGCGATCTCTGAGCCGACCTATCGTGTTGAGGACATGTGTGGGGATGTTGCTGAGCGGCTCTTGAGTAAACACGAGTACACATCTACTGCGGAAGTCCGAATGAGCGCTGATTATATTGTACGAGAGGACACTCCTGCCAGTAAACTTCCCTCACAGAGCACCATTACCATCGTTGCAAGTGCCACAGCGACTGAGGAAGGAACGAGAGAGGAGATTGGGGCCGAGGTTGAAGGAATGACCGTCTGCCCATGTTCTCAGGGTATGTCTGCATCACGTGCACGCGATGTGCTACACGATCTGAACATTGACCCGGAGACGATCGACACGTTTCTCGAACAGGTCCCGCAACCGGGTCACTCACAACGAGGCCATGCCACGCTGACGATCACGGCTGATGGATCTCCTGAAGTAGATTTAATGGAGGTGGTAAATATCGCCCGTGACGCGATGTCTGCCCGGATTTACAATTTGGCGAAGCGCCCAGATGAAGACTATATGACTTACCGTGGACATGCTGATGCGAAATTCGTCGAAGACTGCGTTCGGTCGATGGCCGAGCAAGTTGTTGCAGAATTTGATCATCTTGGTGACAGCGCAGTCGTCCATATGAAACAGTCGAACGATGAATCAATTCACCAACATAATGCTCACGCAGAACGTGAGATGACGTTCAAGCAGCTACGCCGCGAAGTTCGGCATGCTTGATTGTGTGGATCTCACTAACAGTCGTTGGCTATGACCAGTGTTGAGATGCGAAGCCGCAGTTATTGGGCTTAGAACCCCGGTTGAGTTGAGACGTTCCATTCCGGATCATAAAAATCAGATTGCCAACAGCTGCTCATACTGACTACTGAGCGAGAGAGAGAGATTGTACTGCGGTCATCATTTCTTCTGGAGAGGATACCTTCTGTGTTTTCGAATCCACTCGAACGATTGCACTTGAGCTATCGACACCGCATGGACATGGGTCTACGATAACTTCATGATCCGCGATTCGAAGTGCAGCACGGTGTAGTCGTGAGTTTGGCCCAGAGCCAACATCAACCGTCAGCGGTGATCGTTGCAGTCGACTACTGACTGCAGCGTAATGTGCTAACTGGACACCAAAGCGATCAAAAGCACCAGCATGTGCAGCAAGTGCCTCACGAGCAGCTGTTCGAAAGCGTGGCTTATCACTCAAATAAGCTAACTCAAATAATGCATCAGCGAGTTCTGCTGCTAAATCAATCGGATAAAGTGGTCGGTGAAGCAGTCCGACTTTCCTCAGTGGTCCATCAAGCACTGCTCCACTGTCAGCTTGAAGCTGGTCAAGAGCCTGGTCAGCAAATGAGCACGCCAGTGAGAGGAGATGTGAGTTAAGAGAGGATGGTTGTGGGCCAAGAACTTGATACCCACGAACCAACGCTTGAAGGAAATACGCACAGTCCTCAAGTAAGTCCTGTGGTGAAGAAGTGTTGTATTGATGTGAAAGCGTCAGCTGGCTTCCATTCGTGAGAAACGTAGAGCTCAGTGTCTGAAGCAATTGTAGAGCCAATGCTCGAGTCGACTCATCGTCTGTATATCCGCTGAAGAGAAGCAGTGCATCTACCGCTACCGCATTTGGACCAGCGTAGCTATTGATATCGCGCCGGTTATCTCGCTCAGATTGCGATATTACAATGCTATTATCAAGACGGTCCTCTCGGAAGAGGTAGGTGCTCAGGAACTCGGTTGCCGCTTTAGCCTTCCTTCGATACTGGAGGTCTCCAGTATATGCATAGGCGTGTGCGTAGCTTCGAATAAGCGCTGCGTTGACCGATACGAGCTTGGCAGAATGAGGTGCAGACCAGTCCTGCTCGTGCGCGTGCCGGTAGAATCCACCGGTGGTGTCATCCCAGAGGCCATCTCCAATTTGCTCAAGCGCAGCACACGCCTTTGATTGGTCTCGTTTGAAAGCGAAGTCAATTGCCCTGGGTAGTGGAAACTTAGCAGCATCACCCCAACCGTGATATTGTTGATCCCACTGTGCCTCGAGCTGCCCTGTCATGTGAGCTTCAATATCGTCCGTCAGCGGTTCCGGCACGAGCGAGTCGTGATCTAATGCAGGGGGGACTTCGCCCACGAGATTGACCTCGTCGCGCAAGCGATGCCTGATGCTCTCGATCATGTGACGCATTTCGTCTGGGGTGAGATATCCAGCTTCTGCAATGACAGATCCATCAGGGGCGAGAAAGACCGTTGCTGGGAATCCACCGATAGTGTACCGCTCACGAATACGAGGACGCCTGTCTACATCAACACGGACAGGCACAGTCACATCATTAATATGTGCTGCTATCTGTGGTTCGGCGTATGTCTCACGGTCCATCTTGAGGCAGTCGCTACACCACGTTGCCGTAAGGGACAGCAACAATGGCCGGTCCAATTGGCGTGCCGAAGCAAATGCTTGTTCTCCCCATTCCAACCATTCGACACGGGTGAAATTCTTCATTCTCTTCAACTATGGAACCAGCATAACTAAGCGCTTTGTGGGATGCAAACAACAGTATGTGACGCAAGGCATATGATTGCGCTCATCTTGATACAATTATGCGGACCCGCTGGATGATTGGCGGACTCTTGGCTGTGCCATTAGTGGATACGCTGTTGCTACTTCCGTTGGCTTCAGAGATTGGGTTACTGCAGACTGTTCTTCTCGTTGTCCTGACTGGCTTGGTTGGTATGTTACTAGTTCGAGCAGAGGGGCGACACACTGTGGCTAAGATACAGCAGCGTGTGACGACTGGTGAACTCCCGACTGACGAATTGGTCGATGGAGGACTGTTAATTTTCGCTGGTGCACTTCTTTTGACACCAGGGGTCGTGACTGATCTGATTGGATTCGCTGCATCGATTCCAGTCACGAGAATTCCAATCCGCACGGCATTAAAACGATACATAATCATGCCCGCACTTGACCGTCGAAGTGAAGGCTTTGTCTCAGGTAATGTCTGGGTCGGTGGAACTCCAAGTGAGGATGTCGTTAACTTAGATCCAGAGGAGTACGCACGCTCAACTGAAGACAAGGATGATAACTGAGTCTGGAGAGTGTGAGTCGCCTCAGATCGGGTTGTGAGACTTCTTCGCCGGATCAGCTTTCTCCGATGGAACTCCGTATTCCCCGAATTTGTACGACACGAGATCGTGTGAAAGGCGACGAATACCAGCGTCGGTTCATTCAGGATCCTCAGTATCCTCATGCCCACAGGCTCTTCAGAGATGATTCCGAGGTTATCTAGCTGTTGTGCTCACTCACGATTTCTTGTGACATTTGGTGGCATTGGCATAGATAAACCGCTTGAGGGGGCTTTTGATCGTTATCTTCAACCGAGATTTATTCAATGAGCCTGACCCCGAGACACTGACATGACATGTAAAACCTGCATTGATGAGTCTTAGAAACACATTGAGGTGGTCACGTATATATGATGAAAGGAAACTCTTATACAGATAATACAGTTAGGTCAGCATGACAACTCGCGGGCCAATAGCTCAGTCAGGTTGAGCGCTCGGCTGATAACCGGGAGGTCCACGGTTCAAATCCGTGTTGGCCCATCCGCGCGTTAATGAACACTTATCGACGATGCAGTATCGCGTGAATTGTATATCTTGAATCAGGTGACCAATATGTCCGGTGCGTGAGGTTTTGCGAGCTGACTCCTTACCGACCGTTATTGTATCAGTGCAGACGACTTTCACTGAAGTCGCGTGGAGAAAATCTCCCACCGCTCATTGATAGGCACAAACTGGTTGCAGCACTCTGTTGCGTGCATTGACGAGCTGTGAAGGTATTCCAAAGCAGTTATCAGAACCTCAGCGAAGGAAATTGTATCAGCCTCACCACTGAGAGTTAATCATGAGTGACATAATCGGTGCAATCACAGGCACTTCGCCATATGAGACGGTGCAGATTGAAGATCAAAACTCGCGATATAAAATCACCGCTCATTACCATGGGAGTCAAATCGTCTACAGTGTTCCGCGTGAACGCTTGCGAGTAGAAGGCATCGAAATTGAGCTCAAACCCGACTCAACAGTAGTTCTTGAGAGTCATGATGAGCACCACTTATGGATCAAACCGATGGAAGATATGGTGAAAGTCACGAGAAACGAACCAGCATGAAGTACTACTGGCACGACTACTTCGAAGGACACAGTCCTTCATGATCACCGAACTCGTTGATTGCTGAACAACACCAGACGCCCACTGTGCTTACTCTGTGGGAAGCTCCATCTCTGAGTTTTGTTACAGTGCCTTGGATGGCATCAAATTCATTTTACCACAGAGTTAGGGTATGTGTGTTCAAGCGGCTGTGATCATTTTCTGATGCGGTGATAGTACGTACGCTCGTTTCGTGGTAGTGACATCTCTGATCAGTATCAATCGCTAATAACACACCAGTTGAGCCACAGTAATTTTATTTTTTGAGTAACCGATCTGAATATTATCGATAGTCCTCAAGATTCACCGTATCGGGTCTGGCCTCCAACCGACGTTCTATCCTCTTTTGAGCAATTTCAACCCGATTTCCAAACCCAGTCTGTTGAGTCATTGCTCGTCGTTTTGCTCGCTCTAATTTGAACCACTGGTCTTTTTCCTCGGCCGACATGGCGGCCCACTTTTGTTTCGGGAGATTGTAGTCTGTGTAGGTCACGGTTTGATATATAATCAATTACAGGTAATTACTCGGTGAATGTAAGCTTTAGAGTATCCTCCTGCGAGATGAGTAAGGATGGTCGGTATGTTGAGCGAATGCAGTCACGTCCGATGACCCAAGCGGAGGAATTTGACTCTTACAGGCTCAGTCTCCTTCCGGCGAGCGAACGGAACAGCGTAGGGTGAGCGAGTAGAGAGAGGATACAGCTGTACGATATACTCAACAAAACAAACGTAAAACGAGTTCTTGATGCGAACGGTGGTTAAATAACCGTTTCAATATCAAGTGTGCCAGAAAACGCAACCATAGGTTAGACTACATGGAGCCAGATCCAGATTTGTCGAGGGCGACCACGCACTCACACGAGAGTCCCATCCCGCTCCTGACTGCGACAAGCGATTGTACAAAATCAGTGATTTCCACGTAGACTCCCACCGACCACTCCCAAACGATGCGGATATCACCGAGATTATTAAAAAAGCCGTTGTGGGTTCGCGAACACTCGTGCCCGAGGTGCGGATTCACGACTGACCGCGATCATAATGCGCCGTTGGAAACACATCAGCGAGGTCTCAACAAACGGGGAGTGCAGTTCGAAAAGTTAGGATGAGGGCTGGGACAGTCCGAACGAATGTCTGGAGAGACTGGTGTCACTACGGGCAGGCGTCACCGCGACGCTCTGCTTGCAAGCACTGTCAGAGAAGCAGAAAGTCCACTGCGAGAGCATGGAGCCCCGTTCTCAGCGAAGCCGTGTGAACGGCTAAGTAGGGCGGGATAGTTCACTATGTCATGCTAACTAACGATGTAAATACCTCAGTGCCCGGATGTGGAGTCGCTCATTCCTTGTTCTTGAGAAGTCGAGAACACTCCCGCATCTCAAGAGGATCGATCCTGAGCGGTCTACCGTAGCATGTATGTCGAACGGCTGTCGATATATCTTATCGTACGATGAATCAGTCAGATATAACGGATGAAGATGCTACTTCAGAACCGCGAGAAGCTTCTGAGGGTCTCTTGACATTGAGCAGGGATAAGCTCTTAGTGGCGTGTATCCTTTGTATCGGCATTGCAGGGTCTGGAATAGCTCGCCGAGTCTTAGGGGAGCTCGGATATCATAATCTTGGCGTGATTGTATACATTGGTGGGTACGCAGGTATGATATTTCTCCTCTGGTATGGGTGGATTCGAACCCTCAATATACAGGGCCCAATTGCACGGTGAGATTGACTCTGAGCGGAGCCTGTATTACTGCAGCATCGTGTCTCTGAGTAAACTAAACTCACTGGTTGGGAATTCCCTGACAGCCGAGAACGGAAGTTTAATACTCAACTCATACTGAGTGCCGAAATAGCTATGCTCCCAGTCCAAATTGTTGACAGCTTTCTGTTGAATTACAACGTTGGACAGGCGTTATTGCTTGGGTTTATTATGATAACAGTGGGAGCGCTCCCGCTCAAATCTCGAAAGTTATTAGCAGCCAATGCGACAGCCTTTGGATTTATTTTTATTCTTACTCCGCAGGCGCTGGTTCCGATTCATTACTTGTTCGTCGGATTTGCGCTCGTGATGATTGGACCACTATTATATACGACAGCCTAAGCAGGGTATTTACTTTCACTGATGAGAGAAAGAGAGATATGAGTTCTCCGCGTGTTCCCGATGATGGTGGTGACCAGTTAAAATTATCATGTGGAAAGAGTCGCTCAGTTCGGTCGTTTGATCTTGGAATGCGCGAATATGAATGTGAATGTGGTACGACACACGGTGTGGTGATGGATGTTCATCCGGCAAATCGGTTTCTTCCAGAGTTTCTCACTGAGATACTTCAGGAAGCAATCGAAACAACAAGCGACTCAATGCCTGAATTTGGGACCGCACATCTAATGGGAATGGTTCTTGAAGAATTCCCACAACAGGTCGCCACGCGGGACGTAAGCGAAGATGGAGAGATTGGGACGGGCATCATCTGGGTGACAGAATTTGACGCTCGTCGACTTCATGAAATAATTGTTGAGCTCGTTGTTGAACTCATGGAACACGCAATGAGTCATGCTGATGATAATGCGATAACCTCCGAATTTGAACAGCAGATGCTGAAATTCGACACTGCTCAATTCGTTGATCAGTATAGAGAACAACGTGATCTTTCAGCTACCGATGTCGGGTATTAACTCTCCTTGTCTCTCATTCGTTCTGAATGTGATTGACCACTCACCGTGTGGATATATGATATTTTTTGAGCCAGAGAGGAGCGAATTTCACGGTATTTCAAAACTTCGAAATTCGTAATCACACTTCGTTTCTCGTAGTGTTTCGCCGGGCTTATGACGATGTGCGAATTCACCTGCAGTGATGACTGAAGAGGACACCCTCCTCGGATCGGAGAATCGGACAATTTTGTTAATCGGCAGTGGCCCAATTCAAATCGGACAAGCAGCAGAGTTCGACTACTCAGGCGCACAGGCATGTCGGGCGCTCCAAGAAGAGGGTGCGCGGGTGGTCCTCGTCAACTCAAACCCAGCAACGATCATGACTGATCCGGAGATGGCCGATAAGGTATATATCGAGCCAATCACAACCGACGCGATTAGCGAAATTATCAAAAAAGAGAATCCTGATGGCGTTATCGCAGGTCTTGGTGGACAGACAGGACTGAACGTGACCGCTGAACTCGCTGAGGAGGGCGTATTAGATGCTTTCAATGTCAATGTGATGGGAACACCATTGGAAACGATATACGCCACAGAGGACCGAGACCTGTTCCGAAAGCGGATGGAACAAATTGGTCAACCTGTCCCGCGCTCAACGACAATTTCGCTTGACTCAGAGGAGACAGTAGCGAGGCTCACTGAGGATGACCTTGAGACGCGCGTCGAGAGTGCCGTCGAAGTTGTCGGTGGATTGCCGGTCATTGCACGGACGACTTACACATTAGGAGGGTCGGGGTCTGGAGTCGTTGACGAAATGAGCGAGCTTATCGGACGAGTTCGCAAAGGGCTCCGTCTTTCGCGTAATAGCGAGGTATTAATCACCGAATCAATCGCTGGGTGGGTTGAATTAGAGTATGAGGTAATGCGTGATGCAGACGACTCGACGATCATCATCTGCAATATGGAAAATATTGATCCGATGGGGATACACACTGGTGAATCCATCGTGGTGACGCCCTCACAGGTAATCCCTGATGAGGGACATCAAGAGATGCGTGATGCGGCTTTAGAAGTCATTCGGGAGCTGGGGATTCAAGGTGGTTGTAACATTCAGTTCGCCTGGCATGATGACGGAACCCCTGGTGGAGAGTACCGTGTGGTGGAGGTGAACCCTCGAGTGTCGCGGTCGTCTGCGCTTGCATCCAAGGCGACCGGCTATCCAATTGCGAGAGTAACAGCCAAGGTGGCACTTGGGAAGCGACTTCACGAGATCAAAAATGAAATTACAGGCGAGACGACAGCCGCTTTTGAACCGGCAATTGATTACATCGTCACCAAAATCCCACGCTGGCCAATAGATAAGTTCCGGGATGTAGAGTTCGAGCTATCGACAGCGATGAAATCCACGGGAGAAGCGATGGCAATTGGTCGCACGTTTGAGGAATCGCTATTGAAATCAATTCGCTCAACAGAGTACGAACCAGCGGTGGAATGGGAGACCGTCGACAACACGACGCTTGAACAGCAGTATCTCATCCGACCATCACCAGACCGAACATTCGCGATCTTTGAAGCTTTCCAGCGTGGGTATGATGTCACAGAGGTTGAGCGATTGACTGGAATCAAGCCATGGTATCTCAACCGTTACAAACGGGTGGCTACTGCAAAGTCTGAGACAGCCGAGACATCGCCCGCACAGGCGGCGACAGCTGGTATGACGAATATGGAGATCGCTGAGATGACCAATCAAACACTCAGCCAGATCGAAACTGTCGTTCCTGGCCGAACATATAAACAGGTGGATACATGTGCGGGGGAATTTGCCGCACAGACACCCTATTATTATTCATCCCGAAAACCCGAATTTTATTCTGGCCCTTACAAGGGTGATGCAGCAGCAGGTGAGTTGCGGGTCGACCGAGATATTGAAAGTGTTGTCGTAGTCGGAGGAGGTCCGATTAGAATCGGACAGGGCGTTGAGTTTGATTATTGTGCGGTTCACGCCGTCCGAGCACTCCGCGAGATGGGTATTGATGCGCATGTCGTCAACAATAATCCTGAGACAGTTTCGACGGACTATGACACCTCTGATGGCCTGTTTTTCGAACCAATCACTGCAGAGGAGGTAGCTGATGTCGTTGAGGCGACAGATGCTGACGGAGTAATGGTTCAGTTTGGTGGGCAGACGTCTGTGAATATTGGTCATCCGTTACAATCAGAAATCAATCGCCGAGGTCTCGACTGTCAGATCATGGGAACCAGTGTTGATGCTATCGATTTAGCTGAGGACCGAGATCGGTTCAATCGACTCATGGATTCACTGGATATTACTCAGCCCTGCGGTGGATCTGCGACCAGTCAAGAGGAGGCACTTGGGCTGGCGAATGAGTTAGGATATCCTGTGCTGGTTCGGCCCTCTTATGTACTCGGGGGGAGGGCAATGGACGTAGTCGAGTCCGACGCCGAATTGATTGAGTATCTAAAAGAGGCCGTCCGTGTCTCTCCAGAGAAACCAATTCTTATTGATGAATTCTTAGCTGATGCGATTGAACTCGATGTTGATGCCGTCTCAGACGGCACAGATACACTTATAGGAGGTATCATGGAACACGTCGAAAGCGCAGGTGTTCACTCTGGAGACTCAGCGTGTATGATACCTCCGCGGTCACTCGACCCTAAAACCGCTAAACGTGTTCGTGAAGTAACCGAGAAGATTGCAGAGGGACTCAATACGGTTGGATTGATGAACGTTCAGTTGGCGGTGAAACAGGGAGATGTATACGTCTTAGAGGCGAATCCGCGGTCGTCACGAACCGTTCCATACGTTTCAAAAGCGACTGACGTTCCAATCGCGAAGATTGCAGCAAAGGTAATCGCTGGGTCTTCGATTGAGGAGTTAGATGTGACAGAGAATATCCCTGAGAGCGTCAGCGTCAAAGAGGTCGTCCTCCCGTTCGATCGTTTGCCAGGGTCAGATCCACGTCTTGGTCCTGAGATGAAGTCGACTGGTGAAGTAATGGGTACAGCTGAAACGTTTGCAAAAGCTTATGATAAGGCACAAGATTCGATTGGAAAGCCAATTCCAACAGAAGGGACTGCTTGGATTGACTTCTCTGATGAGGAGTTTCCAACTGCAGAGAGTCATGATTCAGTGCTGCTGTACGAAGGGTATGAGCAGTATTTTGATATCGTGGAATATGATTCAGAGGAGTCGCTGCATGACTCTCTCAGACGAGGTCAGATCGATTTTGTCGTCTCCCGTGATCGTGATACGCTTGAGGTATGCGTTGAAGAAGAGATTACGTATTTTTCAACGACAGCCTCAGCCTTTGCTGCACTGGAAGCACTGGACGCAAAAGAGGATCCGATTGACGTAGCGCCGATATCCTCTCGTGAGAAAACGAACATCAATTGGGGGGTGTGAGACTTCACTCACACCAAACGACCAGATTTCCTGTCACACAGAATAAGTATGGATGGAGTAGTATCGATCTCTTCCTACCCCTGATGCGGTAGGATTCCCGGAGACGGGGGTGAAGACTGCACGTTTCCTCGGCCCTCAGGTACGCTTTCGGGTGGAGCGTTCAACGGATGCTATCGAAGAATGATCACCGCGAGAAGCTCGCCAGCTGGTATACGAGAGAGCACGTAGAGAGAAACCACGACGCTTCACTGGAAGTACTGCGGCGTGGGTTGGAGAAACTGAGAGCGGAGTGTGAGCAAACAGAGTTAGGCTGGGATAGTCCGAATCAACGCCTGCGGAGACTGGAGACGGAGAGGCGTGCGTTCAGCGGGAACGTATCGTTTTCAGCGCCGTCGCAGAAACAGGAAGTCCACAGCAACGGCACGGAAGTTCCACCCTCAAGGAGCAAACCAGTGAGCGAGTAGGGTGGGGTATTTCACTTACCGTTTGAACTCGAACTCCAGTCGGCTATCGAGAGAGAGAGCTGGTCTCCTCGCAGTGTCGGACACGGCTCAAGCCGGTTGCTTTCGTCTCGCTACCGCTGTCACACCACCATGACTCACCGTGAGAGCGACGTCCCAAACGTAGATGAGGTTCATATCGTTTCGAGTGTAATGCCTCTGTTAGTGTTCACGGAACTGTATCTCGTGAGCTAACCAGAGCCACTGCTCTGGCGACAAGGACTGACTAGTCTCTGCATGCGGTGAAGTACCACGGGTCGGGTGACCCGTGGAACTCTCGCTGTTTTCTTTGGAAACCTCGCTGCTTAGGACGGGGAGGATGTCAGTTCAATCAAAAGGTGTGGATGCGTATTCTACTCCGTTTGAATCATCACGTATGAGTCAACGTATTCGTATATATAGATATATGATTGTATATGTATGACAGATGAGCTCAGCAAATACATTCACGAGTCGTTTACGAACAAAACCTGCTAAATTAGAAAATGAGCGTATGAACAGCATATATTGTCATACATTGATCAATAAGGATTACACAGGAAAATTGGGCGTTGGTTATCTATATAGTTATGAATATTTTTATGACCGAGTGTGATGCACCTAGTATATGGTTGAAACCCGGAAGGTGCAGGTCACTGGGGGATCCACATTCACTGTTTCTATCCCAAAGTCATGGGCAAATGAGAATAATGTGGCTGCAGGAAGTGTGGTTGAGTTTTATCCTGAAGGAGACTCTCTCCTCTTGGCCCCAGCAACGGAGAACGAGCGCACGAAGGGTGGGTTAGACATCACAGGTTTATCTGGTGAAGAGCTGAAACGAGCAGTGATGGCGATGTATGTCAGTGGATTTGATATCATCTCATTAGAGAGTAATCGTATCAGCACTGCACAGCGCCGCACGATTAGAGAAGCTACACAGAGTCTTGTCGGTTTAGAGGTACTCGAAGAGACACGTGATTGTATCGTTGTTCAGGATCTACTGGACTCCTCTGAGCTTTCGATTCATAATGCCGTGACGCGAATGCGGCTTATTGCCCTCTCTATGCTTTCAGATATCGTTGATGCGCTTTCAACGCTTGATAAAGACATGGCGAGAGATGTCATACAGCGGGACGATGATGTTGACCGCCTCTGGATGGTCGTTTCTCGGATCTTTAGAGCGACTCTCCGAACGCCGAAAGCTGCTGAGGAGCTCGGATTAGAGCGTGAGACCTGTTTTGATTATCAATCCGCAGCGCGACAATTAGAGCGAATTGCAGACCATGCGACGAAGATTGGGCATCTAACACTGAATTTCGAGCAGTCTGTGCCGAGTGATGTGTTTAATTCGCTGAGCGATATTCAGCAAGACTCAGAAGAGATTATCGATGATGCTATGAACGCACTATTTACCGCTGACTCACAGGAGGCGACAGACCTCGCAAATGAAACTCGTGAAGCAGTTCATGAAATCGACCAACGCGCTCGAGAAGTCGATAACTTACTCAGAGATCTGGACCCGGCCCGTGCACAACTGCTCGGACTTATCGTTGATTCAATCTCCCGGAGTGCGGATTATGGTGGTAATATAGCCGAAACAGCATTGCAAAAAGCAACGCCTACTCCGTGACTCTCGTGGGCATGGAGAAGATATCTTCTTAGCTCTCTCTGCGCGAGGGTGATAGCTATGACCCTGTGTCCTGCTTCGAATCACCATACGCGGCAGTTCATACGAACCGGACTTTGTTCGAATGATATATTCAGACGAAAAACTATGTAGTCGGATTGAGTAAACTGAATGAGTTTACTCAACCAGAACTGCATTCACCTGGCCGGTCTGGCCAGGACGTGAGGTAACGCGGGCATTGCCTTCGCTTGTCTCGATAACTGCACCCTTAGTGATAATATTCCGGCGAATGTAGTTAACATTCGCTGGGTTTTCGATAACATTCTGAATAGTCGCAGATGTCGTCGTCTCACCGTCGGATATCTGAGCTTCATTGGTGGAGAGCGCGCGAACTTTTTTTTCATTTCCCATCGAATCAATTATCTGGAATTTTGGCTCGCCAACCGTCGTTTCTGCTGGTTCGCGTCCTAATTGGTGTCGTTTCTTTTTGCTTGAACGGTGTAACCTGCCTCCAGTTCGCTTCCGAGTTGAGCGTCCTTGGTCCTTCATGTATAATACACTCTATGGCGGCTATTTCAATGAATCGTATCGGGAGGAAGCCAACTACCCAGACTACTATGATGTTCTGTATCGTTTGTCAGTTTCTTCTCCTCTATGATCGCTCCCCGAAAAGGGCGACTCCACCTCGAAATAATCAAAACAGGAGTCTCATAACCGTTCACTGGATGAATAAATCTATGTCGTTGGAGATTACTGTCGCGGTCCCATTTAAACAACATGGCGAACAGACACTCTCACCCGGAGAGTTTGTGGTCGCATTAGCTGTCGATCGGGAATGGTTTTCACCTGATCAGGCACAGCGACTTATCGATATCGCTGAGGGAAAGAAGTTACTTGTGCGCGATGACCGCGGTATTCATGCGCAATTCGATCATACATCAGTTTCAATTCCGGAGTCATTTGAGCCATCTGAATCGATATTTAGAGATCAGTCGGCTTTTGAGCAGATACTTCAAATTCTTGAGACAACGAGTGAAAGTAAACAATCAACTGTTGCCGCAATTAATGAGCGACAACAACAACTGGGTATAACGGTCGAGACTGCCGCTGCAGTGTATGCCTGTGAACGCGATATCAGTACGGACAAAGTCAGACAGTTGGCGAGACAGGAGTTAGAGAAAAACGATGGTGAAAGATACACTTAATGACGGGAATCGACTCGCAGAACTACTTGCTTCTGAAATAACCGGTCACACTGAATCACTTGAGGAGATCGAGCTGTACGATGTCGACTCAAGCGCACAACCGACTGCAACAGGAGCACACGGATATCGTATGAGCCGGACATCAGACGACGTTGACGACCAGTCGGATCATCTCGCCACGACAGTTATATACCCGAGTTATATCGAGGTTATCTTCACTACAGAAACATCACAAATTGAGAGAGAGGCTACTAAACAGGGGCTGACGCTCGACATGACAGGAGAGTGTGAGATAACCGTGCGAATTACGAATGGCGCACAAGTTAAGTGGTTCTTAGCAGTCTTACAGCAGCTCTGATGCTGTCTGCCATCAGGCCGTTGTTGTGAAAGATACCGTTTGAGGTCTCACTCTGCGTGAACACGGAGAAACCTAACTGCTGGAGGTTGCAGGTTTGGAATTTCACCAAGCTTCACCACGCATCAATTCAGTCCGAATCTGAGGGGATTCTCGTGCTCTATACGGTAGAATGGGACTGCTTGCAGTGCCAAGTTAACCCCCGGCATTCCTCGCTATCGCTGACCGCATTCAACCTCGTTATCTCTGTCCAGCGAAGATTGAGCAGGTTTCGACGGACTTGGAGTTAGTTTCTGTGTTGCTGACGGTGGTCACCCTCAGTTGTACCCTGTGTGCACCGGTTATTGACTGATTCCGATTACTGTTTGCTCGCTCGGGGGCATGCCACCATTGTCATCGTCGGCGTTGGAATAGGAGTCAAACTCGCCGGAATTGCTTTATTCTTGGCCTGATCCCTGAAAAGACACCAGTTGAGACGATATGTGAGAATTGGGCATTGAGCGTTTATGTCTATATTGCCGGATCCATCTTGGCGGGTAAAGACACAACGACAGCCACAGATATGCTTTTCGAGCCTGTATGAGCACTGATCATCTGGATTATAATTCTGAGAGTAGGTTGAAAAGGCTAGATGGAAGCTCCTCTCTCATAATCGTCGACTTTGCTACATTGGATGGTGGCGGTCCTTCAGGATAGAGCACTTGGATTGGAACAAGACCAGCAGCTGCGGCACCTTCGATATCGGCTTGAACGTCATCTCCGACGAATACAGTGTTCGCTGGTTGAGTTTCGAGGCGTTCAATTAACGCTTCGAATGCTTCAGCATCTGGCTTCCCTGCTTCAAGTTCACCAGTAATGAGCGTTACATCAAACAGATCTGTCCAAGATAACCGTTTGAGTTTATCCCGCTGTGCGCGGCGTGGGCCATTGGTTAGCAATCCAATCTGATACTCTGTGCGAAGGCGCCGTAGCGAAGATTCAACACCTGATAGTGGCTCTAATGCCTCCCCAATCAGCCGTCGATAGGTGGCTGCAACGTGCTCAGGATCTGAGTGTTGTGTTTCTTCAAATAAATCTCGAAAAATTGGCACTCTGGAATCTGCAGTCAGGTTTTGACCATGTGCTTCAAGATACTGCTCACGCGTAACTGGTGGCGCGTCTGTGAGATCAATTGCCTCGGCTAAGATAGCAGTTCGATCTCTGGTAGGGATTGCCAGCGTTTCATCAAGATCAAACCCAACAGCACTGATTGTCACACTCGGAGAGTGCGTTCCAAATGTCTATTATCTTTCGCCATGACCATTCCAGAAACACAAATACCTGTTGTGAACGACTCCATCTTACTCGCTCTTTGAGGTGGGGGCTTAGCGCCTGCAAAATGGTACATAGAGATAGTGTGTAACACTGTTTGCTTACTGCCTCAGCAGTTCAATCAGCTCTGATATCTACCCTAACAGTCTATCGCTCAGGGCGAGCATCAGGAGACAGAGTCTCAACTCGGACAGAAGACGTCGGAACACCGATGCGTGCGAACTGTGTCCTAATATGCTCTTTTGCCATTTTTGTAGCTTGCTCGCGGGTTTCAAACCCACGAGGCATTGGTGACTCGAACGCGATACGGATCGATTCATCATTAATTGTCATTTCTGTACCCCCGCTATCAACCTCATAGAACTCATCGCAAACCCACACAAATGGGGCGTTTTCATCAGGTGCGCCTTTATAACTTGGTGGATCCTCACCAGGTTCAAAGATTGTTCCGGTGAGAGCGGTCCCACCGCCGTGGCCGCGCACTAACAACATGTTGATGAGTATACGATGACAGCAAATAAGAAACCCGACAACAGGTTACCCTCCCGAAGGTACGACGACAGTGCAGTGATCTAAATGCACAATTTTGATACCGAAGTCTTGAGCATCTCGTCCGCGTGACCTCTCCCGTGTGACAAGGGGCGCCACTTTCTGTCCTGTTGCGGGATACGGTCGTTTGCAGGCCACTCAGGATGACCAGTCTTCTGGCGAGGCTTATACCACCGTGATTTCTCTCCATCGAACACAAGAATATGAGAGTTTGTAAGCAGTAAACTGACATCTTTTCGATGTCTGACGCAAGAACTAACAGCACTTGCTCGTTCATGGAATGTATGGGAATTATGAGCAAGATAATCGGGAGCGACTCAAACGCCCCGGATGAATATGTCGAACTGGATATTGATGACTTTGAGACGGCACGTGGTGATGCGAATATGAGTGTTCAAATTGCAACAATTGGTGGACAACAGGACGTAATTGAGATCAAAGATGCAGTCTATGATGGTGATTTAGTTATCGCCGACATCACCCGACATACGACGTCAGATAGTACTATGGAGCATATTGTTGATTCGCTTCGACAGGTCGCAGACGAAGTTGATGGCGACATTGTTCAAAAAGGAGATGACCAGCTCATCATCGCACCAACGGGTGTTGCAATCTCGCGAGAGAAGCTCAATTGATCGTGAGCAATGCTATCGTGAGCATAACCGACGCCCTTTCATTATCCCCGCTCGTGTGATTAGGAGATGAGTATGGACTTTATCGAGGTGCGGGGGGCAAAAGAACATAATCTCGATGACCTCGACGTCCAAATTCCGCGTGAGTCATTTACAGTCGTGACAGGCCTGTCTGGGTCAGGCAAGTCGTCATTGGCCTTTGAGACAGTGTATGCGGAGGGACAGCGGCGGTATATTGAGTCACTGTCTGCATATGCACGGAATTTCCTTGGCCAGATGGATAAGCCAGAGGTAGAAGCTGTCGAGGGGCTCTCGCCTGCAATTTCAATCGATCAAAAGAATGCAGCGAATAACCCGCGTTCTACCGTTGGGACAGTGACTGAGCTGCATGACTACTTACGATTGCTATATGCACGAGTTGGTACACAGTATGATCCAATTACAGGAGAAGAGGTCGGCGAGCAGTCTGCCCAGGAGATGGTGAAGCAACTCTTGGAATTTCCTGAAGGGACTCGTGCTATGATCGCCGCACCGATTGTTCGCGATCAAAAAGGGAGCTTTGAAGATCGTTTTGACGAGCTCGTCGCCGATGGGTATGCTCGGGTTGAAGTCGATGGCGAGAGCTATGACTTGACAAGAGAGGAACCAGAGTTAGATAAAAACTACGACCACACGGTTGATGTAATTGTCGACCGAGTGAAACTCTCAGACAAATCACGCTCTCGTATTGCCGACTCGGTCGAGACCGCATTAGATGAGGCCGGGGGGTTGCTCAAAGTAATCATTCCGGACCCACCGACAGAGAGTGACATCGTAACCAATAGCCGATCGACTGGAGCACTCTCAGGTGAGGGAGAAGATAGGGCGATGGTCGAATTCTCCGAGGCGCTTGGGAATCCACATTCAGAGTTTCAATTCTCTGAGATTGAAACACGCTCGTTCTCATTCAACAGCCCATATGGTGCGTGTCCTGAGTGCGAAGGCCTTGGGCAGACAAAAGAAATAGATGAGGATCTCGTGGTACGGGATCCCGAAAAAGCCATTAAGAATGTCTTTGAGCCGTGGTCGTACAGTCGGTCCTACTATCAGACACGGTTAGATGCCGTTGCGAATCATTTCAACGTCAGTGTTAAAACACCATTCTCAGAACTCTCAGAGAACGTCCAGCAGCAATTTTTGTATGGAACCCGCTCAGAGGTTGTCTTCCAAAGACACACTCGGAATGGAACACGTCGTAAAAGGAAGCGATTCGAGGGTGTCATACCGAACTTAGAGCGACGGCACGTTGAAACGGAATCTGACTCAACACGAGAGCATATTGAGAAGTATATGGCTGTGACGACATGTCCGAAATGTGAGGGGACACGACTCAAACAACAGTCGCGGCATGTCCTCATCGGTGAGACCTCCATTACAGACGTGAACCAGATGAGCATCGGTGACGCACTGCGTCACTTCGATGGTCTCGAGTCTGAATTAAGCGAGCGAGAGAAAACAATTGCCAGCGAGATTCTAAAAGAAATTCGTTCGCGCCTTCAGTTTATGCAGGAGGTTGGTCTTGAGTACCTTACCTTAGATCGAGAGGCCTCAACCCTCTCAGGGGGTGAGAGCCAACGGATACGCTTAGCGACGCAGGTGGGGTCAGGACTGGTAGGTGTGTTGTATGTGTTAGACGAACCATCCATTGGCCTTCACCAGCGTGATAATGATAGATTGTTAAATACCCTCGAAGGGCTGCGAGACCTTGGCAACACCTTGCTAGTCGTTGAACATGACGAAGAGACGATGCGGCGAGCTGATGGGATTATTGACATGGGACCTGGACCCGGGAAGCGTGGGGGCCAGGTGGTCGTGCACGGTGACTTTGAGGAAGTCTGTAATGCTGAGCAGTCAGTTACTGGTGACTATCTTTCGGGAGAGAAGACGATCCCGACCCCAGACACTCGGCGTGAGAGTGAGACAGCGCTGAAGATTCAGGGCGCGCGGCAGCATAATCTCAAGGGAGTCGATGTCGAGATTCCACTGGAGCAGTTTACGGCGATAACTGGTGTCTCTGGATCTGGAAAGTCCACGCTGATGCATGATATTCTTTACAAGCGATTGGCCAGGGAGATGAATGATAATACGTCAGTTGACCCTGGTGCGCACGATGCCATCGAAGGAATTCATGGGATAGAGACAGTCCGGCTCATTGATCAGTCGCCAATTGGTCGAACCCCACGGTCGAATCCGGCAACATATACCGGCGTTTTTGATTACGTGCGCAAACTCTTTGCAGAAACAAAACTGTCGAAGCAACGCGGATATAAGAAAGGTCGATTCTCGTTTAATGTCAAGGGAGGAAGATGCGAGGAATGCGGTGGACAAGGGACAGTGAAGATTGAGATGAACTTTCTCTCTGATGTGCATGTGCCATGTGAGGCATGTGATGGTGCCCGATACAACACTGAGACACTTGATGTGACATACAAAGACAAGACCATTTCGGATGTTCTGGATATGGAGGTCTCAGAGGCACTCTCCTTTTTTGAAGCAAATCGACAGATTCGTCGTAGACTCCAGTTACTACAAGATGTTGGGTTGGGATATATGACGTTAGGCCAGCCTTCAACAACACTTTCAGGTGGCGAGGCCCAACGGGTGAAACTCGCAGAGGAACTTGGGAAGAGACAGACTGGAGAGACACTTTATTTACTTGACGAGCCGACAACGGGTCTTCATAAGGAGGATGAACGAAAGCTCATCCAAGTATTACAGCGGCTGACTGATAACGGAAACACGATTGTCGTGGTTGAGCACGAGCTTGATTTAGTCAAAAACGCGGATCACATTATCGACCTTGGTCCAGAAGGAGGCGAGAACGGGGGAGAAGTGGTCGCCGCCGGAACGCCTGAGCACGTTGCGAGAGTCGAAGAGTCACACACCGGACGGTATCTGCGAGATATGCTGCCTGCTGTTGACATTGAAGGGCCAAGAGCCGGCCAAAGAAAGACACAGCCGCCTGCTGACGATGATTAGCTCTCATACGCTCAGTCCACCTATCTAAGAGGCAAAAACAGTGGTATGAGATGCGAGTATGCGGCCAGGCAGGCAAGGGGAGTATGATCAGACATCATATTTATGACAGCCGACGCGTTTATTATTCGTGTTCACGTACAATTATACTCATAGATGAACGGTAATAATCCGTATGCAGGCACGCCGGGTATTGTTGATGCAGGGAAGCCAGAGGAAATCGAGGTTTCAGGGGCAGAAGTCCGTACTCTGCGACAAGCAGTCACAGGCATTGTTTCTCGGACTGAACAATACTTACCAGATGGATACGCTGTCGGGGCTGAATTAACTTATGGGACAAGTGGGCCACAAGCGACAGTTGCTGTCCGACCACCTGCTGGCCGACCAGTCAGTGCTGGCTTTACACCAGATAAGGAAGAGCTAGAGAGTGGACTGACCGATGCGGATCGGAATGAGGTCGCACGAGGACTGGCTGCGTCTGCTGCTTATCAGGCGATGAGTGCCGTTGGGGACAATATCACGCCAACTGCTCGATAATACACTGAATCCAAGGGTGACAGGCTAGACGATTCGATATCTGTTGACGAATAAGCCGACTCGGTCATCGGCTACTTGCACTCGATATGCTCTCTCTGAGTGAGCCACAGCTATGTAGTATGATATAAAATAGCTGGTATGGATCGAAAATGGATTATCTATCTGCTCATCTGTATAACGATTGCTGGTGGAGTTCCCGTCAGTAGTGCACAAGAAATTGATGTGACGACTATTGTCGCCTCAGTCGAAAATACAGATGATGAAGCAATCCGCGGTGCAACAGTGATGGCAGACTGGAGTGATGGTTCAACATCATCAGTCACAGCGAGTAATGGAATGGCATTATTAGATGTGCCAAAAGATGAGCAAATTGAGTTGACGATGGAACATCCGGAGTACACTCTCAATTTTCCAGTAGCAATAGAAGAACCAGCCGGACAGCAAGTAACGCTGAGTGTGGCTGAAAAGGCATCGCTTACTGTTGTGACAAACGGTGGCGATTCAAGAACCATCACAGGCGCAACGGTTGAACTCGTCCAAGATAACAGGACTGTTGTTGAGGCTCAGACAGATCAAAGTGGACAGATAGAGAGTGGAACAATCGAAGCTGGCCGATACATAATTAATGTGAGACAGCCTGGATTTTTTGATCTTCGGCGAATCGTCAACCTTGAGCAGAATAAACGAATCACACTCTCATTGGAGCCTGGGGGAGTAACCTATGAATTCAGAGTCACTGACCCGCACTTTGATCCCGTCAGACCGGTGGAAGATGCCGTTATCTCGATACCAGATGTAGGTGACTTCAGAACACTCGGAGATGGAAGGACTGTTGCTCGAGTCCCCGTTAATACCGAGGTAGATATCTCAGTCACAAAAGAGGGGTATCAAGAGGTGAAACGAGCCGTAAACATCTCTGAAGAGCGGGGGAATATTACATTTGAAATAAGTCGAACACCACAGTTTATTATACAATCAGGAAATGAGCGGGTTATCGCTGGTGAGAAAGTCGGAATCACAGTGACGAACGCGTACGGCGAGCCAGCAGAAGACGTTGTTGTGCGGCGAAATGGGCAGCGAATCGGTCGGAGCGATGAAAATGGTGACATGCAGGTCGAAATTCCTGAGGCTGGTGAGTTTACACTGACTGCTGGGACTGGATCACTGAGCTCAGAGGATCTGACCGTGATTGGGGTGAATCCGTCCAGAACAGACGCCGAGACTGCGACTCTAACTCCGACATCAACTGGGGGGTCCTCCGGGTTTGTGCCGGGACTCGGTTATCCGGTTGGGGTTATTTCACTTCTTTGCTTTGGGCTTATCGCACGGCGATATCGCTCATCTTAGTCGCACGGGTATCTTAGCTGATACGCCTAAGAACTCACTGATGAGTTTACGAGGGAAAATTTAACAAAAAGTCACAGAATTAAAAATGTCACAGAGTGGAAAATTAGTTTTCCATTAGTTCGTCTTTGAGGTATCTCAATACGTAGGTGTTGGAGAATCAATAAACAGTCCGTAAGCTAACACAACTGCAGATAATACTCCACCAAGGGCGGCACCAATCGCTAATGTAATTTGTGCTGCCGATGCAATAAATAATCCAAGGATTAGCGGCAATGGCAGTACTGCCAGTAGAATATCGTAGCGCGATTCAGTTCCGACTCGGAGGGTTTCTGTTGATATCGGTTCTTCTGTACTCATAGCAATACACCTCATATTCATATATATGTACATATATCTAAAAACTTACGCCGAGTCAGAAGACGTAATCCCAACGATTGTTGTGGATATATAATACATATTACTGGAATAATCAGGTGATTATTTACGAAACCAATGCATAGTATTCACTCAGTGCCTGCTACTATACGTAGTCATGAAAATACAGTATCTACATTTTGAGGATACAGAACTCGGACAGGGGAGTTCACGGTTTAAGACTGGAGTCACTATCCAAAATGACGCCTACTTGTTGAGTTATGCCAGTTTAGGAGCATCGGAGCACTGAGTTGGCTTTCGTTTGGAAATTACTTGGCCCAGAATGGTCTGCGCTTCCGATGTTTATTCAGATACGCAGTAAGTGCCTCAAGCTCATCACCCGGGATTTCATCAGAGAGCTCCTGTTCAAGTATTTTTGCGTGCTTTTCTGGAAGATCAACCCATAGCTCGTCGCCCTCCTCAATTTGACGACCAACAGTTGGCCCGTCGATCGCGACAGAAACGCGAGTCCCAGCGCGGACCTGTGAAACATCCTCTCCCTGTTCTTGAATACCTGAGAGTTCACCAACCCGCGTGGGTTCATTATTTTCCCATTTAACGACGTACTGGTTGTTCTTGAGCGTTCCTGAGAGAACCTCAACGCCAACGACTGCTGGGCTGGACTGTCTAAAGATATGGTCATCAAGAATTTGGAATCGACACGGGCGAACGATCTTGTCTAAGATTGTTTCCTGTTGTGCCTGCTGTATCTCGTCGACATATGACTCATACTCTTCGACAAGTTGGTATATGACATCATCATGAAACAATCGTACAGGGCTGTCCTCAAGTTCTGCTTCTGCATTGGCGAGCACATCAACATTGAACCCGAGAATCGCTCGGTGCAAATCCTCAGATGCTGTCGAAGCCACCGCCACATCGCGGGGTGCAATGTCACCTACTTCAGCTCGAAGGATCGGAACTTCAGCCTCCTCAAGTGCATTCGCCATGGCTTCAAGACTGCCGAGCGTATCGGCCTTGACTACCACTCCTTCATCAGCAGTCGTCACGGTGATTTCGGCTAATTCAGCTTCAACTTCGGAGACGACTGTTGCCTTGTCACGATTACGAACAACACGCAGTGGAGCACCAGCGACGGCTGTCTCCAAGTCCGGGGCCGCTATTTTTACACCAGCAGCAGCCTGCACTGACTCAACAGTATCGAACGCGCTTTCAGTCCTCATCTCAGCATTCGGACGGGGTTGTAATAACGCTCGTACGTCAGTATGAATTGACCCATCAAGTCCACCGACAACAACGGTATCATCCTCACGAACACTTCCATCATAAAGAACAACATCAACCGTTGCACCAAAGCCTCGCTCGTCCTTGACTTCTAAGATCGTCCCTGCACCGGGGCCGCCTACATCCACCGTCATTTGATCGCGCATGTACCGCTGTGACAGACCCATCAACACAGTCAACAAATCAGGAACCCCTTCCTCGGTAATCGCTGAAAGTGGAATTACACCGATATTTTGTGTGAAGTTCTGCACTCGCCAGTACAGGTCTGCTGAAAACCCTTCATCTGAGAGGTCCCCGATAATCTCATACAGTGACTCGTCGAGCCGACTTCGTGTCGAACTTGGTTGAGCATCATATGTCTGTTGTATAGGCGTTGCCTCATTGGGATTCCATCCAGGGGTGGTATCAACTTTGTTTGCTGCAATTACGAACGGAGTTCCTGTACGTTGAAGAATATCAAGTGCTTCAATCGTCTGTGGTTGGAATCCATCATTGACGTCAACTACCAGGATGGCTATGTCCGCTAGCGCGCCACCTCTGGAACGAAGGGTGGTAAAGGAGTGATGACCGGGAGTGTCGATAAATAATAGTCCAGGGAGATCGAAGTCCACCGGATTGACGAGTGCCCCAGCCATCTCTGAGACTGTTTCGAGAGGAACCGCTGTTGCGCCGATATGCTGGGTAATCGCTCCGGCTTCTCCCTCGCTCACTGTTGACCCACGGATGGTATCTAAAAGCGTGGTCTTCCCATGATCAACATGGCCCAAAACAGCAACAATCGGTGTTCGTAGTGTACTCGGCTCGGCTTGTGAAGGGGGTTCGGAATCGGTATCAGACATAGAATACACCCCAAGAAGGCTTACCTATAAGTTGTGGATGGACTGTAATTAACTCCATCGTCATCCATCCGACGTATTGTGCTGAATCACCATGGAATTGAGTAGTTCGAAGACAAACCCAGTGCTGCTGCGGATATCGAAGACTACCAGTCCCGAACGAAGGCTTTAGACTGCTGATAACTGGTGATGATGGAGATGCAACCTCACGAAAATCCCACGATGTTTATATTACTCCGCTCTGATAAGACCGTATGAGCAAGCAACTTGCTGAAAATCTCTCCGGAAAAGCAGTAATGGGGTCCGATGGCAAACAACTCGGTATTTTATATAATGTCGAAATGGACGTCAAAAGTGGAGCATTAAATGACCTACTGGTCTCACCACGAAGTGAGGTTGATCCGGATCAGTTGCAATTTAATTCAGATGAGGCAGGAAATGTTCGAATTCCAGTCTCTCAAGTTCAGTCAGTCGAAGACTACATTGTCATCCAACAATAGTTTCCAATAACCAATCCGATGCAGGTTCTCGATTCACCAGCGTTCATCAATGAGTACCATACGACTGAAGATACCGCTTCGATCCCCATGGTCCGAGACGAACTCGAGGGAGAAGCTTCCTATCGATTCGATGCGGACGAAGGCTCGGGAATGCACATCCATATCCCAGCCGGTGGCACAGTAAATACAATCCAGCGCGCAGCAAAAGAGACAGGAGATTCTGAGGAGTTATCAGAAACTGATGTTCGATTGCTGGCCGCGGCATTCGAACTTGATGCGATTTTGGTAACTGACGACTACGCGATGCAAAATGTTGCAAATCGCGTGGATGTTGACGTGAAGGTTATTGCAGAAGAAGGGATCGAAGAAGCACGTGAGTGGACTTTCCAGTGCCAGGGCTGCGGTCGAGAGTTCGATGAACACCGCGACCGATGTCCAATTTGCGGCACTGAATTGTCCAGAAAGAATCCTGCATAAGCACGAGCACTGGTCTCACGGTAAGCGTGCTAACCCATTGAGGTTGTGATACTCGCATATACAAAGAAAAATTGGACAGTATTGAACAGTCCATGGACGACAGCTGGCACAACCAGATTACGTGTTCGTTCATAAATCACCCCGAGTGTCGATCCTAAAATCATAATTGTGGTCAGCGTTGCAATGAGCCCATTGCCCTGATATGAGGAAAAGTGAATGACTGCAAAAATACTGCTAGCGGTAATTACCGCAACCACGGAACCGTATGCCTCTCGAAAGTGTCCCTGAATGATGCCGCGAAATATCAGTTCCTCGGTTGGGCCTACAAGAAATATTGTGATAGGAATCAGATATAGGAAATAGACTGGGTTGTCCTGTCCCTGTTCAACAATTGCACTGTCTGCGCTTTCAATTCCAAGCAGCGAGAACAGGCCACTTACGACGCCAAAGAGAGCTAGTAGTGTGACGATTCCGATGCCAATCCACAGCATGTCTGACCGCGAAGGTAATTCAATACTGATGAACTGACGTTGATCTGTCAGGAGTGCATATCCACCGCCTGCAATGCCGAATCCAATGAACTGTGCGGCACTTATCGCAGCCCTTCCTAATGCGCTGTCGCTGTCGACACCAAACACAGACAACAGTGGGTCAGCAAGAGCGACAGCGATTCCTGCGATAAGTAGCACGAGAAGTATTACAGCTAAACTCCCGCCGAATGCGCGGAGGTGAACTCGATGCTTATCAAACAACGACGGTGTAGATGCCATCAATTACCAAATGGTATGCACTGAGGAGGAATATGACCACCGGTAGATTTCGTACAAACACATATCACAGGAGTAACTTGACGATAGGGTGCGGATCTGATTCGAGTGTCGTCGTCGGTAGCTGTTCAGCCAGATGAGGATAGAGTAATTAACATCACTCTGTCTCTTCGCAGAGTCAGAGCCCAAATCGGATAATCCAAAGAATGCACATACCCACAACAATCGTCGCTGTGACGTCGTCAAAATACCATGCAGCGGCTGTGGCTGCTATTCCAGCGAAGACACGCTCATTTCCGATGATTTCGACTGAGCCTGTCGGCGAAAGGAATGCTGGAACAGTAAGCGCTGCTAAGACTGCTGGAGGAACGTACCGGAGTGCGTTGGTGATTTCAGGGGGAACGTCATCAATGAGCCCGAATAACGTGACAAATGATGCGCGAATGGTATATGTGAGGATTCCAAGGCTGAGAATCACACTCCAGATTGCAATGGGACCGTACTCAGTCGACATCGTTCTGTCCAGTTGTTCGTTTGTTTAATATCCGCTCGGTGGAGAGCCCAGCAGCGACTCCAGCGAGACCGCCGACAATGAGCCCCAAGTTGTATGGAAGCGAGAGTACCTCACCGCCCACTGCCACTGTCCCGCCGACAATTGCTGCGGCAAGTTTCGGCTGAGAAGTGATTGCTGGGACGAGTATGGCTAAAAATACCAGCGGGACTGCAAATCCCAGTCCCCACGCGTCTGGCACCTGTGCACCGACAAGAATTCCAATGATTGTCGTTATCTGCCAGACGATCCAGAGAGCAAGGGCGACGATAAAGTAATATTGGAGCCGCTCATAAGCGGTGAGGTCGGAGTCCGCATATCGGGCAACCGCCAGTGCGTACGACTGATCGGTTAAAATGTAGGCAGAGATAGCTTTCCAGTACCCGTGAATCGACTGTAATGATGGGGCAATGGAGGCTGAGTACATCAGCATTCGAAGATTTATTACTACACCAGTCAAAAGAGTAACACTCAGTGCTGCGTTCTGTGCTAAGAGATCAATCACAGCAAGTTGAGATGTTCCGGCAAAGACAAACACAGAGAGCCCCATCGCTTGCACTGGTGTCAGTCCTGCCTCAATCGCTGCAACGCCAGAGACGAGCCCGAATGGGATGATACCCAGAAGTATCGGGCTCACATCACGTATTCCACGGGCAATTTC
The DNA here is from genome assembly GCA_028275165.1 of Haloquadratum sp. Classification (GTDB taxonomy): domain Archaea; phylum Halobacteriota; class Halobacteria; order Halobacteriales; family Haloferacaceae; genus Haloquadratum. The sequence continues at coordinate 67,261 of JAQCNF010000087.1, forward strand.
AGGAGGGAGTCGACTGCTAAGCACACGTTGGCTTTTCACATGGTAGATTAAACCGATACCGCTTCGTAGGCAACCGAATTCATCTGAGTGCTGTATCTGGAATTGATTTTCGAAAGCCTGCAGGAATTCCCCCCTTGTGTCCACTGCCGGTGGGTCTTCCACTAATGTGAAGCACCTCGGGGTCAAGCCCCGAGGTACTCGCTTTAGTTATGTGTAGATGCAACGCTTGTGGGATGATACTTCACGACACGGGGTATGGAGCAGCGTCTGACAACGCTGTCGAGACAAATACAGAAAGCCGCGAAAATGTTCGAAATGACACCACGACGGGATTATTTGTGACTTCCCCCACGACTCAACTCGTTGGGCTTTTCGCTGAACTTCTGTCATACGCCACACGACGCCATACGATTGCTCCGATAGTCGGCTCAGAGTAGCCGCTCAAGTCGAACGCTTGTGCATCTCTGAGCGCCTCCTATGGCTCAAGTATGTCGACCCGTGCGCGCTGACGCCAAACATCAGAAGAAGTCGGAATATTGACTAGCGTCATAATATCAGCCCCGATTTACGACTGAAACCAGAGTATCTCATTCGGTGTGACTGTGATGTCACGTACATAGCTCGCTGAACTGTCCCAGAGTCAGTCACAATCAAACCGTTAAACATCAGTCACTGATGTAGCCACCGAGTTGTCCCTGCTGTTTCAGTGCCTGGATTTCGTGAATGATGTATACATTCATCGTGAGTATCTTGATCTCCAATTCCGCAGCTATGCGTTCTAGTCTCAACAGTGGGATTGGTGACAGCCACCAACGCTGGTGTCTCATCCGTCACTCCTCGCTGAGGGATGGTCAGTTCCACAATCCTGCCAATTCCGCCGCAGTCACAGGGTTCAAACGATTGTCGCACACCGCTCGCACCAGATGACTATTCTAACTGTTGTGTTCGGTGTCGCTCGGATGTCTCTCGGGGCCAGAACGCTGCTGAGCCGGTAGCGACGACACAATTGGCCTATTTGACTGCTGATCTCATAAACTGTCTTTTGCCTGTTGTTAT
>JAQCNF010000096.1 GCA_028275165.1 Haloquadratum sp.
TGGAACGTTCCGTATCGAATGTGGCTGTTCATCACTCGGACAAGGATGGCACCGGGTTCTGTCCGTCGCCGTTCGACTGCTTCGTCGGTTTCGACGACGGCCAGACTCCGCGATGTCTTGATGTTGAGATGCTGCATCGCATACGAGTACAGATACTCTCTGAGCATCGAACTCACAGTAGCCCTACCATCGCCTCGACCGGAGTACGGCGTTCGACCAGCCCCTTTCAGTTGAATATCGTACCTCTCCCCATTGCGTACGTGTTCGCCAAGTATCATCGCTCGCCCATCGCCCAAAATGGTAAAACTTCCATACTGGTGGCCTGCATATGCCTGAGCAATCGGGTCCTCCAAACGGTCCTGGCCTGCTAACATCTCCGCATCGAGCTTCGCTGTCTCCAATCCAAGATCAGCACACACCCCATCATTTCGAACCAAAACTTCGGGATGAGCGATACGTTCCGGCGTTATCCTCGAATATAGACTTGCGTCTAAGTCTTTGTACGTGGTGTCAAATGAAAAGGCCATTCAGTTTCGTATCCTGTTGTCCTGCTTGATTCAATAAGCTTGTCTTTGGAAATATTAAGAAACGCTCAATTAGAGAAGTTCAGATCAGCGTGTGCTGTATCCACGTTCTAACGCTCTGTACCTCGCACGTACGGCCTGATGTGTCACTGGCACAACACTCCGGGCCGGAGACGATGCAAAACACGCACCGGTCAGGACAATCTTAACCCACGATCAGATAAAACCCGGATAGGATGGGTGAAACACCACCTCGATGTCCGGATTGTAGTGTTGAGATGGAGCAAATGACGCTGAAAGCAGGTGGGTACAATCTGCGGGTTGTCTCTGAAGAGAGCACGGAAGGGATTCTCGGTTCTCTTGGGGTCAAGGAGAAGTTTGCTGCACACGTTTTCGTCTGTCCTGAATGCGGATTGAGCCGGGTGTACGCTGACATAGACGAGTAGCCAGTCAAGCGTATGAGTCACACGTACCGGCTGAGTCTCCGCCTACCACGCTACGCAACGCAGTCTCTGCACTTTGCGCTCTCCGGTGTAGGTGAGTGTACATCTGTCTCCGGCACGTCGAAACCCTGTATATTCAGGGTGTCTTTTTTGCAGTATAACAGGTAGAGAGATCTATGGACTTGACGAACCGAGAGGAAGCACCCCAAGCCACAGACAGGCGAACGGCTGTCGAGCAGGTCTTGTATGGGGAGACCGACACGCGACTTCGAGCAACCTGGCGGATCCTATTCGCAGTGGTGGTGTTTATCGGACTCGTCATAATTGGAGAGACGATCTTCAGTGCTGCCGACGTTCAACCTGTCATCACAGAGCTGAAACTCCCATATCTTGCCGCACTTGCTGGGACTGTCGTGGTTGCAGTCAGACTCGGAGACCGGTCTGTGTCGAGTGTTGGGTTCGATATCAACGCCGTCTGGTTCCGTGAGCTCGCTGCCGGCATCGGATTAGGACTCATTTTCCAGTTTGCTGTCACCGTCATCTGGGCCAGAACGGGCGGGCTCACAGTCACGGACACGGCGGTCAGAGGCGTTACGACGGGGGCCTCGTCACTTGCTATCATCACTGGCGTGAGTCTGTTCGGCCTGTTGGTGACTGCAGTATGGGAAGAGTTCGTGTTCCGGAGTTTACTGATTCGGAACGCCGCAGAGGGACTTGCTGCACGAAGCGTCTCACGCACAGGTGCACTAGCCGGTGCAATCATACTGAGTGCGCTTGTGTTCGGGCTTCCGCACGCGTTCGGTGCCGCAGCCGAGTTTACCAATCCGGTGTTTGGCGCACTACAGGCAGTTCTCTCCGTGTCGTACTTTGTGACGGCATATGTAGCGACGGGAAGCCTTGCGCTCCCGATCGGGATCCACTTTGCGTCAAACACGTGGCTGACACTGGTCGTCGGAAGGCCTACCAGCCCGTATCCAAAGCTCTTCGTGGCCGAGCGAACGGTGGCCGGGACCATCGATACACTGCTGATTTTGCTGCCAGGTGCTCTCCTCGTTGTGGTTATACTGTGGTGGGCACGCTTCACCGGACGCACAGGCTTGTCGATTAACGACGCCTACCAACGCATCATAGAACGTTCCTGACCGCTCTCGACACTTCACCATACAAGCAAGTCGGGTCTTCCTCAGTGGCTTACACCCTTGAATAGAGTCTCCCGCGAGTGAACTCACCCGCTCACAATCTCCCAGAAGGTGTTGCTCGCCAACGATGGTGTGGATGTCCGTGGCGACTGCAACCCTCTATCTGTGCTCTCAGCAGCGGCAGCAGTATTCTCTGGAGTGCAGATACACGACACGCTATGGTGACTGCTGCGTCGAACCACTGACAGAATTCTTCTTGATACGACAGTAGTGGATGTAGCGAGGCGTGCGACCTGCTACCTGTTGGGCCCAACGACGCGCATCACAACTACGACCCCGTACTGACTACAGCCTCTGGCCTCTATATCTTGCACTGGCCTATTTACCAGTCGCCAGATAGGTACTGCTGGCTCTCTGCGTACGGCAAGAACCACTCGGGAAACGACCGACCCAACCAACCCGTCTATCAGGGTCACCCCAGTAGCTCTGCGCCGGGAGTTTACCAGAAGTCTGGCAAGCATCTCACCGAGATTTACTGCGATGGAGTGAGAAGAACTACACCACGACGCGGTGTGGCGACTGGAGCAGGGTAGCGTCTCATACGAGCCGTCACCTGGAAACTTATTTATGACATCTGTGATAATCGGGGTGCGTACCGATGGGTGAGTCACATAGCTCTTCTTCTCCACTCTCAGGGGACGAAGTCCAAGAGTTCGTTCAGGACAAATCCGAGATTTTGAAGCAAACCCCGGATTTGAACGAGGAAGAAGTGAAGACCGCCGTTATCACGGATTTCGTTGAGTTGCTCGGCTGGCAAATCCCGATCCACCTACGACGCAGACACCCCGCGCGAGCTTCGCGCGGCGGTTGCTGCCGAGACGGTTTCGCCAGCGGAGTCACGTAAGTTGCGTCGTGCGGCCGCTGACTAGGAACTCTACGCGTACCAGGTGAGTCTCGTCGAAGACGCGATTGCCCGGTAAGATGAGTACACAGGCTCACTCGTCCCTGCGTGAGCAGCGGGTCGGGTGGTCTGACGGGGGCCCGTCGTTTTCGACCGACCAGCATCGAATCCTTCGGGAGGTGATCGAAGGGCTGCGTCGCCATCCGGTCGTGACTGCTGTGGCTGGGTTTCCGCCGAGTGTGGTCACTGCGGTCCGCGCAACGCTTGCTCCGGACCGGTGGGCTACGAGGCTGCGGCAGCGACGCTTCTCGTGACGTAGCAGTATATAGAGCCGCCGGAGTTCGCGGTTCACTACAGTAGGGATAGGTTCGACTGCGGCGGCATCACGAACCGAATCCGCGCGTCGATGGCGACGCCTATCATCAACAACGGACGGGCGAGAGTAGATATCGATACGAGGCGATTTCATTCGATAGGGAGACAGCACCTGAACTTGTCTGGGAAGTGATGAAGCGGCTGAAGCAGTGACTGCTGGATGTAGTGTGCATCTGCTAGTGATTGGCTGTACGCGTGTCCGGTGGAGTGGCTAGTGACGTGAATAACTGTGAATCGGTCGGTGCTCCAGCCCTCGCCGGATAGTCACTCGTCCCAGAAGGCGTTGATCCTGCTATCGAGATCGGTGAGGACGGTTACGAGTATGTCTCGCCAGTCGTCAGGATATTCTGTATCGTCCCCGGGTGTTGGGGCATCTGGGGGCGGGTGGAAGTGCTCACTGGTGTTGTGGTCGTTCGGGTGGCGGTCCCATCGGCACTTCCACGTGTTACCAATCCGATGCTGTTCTGAATAGTGGATGCTGAAGTCGTCGGTTTCGAACCAGCGAGTCCGGAGATACGCACGGGTGACGCCACCTGGAAAGTATCCGAGATCATAGTCAGCGACGACTGCGTTCGGGGCGTATGCCGGTTGTGTGTGGAGACGATCGAATCGGTCGGTCCGAGCGAGGTGGGTGGCGATCCGGTCAAGCAGTTCCGTGTCGACCGGGCCCCGAGTGGGAGGGTCAGCCGTGTCTTCAGGCATCGACTGGGCCGGGCGTGCCACCGGAGACTGGAGTGTTGCGGCGTGCTGCGTCGAGGAGTGCAGCACGCTGTTCGAGTGTTTCCCACTCGGAGAGTGCTTCCCAGGCTGCTTCCGTGGACAGATTCTGCTCCTGGGTCGCATCGATGAGGGACACTTCATCCGGGTGCGTTGCGCCGAACCGTGTTGTGTAGTCCTCGGTATGGTCGAGCGTCTCACTGAGGAGGTCAACGATCTCCTGTTCGGAGTAGTCTTCGCGGATCCGGTCGATACGCCGCCACTCGAAGTACGCGTCGTTCCGCTCATACCGAACCGGGCGGCCGTCATGCCGGTGAACCATCCCCATCTCGTCGAACCACTCTAAGTAGTCGCGTGCTGTCTCGATGTCGCACTCGGCACGTTCGGCAACCGTCGAGACCTTCGTCGGCGTCCGAAGTCCGACGACAACGTCAAGCAGTCGCTCACGGATTGACCCGCCTTTGAGGAGTGAATCAGGCGAGTCCAACGCATCGAGAGCAGGTAGAGGCTCCTCACCGTCGTAGGCATCATCGGGGATGTCTGTGAGATCCGTCCGTGAACGTTCCATACTGTCTTCTACCAGTCAAACCAATTTATATCTATGGGATACTGAATTATTTCTGTATCGATTGTGTAAAGCCGAGCTGTGATTATGCGACTGCCCGCTCTATCGGTTGGATACTTTGATTACTAGCGTAGCTCCTACCAACGCGTCGTCAGTCGCCAGTACGCCAGACGGTTTCTTCACTGGTGAAGTTCTCGTCGTTCGTGATGATGGCCTCGGTTCCTCGGATGCGGTGGTTGGCGATGAGTAAGGCGTCGTGTAGCGTGTGGTGGTCGATGAGGCTCCCGTAGACGGCGAGGTCCTGGTCGTCAGTGGGAGCGATCCGTACCGGCCCGTCGTTGACGAGTCCCCGCAGCACCGCATTCGGTGTCGTCTCGACGGTGATGCCGGCAATCGTGTTCTTGTTGACTGCCGTCCAGATGGCTTCGCTGACGGTGACAGTCGGCGCTTCGATCACGTCGATTCCTCGTTCAGACCGCTTGAATACGTCGTCTGCGGCTGGTGGAAGTTGATCAACGAGGTACCGCGCCATCGCCACCCCGTCTACAGTGTATCGGGTCACGGCTGCCACTCTTCGTGGCGTTTGTCACGGATCTCAGCTTCCATCTCTTCGGCCATCGCCTCGCGTTTTGCATCAGGCACATCGTCATCAACGAGCATCCCGCGACCGGCCGACCGTGTCGCCTTCCGGACGATGATCCCGTCATCGGTTTTCTCCCACGCGACCTCATCACCTTCTTCGAGCCCGAATTCTTCGCGGAGTTCCTTCGGGATGGTGACTTGCCCCTTCCTCGTAATGCGAGTCGTCTTCCCGTCGGTGTCGCTCTCGGTGTCGGTACTCATACGAAGTACTACGACCCGTAGTACCTAAGAGTATTGCCGACTCAAACTGACGCTGTCGCTTACACCACCCCTGAAAGAGTGGACTTCCGCTCTCGATGTGTCACCTGAGATCAACTGCTGGCTGCGTATCTGGCTTCCCTGGGGTTCACCGACGGGACAGATCAAGTTGCTCATCATCGATCGCATCGAGAAAGTCCCACGCGTGGTAGTGCGTCCACCCATCCACGTGACTCAGGTCCAGATCATCCACGACAATGTACTCGGTTGCATCCGGGAACAGCTCTGCGAGGATGTGGAGCCGTTCGTCACGATCGGGCCACCACTCGTAGTACCCGTATTTATCCTGCTCACCCAACGCTTCGTACTACGAGATGCAACTCGTCCGTGCCGTGGAGAGTCTTCTCTCGCCGCTCGGCTGGGATCAAGCAGATATTCAGCGGAGACTAAACCGGTATACGACCCCCGAGTTACCGCGGTTCAGCCGGTGAGTTGCGTAGGTGCGGGTGATGAACGCGAGGTGGTGTATCGAGAGATATTCAGAACCGCATAGTGGATGTCGCATCCGACAGATGAGAGGTTGTGGGGTGTGTTGTAACCACGGAGACGTGGATATGTCCGCTGGTTTACGCCGGGACGATGTGTTTCCGCTCGGCAATATATAGCTGTAGCTCCGCGTCAGGGTCTGGGAACTCGACGGTGAACAGGAGATAGTGCGGTGTGAGACGAAGCGTGATAACACTGTTTGCAGGGAGAGTCGGGGTGAAGTTCCGAACCACGTTGATCGGGATGGTGAACTTCGTTGCTGACCCCTGAATCGCTTCAACGTCATCAGGGCGGACGACGTACGTGAAATCATCTTTACCATCTTGTGTCGCGGTGAATTTGACACGATGGGTGTCCGGAGCGATCTGAATTTCCATTTCACCGCCGAGCCAGTTCGCTGTTCGCACGGCACGCTTGAACGGGAAGTGACGGATCGAAGTCGTTGCGACCGCCGTCGAATCTGGTGGAGAAGGCAAGTAATGGCCGTGCGGGGCGATCAGGGATCGGAACTGGTATACAAGCCCGTTGGATTCAATGACAACTGTTGAGTCAGGCGTTTCGAAAGGGAATGTGACCCGGACTTCACCGTCGGATATTCCGTTGAGGAATCGTGTGATTGGGTTCAGTTTAATCCAAGTGCTGTCGGTGTCGTCACCGATGGATGTGACCGAGTAGGGAAGTGAGTAGTCAAGGTAGATGGTTCGATTTCGCCTGAATGATTGAAGACGGACTCCGTCAGTGCTGATATCGATCCGGCACTCGCTTTCGGTGTGGACGACCCCTGCTGCTCGAAGGATCTGCTTGAGTTTCCTGGCAGCAATCTGCAACGGCATTATGAGTCGGGTTGTAGGTATTGGTACGCTTTCGAGCGAGTTGGTCCCCCGAAGCTGATTACTTGAATAGCCTCAAGCAACTCTGTCTGCTTTACATCTAGTTCAGCACCGCGTTTCGGTGATGGGACCGTATTCGCAATTTCATACAGATTGTAAAATAAAGTTGACATATTGTAGTAGAACAATTTCCGATTCGGGTCACGAGAATCCGTGGACACGTCAAACCGGTTTTTCGTCAGGCGGAATTGCGTCTCGATCTTGCCACGTTGATCGTACTGTGAGTTCAACTGCCGAATCCGTCTATCCGTTTCTTCGGCATCGTCCGGGAGCCGAATGCCGGCCCAGAACGCCCGATATGGATCAATGGACCCCGAATGTCCAAGTAGTTGTACTGGCGGCTCCAACTGTTCAGATCCCGCGTCCGAGATGACTGCCGTCTGGCCGGGTTCGAGGTTGCTTTTGAGCTTCGCATAATCAGAATCAAGGGCTGTTGAACCACTGGTCTCCTGTGCGTGGATTGCCCACCGGTTCGGCACGAACGTTCGACACACCTCGAAATCACGAACCGCATCAAACCCACGATCTGCGAAGAACAACTCTACGTCAACCATCGATCTCAATGCTCGGAGCAGATTCTGTAACTCGGCTGCTCGCTGCGATTCCGACTTGAGCAACCGAAGCCCGAATGCGAACTCAAACTCAGCATCAACAAACGACAGCGACGCAAACCGCCACCGACCGTCACTCGTCGTAAACACCCCGTCGAACGGTTCGGTTCCCAGACAGTCGATGTCCACAAGATCGTACGCAACCCGAACCGGTTGAGTAATCGCCCCCGACTCAAGCACGTACTCAAGCAATGATGGATTAATAGCATCGAACATCCGCCTGATATCCCACTGATCTAATTTGTCGATACAGCGTCGAATTGCCGGGCCGCTAAGCGCATCCGCAACATCAAAGATATGGTGGGCTGCCTGCTTGTAGTTTTCAATGCTTTCCCCGGTGGAAGCAGCGTGTGCGAACACACCGGGTAAGCTCCACAGCCCTCGTGACGCATTCGAGGCACGCCCGAAATCAAGCTGCTCCACGACAATCTCTAAGACGTCAGTCAGCAACTCATACAGCAGTATATCTCGTGTGTCAGACGAGAAGTCGCTTGCAGCAGGCCCAGCAGTATACGACAACCCATACTTGATCTTGACTACATCCGGCACCGGCACCCCGCCGCAGAACAGCGCGTGTACGGCGAGATAACTCGCCTCGACAAGCAGTGAAAACCGCTCAGCATTCTTCAAGCGCCGCTTTGCGTTTCGGTAGGTTGATGCACTGAAAGCGCTCTGTAGCTCAAACTGCTCAAGTTGGTCAGTCGAACATTCTGAAATGTGCTCCTGTAACCCAGGAGATGAGAGCTCTCGCGTGACCCCGATCATCAGCGCACGCAACTTCTGGAGTTCAACCCGGGAGTCCTCTATCCCGATGTTCTACAGTATTTTCTTCGCCACCGCACAGAGTGCTTCGTCAAAGGTCGCATCGACACTTCGTTTCGCGTCTTCCGCATCACAGTTCGGGTCGTACCTGTTCGCGCGCCATCGCAACAATGAGTGGCTTCTCTGCTTCGATCGTTTGACGACCGTCACCTGGAAGCTCGACTGTGTACTTTCAGCGTTGAATGACCGAAACTCATCAACCGGATCCTGATTCGCGTGGCGCGTTTCACCGATAGCCGCGTCTTGAAACTGTGTCACACTGCGTGATTTTAATCATTAGAACTGTATCGGATAAAGCTTAGCCGCACCAGTATCTTTGTCCGTAACCTCTTGCAGATCCTAACCTGCGTAATCCCGAATCACCAGACCCTCGAAACTGACGGGCAGCGACCCAAAACGGCAACAATCCCGATTTAAGTACCTCATATACTGTTCTGAAAGCCTTCAAAACGATGAATGAACGTGTTGAAACCCGGTTTCACGCTATTCGTATCCTGCGCAAGAACAGTTTATTAAGAATATTTTATGAGTAGGATCTGAGTGATCTCTTCGGCTGGGCCGCGAATCGGGACGGTATCTTCAGGACGGCCGAGGTGAGTGAAATCTTCCAAGCCATCAGGTGTAGCTACAAATTTGACACTGGGAGACTTTATTCGATGTTTACACTGCAGGGACTGTTGTCACGGTGAGCGAGCGGGTTCGTGGTCCATCGCATTCGATCAGCAGGATCGACTGCCACGTCCCTAATGCAAGTTCTCCGTTCCGGATGGGAACAGAGATGCTTCGTCCGAGAAGTGACGTGCGAAGATGTGCGTCAGCGTTCCCATCAAGCGCATCGTGCGCCCAGTCGTCTGAAGCTGACAGAGTCTCAACGAACTGTTTGATATCGGTGAGTAACTGTGGTTCGGCTTCGTTGATCGAGACGGCCGCAGTAGTGTGGTTCACAAACACGGTACACACACCGTCTTCGATGTCCGGTACAGCGGCCGCTACCTGATCAGTCACATCAACGATATCAATCGAATCATCTGTTTCTACGCGGATACTCATACGCGGCTGGACTGTGCCGTAGGACAAATACTTACTGCTGACTCAGGAGAATCACCTGTACAGGGCTTAGTTTTAAAAGTATCACGATAATAACGGTCGGTGCTATTATGAATAGAACGGGACAGAATACCGATGACAGTATCGAATTCCTAGAGATCAGCGATCAGCTATCTGAACAGGTTAGTGACGATGCTGACCGTGTAGAAAGAGAATATCAGGAATTCTACCAGTGGATGCGGGAGCGAGGAAACGACCACATCAAAGAGAACGGGTTGAGTAAATCAAATACAGATAACTACTTTCGTCGAGTAGACCAACTTCACCGGGTTGCACTTGGCTCATTCGACTCGGATGAGGTGATGCTTACCCCCGACCAAGCAGATGAACTGATGCTAATGCTTGCGCGGGATGAGATCACTAAGCAGAACGGTGGGACGTATGCTAAGACCTCTAAACGGAAGTTCTTGGATGCAGTGAAGAAGTATCTTGAATGGCGGTACTACGAAGGAGAGCTAGAGTTCGAATGGACACCACGAATTAAATTTTCTGATGGAAGTCACACACAAGCAGCCGAGTTCACCTACGAGGAGATCGGCCGCTTGCTTGAAGAAGCGGAATCGCACGGGAAGCTGCCCTCATATTATGAAACGTCTGCTGAGGAACGTGAACGGATCAACGGGCTCGTTGCGCAGCGACTCGGAAAACCGAAAGAGACGATCAACCGCGACGACTGGCGCAGAGCAGATCAGAGTGCAACGATCGCTTGTCTCGGTCGGATACGACTGCGGTCTCACGCCGAAAGAGGTGACGAAAGCCAAAGTCAACTGGTATAAACCGGAGCAACAGATCCTGAAAATCCCGACTGACGTAGCCCAAAAGAGCGTGAAAAAGAGATTATCTCGCTATCAGATGACGCTGCTGAGGATCTGAGCTTCTGGATCCGAGAACGCCGACATCTGGAAAAATACGATGGAACCAACCTACTCTGGTTGAACCGAGAGGGTAACCCATACACGTCCGGGAGCCTGTGTCGAATTCTCCGGAAGTTGTGTGATCAGGCTGATGTTCCGAGCAAAGACCGGCCGATTCAGTGGTATAGTCTCCGGCACTCAGTAGGTCGCTATATGAAATCGGACGGGTCACTAAGCCAGACCAATGACCAACTGCGACACGATACCTTCGAAACCACTGAAACAACCTGCGGGAATTCTGCGCCCGAGGAAAGACAAGTCACACTGAACGAAAGCCGGGAGAAAGCTGAACGGGCAGCGAACGACCCGGATTATAATCCGTATGATGACGAAGTTGATATTACTAGAGAGTTTGGCGAGCCTGAGGGGGCTGCGCCCGATGATGCGGTTACGTCAACCGAGAGTGGGGTCCATGTGGACGCACACATCAAAGATACGACCGAGAACCGGGCGGATATCAGTCGGCAACTGCTCTCTGATGACGGGTCGTCTTCGTCGTCGTAGTCACCCCATTCTGTCTAAGGCGTCACGTCTGTCCTCAACTGGAGTCTGATCGTACTTCATCGTCGTTTCCGGACCGAGATGCCGGAGTTGCGTCTGCGCGGCCGCGAGATCCTCTTCTCGCGTCATATACGTCCCGGTTGAGTGCCGGACCGTGTACCAGCTCATCGTCCGGTTGTCAGTCGAGATCCCCGCGATGTCACACAGTTTATATAGCACATACCGGAGAGCATAGGATCCGTAGGGGTTTGCTTCGCGGGTGAGCCACAGTGCGTCGGTATCGTCGTGCTTGTCGACCGCGCTCCGTTGCGACAGCCAGTAGTCCAGCATCTCGGCAGTCCGATCCTGTAAGCCGACGATCCAGTTTTCTTCAATCTTCGAACTTTCCTCACGGGGGATACGGAGCACGCTGTTGTCAATGTCTACCCAACTGACTGTCGCACGTTCAACCTCAATAGGCCGCAGCCCTGCGTCTAAACTGACCCAGACGAGTGTCGGGATCTTCCAGTTGTTGGCTCGCTCCCAGTCCTCTCTCGATATCTCGGATTTGGGCTTCTCGAATCGCTGCGCGAGGTGAGCTTTCCACCGTTCACGACGTTCCCCAGTGACGTTATCGAAACTAGGGACGGAACCGTATTCAAGCGCTGCCTCACGGATCTTGGCCCGTTCTTCCTGCGTCAGGTAGTCGCGGGGTGTGGTCGATTGATTCGATCGGGAGAACGTGATGTCGGGCGACCACTCGTCTGCACCACAGCGATGAGACCGCCACTTGAACAGCATCATCAGCGCCTTCCAGCACGCGGATTTGTGCCCGTTCGAGTATTCCTGCCGAGCGAGGTGCTTCAGACACGCATCCGCGTGGTCAGTCGTGATCGCGGATGTATACCCATCTTCGTGCTTCCAGACCCACCGGTAGAACTGGTCCATCCGACTAGCCCGGTTCTTTACCGTGGAGTACGCATACCCCTCGGCGCTGTCAGGATCTTTCCCAAAGGTCAACAGCCATTCGAGACACTGTTCGCGGTCGCTCCGATAATCAACTCGTTGGTGTTCGTTCAGCAGTTTCTCGGACGGTTCTGGCACGACAGAGATTCCCTCAAGCGGGCTCGTTGCCGGTGTCGAGTTCTTCATTGCCTACCACCTCGACGGTAACCCGGTTGCTTGTTCCCCCAATTTTGGAAGCCGCCGGACAGCGGCGGAATTCCCTGCTTGAACTGCCATGCCTTCGATTTCACTCGAATCGCGAGATAGCGGCGGGGTCGGTACGATTTTCGAGTCGGATTGCCCAAGGCCACTGTTGGACATACTCTTGATTCACTGGGCAAAACCACCGGACAGCGACCGAAGAAGAAGTGCTCCGTTTGGGATTTGAACCCAAGTCCTTGCCGTGAGAGGGCAAGATGATTGGCCGGACTACACCAACGGAGCGTCCATTGGATATGTATATCGAATCGCCTAAAACGATTCCGTTTTGATGCAATGCGCGGTACTCAGTTGACACACGCGAGTGGGCTGAGAGAGATATTTGCCGAGCACCCGAGAGGACGACTGCAAGATGGAGTGAGGATCTCATCACGAGGTGAGTGGGATGTGTGACGTGACTGGCGTGCGAGCAGGTGTCGATTTGGATACGATCTTATCTCAGCCGCGCTTATTTGGACGGAGCCACTTGAGGAGGACGTTAATATGTCCATCTTGCAGATCGTCGCAGCAGATATGACTGTTCGAATTGACTGACAAGTATGAGTGCAGATGACTGGTCTGTGCTACGAGACTATTCAGACGGTACTCTGCAGCTTTCGCTTTGCCTGATCAGTGGATGTCAGGTCTTCGGCTGTTGCTTATACTGGGCCAAGAGGCCAGTGCTCTCGGAAATGCTCGCATGTTCGCATCGTTTTTCAGACCGAGAATTTTCGTGCTGTGCTACGGTCGTAGACGATTCACTCGTCTGATTCAGCCGGGCGGAACGTCTCTATCTTCTCACCAATATTGTCCGCTGGGTAGTCTGTGTAGCCATCTGCATCGACAATGCCGACTGTTACTCCGTCACGTTCGATTTCTTCATCGGCCTCTAGCAATGCCTGAATCGCTAAGTCAACGCCATCTTCGGTGGTAAGTTCAGTTCCCCACTCGTCCTCAAGGAACTCTTGAATCGATTCTCGATTATTCCCAATCGCGATGGCTTTCCACTCCTGCGGAGCGCCGGATGGGTCAGTCTCAAAGAGTCGGGGTTCAGAGTTTCCGTTCGTGTTATCATAGCCACCAATAAGCAACGCAGCACCGAATGGTCGCGTTCCACCGATCTGCGTCGTCTCCTGAATCTCGTCAGAGAGCGTCCGTGTGAGCGTTTCAGCTCCAATCGGTTCTCCATAGCGGAGTCGGTTTCGCTGCGCGGCTGTGCGGGCTTCATCAATAAGCTTTCGTGCGTCTGCCACATGACCGGCCGACGCAGCACCGATAAATTCATCGAGTTTGTGTAGCTTCTCGATGCTCTCGGCTTCCATGAGCGAAGAGCTCGTTTGGCGACGCGCCGCGAGGATGACACTCTCTGATGTTCGAATACCTAAGCTCGGTGCGCCACGGTTGACGGCCTCACGGGCATATTCCACCTGATAGATCCGACCATCGGGAGAGAACAATGAGGTACCCCGATCGTATGCTTGCTGGTCGTTCCGTTGCATAGATTAATTATGCGGTTGTACACTCATAAATGCACGAAAGTCACCCAAGCCTGCCGCAATTAGCGAGAGATGATCGTGATTGAGCGTCTCAAGATGACGATGAAAACCGAAACCCAATCTGAAGTCTGTATCTCTCCGACATCTATCTGAGTACGTCTTCAAAAATGAGGGGTAGACACTATTCGACGAAACATTCAGCAAGGTTGGGCTTGGGCACGCTCTCAGAAGCCATATCATAGACACGTCTCGCACGGCATCAACGAGGTGTCGAGCACATACGACTATTATCTGTGTGAAATGTGTACATTCTCCTCGGGATAACGACGCAGGTACTCTCCGTCGATTTTTATCCCTCACATGACAGTGCTGATGACGCCGTCTATTTATGCCGTTCTCTCACTTGTCGAGGGTTTCCAACCGAGTCTGTTAGCATGCGTGTCACGTCTTAGTTTGAGGTTTCAACTCGTTCGTATGTCACGAAATCGTATTTTTCGTGTGTCTCCCGCGCTGTTTCTGCCCATTTTTCGGTATCGAACGTTGGGAATGCCGTATCACCCTCATATGCATCTTCGAGCTCGGTCAACTCGAGTACATCCGCATCGTCGAGAAACTGTGCATATACGTTCCCACCACCAGCCACATACACACGATTAACACCACGACGTTCAGCATCACTCCGTGCGCGCTCAAGCGCATCATCGATCGAATGCGCCACAACAGCACCATCCGGAACCGAGAGTGACTGCGAAGTCAGAACAACTGTCGTCCGATTGGGAAAGGGCTTCCCAAGTGCATCCAGCACTGATTCGTATGTTCTCCGCCCAATGATAACGGGATGACCAACAGTCAGCTGTTTAAAATGCGAGAGGTCTGCCGGGAGGTGCCACGGCATTGACCCGCCACGGCCAATAATCCCGTTCCTTGCAATCGCGGCGATTAAGACCGTGCGTATCTCGCTCATTCGGCAACACCAAATTCAATTGCAGGTGCTGGATTATATCCAGAGAGCGAAATATCTTCGACACTCAATTCATCGATTCCAACATCTGCAATGTCGATCGACGGCCGTGATTGAGGAAAGCGACTGCATTGCTTCAGCAATCCGGGGACGTGATCAAGCGGCTTGGCCTCCGTGTGAGCGTGATGCTGTGGCGCTGCTGTGCGTACCCATTCAGCGATATCGGCATACTCTGCTCGGTCGGTCACCGCAGCGACGCGTGCGGATAACTCATCGAGATGATCGGCATACCATCGCCCACGGTCGCCCTTTCCGCAGTAGATGTGTCCATCAACAATCGTGTGTGCGAATCGACCGGGTGTGAATGCTGTCTGCCCCGCGACAACATGAGCAAGCAGGGCATATGCCGCAATATTGAATGGAATACCTAATGCGATATCCCCCGACCGCTGCGTGAGGTGAACGTTCAATTTGTCTCCTTGGACACTGAAAACATAGCTATAATGACATGGTGGTAGTGTCGAGACTGCAGCATTCGCCGGATGCCATGCATTAACAACCATTCGGCGTGAATGTGGTGACTCTTGAAGCGTGTCGATGACGTATCGAAGTTGGTCGAAAACACCCTCGGAGGTAACCCACTCGCACTCAGACTCAGCCCAACTCTCTCCAGGGAGTTGAGCTTCGGCCGCTGGAATAGGATACCGCCGCCAAAACCGGCCATAGGCCGTATCGAGATGGCCTTCAGTGTCTGCCCATGCATCCCATATACCCGTCTCTTTGCGCAACTCCCGAATATGCTCCTTACCGGAGAGATACCAGACGAGTTCATGCAGGAGTGAGTTCCACCGTCCACCGGAGAGATTCTTCGTAGTGAGGAGCGGAAACCCCGTGGTGAGATCGATATCGTACTGCATACTGAAACCCGAAATCGTATCTACACCTGTTCGGTTTGGTTTGTACTGTCCGGTCGTCAGTACGTCAGTGATAAGATCGAGATATTCCTGCATTATCTGTATCAACACTTTACCACTATAGAAAAGTAATTGTCTCTCTTAGTTGCCGCCTCTGCGGTCGCTCTCGCTCTCGCTTTTGCCCTCAGTTTGCTCGCTCTCATCGCTATGTTCGGCTACTCCAAAGTATCCTGGTTCATCACCAGCCGGGTCGTTAATCACGAATTTATCTGCATACATGATAATCCATGGAATTGTCCACTCGATAACACGCTCCTCAGCATCAGGGGCTAATTCAGCATCTGGGTCAAGTCCCTGCAGACGGCGTGCGATCTCTGGGATGGTGTACATGAGGTCGCGCTCAAGTATCTCTGCAGGTTCGTATAATTGATATGGGTATAATGTCTCAAACTCAGCTTTTGATTTCGGCATTGAGATGCATTGAACAGCAATGCTCAAAGAATCGGCGGTTTCGGCGGGGTTGTCACTCAGCGAACAGGTAATAAAAAAGTGGATTCGGACGTGTGGGCCTACTCAAACAGATCGACAGCCTGATTGTAGCGCGCGGCTGGCTCTTCCCAGTCGACAACGTTAAAGAATGCGTCAATGAAATCGCCACGGTCCGGGCCGTAATCGTGATAGTAGGAATGTTCCCAGACATCCAGTGACAGAACCGGGTGTGCGCCCCAGAATGCACCTTCGTCGTGATTATCAACTACAACATTCCGTAGTTGATTTGAGAAGCTGTCATACACCAAGAGCGCCCAACCTGATGCGTCACCAGCGGCTGCTTCGAACTCGCCCCGCCAGGCCTCATAAGACCCAAAGTCGGCCTCAATGCGGTCGGCAAGGGCACCTGTTGGTTCGTCGCCGCCTTCTGGTGACATACACTGCCAGAAGAGGTCGTGCAGGACATGGCCCGAGGAGTTATGCGTCACATCTCGAATCGCTCCAGCGGACGAATCAAACTCTTCTGACTCTCGGTTGGATTCCAGCTGCTCCTCAGCAGAGTTCCACCCGTTTACGTACCCCTGTTGATGGGTATCGTGATGCCAGGTGAGTACCTGCTCAGAAATGTGCGGTTCTAGTGCGTCGTACTCGTATGGTAGTGGATCAAGTTCATAACTCATAGTGAAATACCTCTATTATCACATAGCACTGGATGACTGTTAAGCGTTACAGGTGTGTGTTATCAATACCCAGTCGAAGCAGACATTGGATTTTTGCTTCTGCCGCCGAGAATGTCAATATGAGTGAGAGATCAGCGAGTGACGAACTCAACGTGCTCGGTGAACCATTACAGCCCTGTAATTTCGATCCCGAGACGGGCTATCTTCGAGATGGACACTGTCGGGATATTGGTCGCGACCCTGGCCGGCACGAAATCTGCGGAGTCATGACAGAGGATTTTCTGTTGTATAGTAAAGACCAGGGGAACGATTTGATGACCCCGCGACCGGAGTTTAATTTCCCAGGTCTTGACCCTGGGGACCACTGGTGCCTTTGTATTGGGCGATGGCAAGAAGCAAAAGACGCCGGACACACACCACCGGTTGTGCTCCAGGCGACGGCTCGGTCAGTCCTCGCAGAAGTCTCACTTGAGACGCTGAAATCGTGTGCTGCAGGTGACACAGCGGAATCTGATTAGTCGTCACCCCGAGCGGATTGAAACATATCCAGCGTTGCCTCGCGCCGGTGACTATGATCAACGATCGGTGCAGGATAGTCAGGAGCACAGCGTGCTCGCTCGCTGAGGCTGCATTCGTGCCACGAATGAATGATATCTGGTGAAACGCCCTCTAACTCTGGAACATATTGTTTGATGTATTTCGCATCAGGGTCGTATCGCTCCCCTTGCGTCATGGGATTAAAGATTCGGAAGTAAGGTTGTGAATCAGTCCCAGTTGAAGCAGCCCACTGCCACCCACCATTGTTATTCGCGATATTATGATCAGCAAGGTATTTTCGGAAATGCGCATATCCCTCTCGCCAGTCGATCTGCAGGTCCTTGGTAAGGAAAGAGGCAACAATCATCCGCATTCGATTGTGCATGTATGCCTCTTCGAGTAGTTGACGCATTCCCGCATCCACAATTGGATAGCCCGTTTTGCCCTGCTTCCACGCAGCTAATTCCTCGGGATTATCGCGCCAGTTAATTGGGTTTTCGTATGATTTGTAATTCTCTGTTTCGACATCTGGATTGAAGTACAGCACGTGGGTGTAAAACTCACGCCAGGCCAGTTGTGATTGGTACTCTTCGACTGAGTCCGTTTCCTCCTCAGACGCTCGTTCCTTCGCCTCAACTGTCGCATCATGCACTGTACGGACTCCGATTGTGCCAGCACTTAGATCGGCCGAGAGGCGCGACACCCCCTCGCGTGTGGGATAATCTCGGTCTGATTCGTATCGGAAGATGCCGTCGTCACAGAACGTTTCGAGTCGTTCTGTCGCTGCGTCCATTCCTGCCGGTTGGATGTCTGCCTGAGGTGGAGAAAAGCCGATATCTTCCATCGATGGGATGGTTTCTCCTTCCTCTTTAGCAAGAACCGGTGCAGGTGGGTGAGCTACGCGCGTCTCCTTCGGCCGGTCACGCCATTTCTTCCAGAAATATGTGTAGACGGAATATGGCTCACCTTTGTTCGTCGTGATATCTCCTGGTTCGAAGAAGAGTTCATCTCTCACTGTCTCAACGTCGATCTGAGCGGCTTTTATGGTTTCTGTCACCTGCTCGTCTCGCGCCCGCGCCTCTTTGTTGTAGAGCCGATTCCAATAGACTCCACTGATATCATATGTTGTCAGTAACTGTTCGAAGGTGTCGACTGCGTTACCCACAGTCACATAGATATCCCCGCCGTGGTTGCGATACCACTGCCGGAGCTCAGCCAGTGAGTCCAGTAGATACTGCATCCTTGGATTTCCATCGTGGTCAGTCGTGAGCGAGTCAAAGATAAATACGGGCAAAAGGTGCTCGTCTGCTTCAGCCGCATCTTGTGCCGCCTGCATAAGCCCGCGATTATCTGTCGCACGAAGGTCCTCGCGATGCCAGAATACTCGCATGTATGAATTATGTGCAGCATCATTCTGAAATTGTCGATACCGTTGTTGTACCCATTCACACTAAATTGACTACAACGTATCAAATGAGTCTTGACGGCGTGTTGCTAAGAGTGTGAGTAGTTTGTCGGCCCAGGCAAGCTTCTTTGATTTTATGTCACTGACCGTTGGATCGTCAAAATCCCATCCGACGAAGACGAGGCGCTCTGCACCGAATGTATCCGCAAGGTATGCTGCTCTGTCGCCGTCAGTGAACCCCCCAAAATTGTGGACAGTCTCTGTCGGCGCACACTGTGTCGTTGGGAGCACCCACTCTGTATCGAGTCTTGGGAGCCATGTGCGAAGGAGCGATCTGTTGTCTCCGTGTGCATGAACAACGACTGGCTTGCTGCGGTCAGTTCGGCATTTGACCGTCTCCGGATTCTTATCTAAGTCAGTCACCATCAGGTCCACACGATAGCCGGCACTGGTAATCACGTCAGCCGCCGTCGATGCAGCAATAATACAGTCAGCATCTTCGACATGCGTGACATGCTCCTCAAGCGTCGGTGCTGCGCCGACAATTGCAACTGTCTTGCCAGTGTAATCCAGCGAGTCTGCGCTGTAGAACGGAGAGAAAGACGCCAACAGGTCCCGTGCGAGCTTATCACCCTGAGTGTCATATCCGAAATCAGTCCGTATCTGTCTGTAAATTGGCTCCCACTCAGCGAATTGCATATGAGTGACTCACGATATAATAAATATGAGTCGGAGCGGCCTAAGTACCCCTACCCAATTGCCTCTCCGACTACCAATCGCAGATTTCTGCATGCCGTGGTATAAGCTTTCTCGTATCTGTACGTGCGCAGTTCAGCATATCTGTGTGCGAAATATGTCGTGTAGACTGGATGAGGTAGTGCCCTCATCAGCTGAAAGATTCGCCTCAATTGCATCCAATCCAGCCTGTGTTGCTATGAGCAATCCATGGTCTCCTGTCGAATCTGGAATAAAGCGTGCTGTCGTTCCTAACACAGCATTAGAGAGGAGTGAGACATGTTGATCATCAAGATCTCGTAGCTCGAATACTCGTGTGAGAGTCTCCGTCTGTATTCGCTGTGTTGATGGTATCATCTCCATTTGCTCGAAGTGTCGCTCTGCACTTTTCACGGTATCAATGTCCAACTCCGCGATCGTCATCGGTGACTCAGCGTACGTTCGTGCTGGCGTGAATCGGTCGCCAATCAGTGCCGCATCACGCGTCTCAGCGACGTCATGTGTTCTGATGACGTGAGCTCCGCGTTCAACTGCCATCGATGTCGCAGCCAGTGACACCGCAAGCGCGTCCTCAGTGGAGCGATTCGCGATTGACCGCAGGAAGTTCTTTCGATTGATCGAGACTAACATTGGACGTCCATAGCTGCGGAACTCCCTGAGGCGGTCAAACGTTTCGCGGTCTTCAGCCACTGTCTTCTCCTCAGACCAACCACCAAAGGCAGGGTCGATGATTGTCTTTTCAGTGAATCCATTTTGTGTTAATGCATCATATATGTGGTCAACATCAGCGATTGCTCCCGGACTCGTCAAATCAGGCGGAGATGCCATCTTACCAACAGCGACACCATACTCTGTACATATGTCGGGCATTTTCGGGTCAGCGAAGCCACAGATATCATTAACCATCTCAAAGCCCCGTTTGAGAGCTGCTTCAGCGACTTCATGATACCGTGTCTCAATAGAGAATACGGCGTCACCACTCACGCTCGCAATAGTCTCAGCGGCTACGTCCAGTCGCTGGAGCTCTTCTTCGGCACTCAATACATCGAACCGCTTATTCGCAGACTCGAGCCCAATGTCGACAATATCAGCGCCCTCGTCAATCAACTCCACATCAACATACTCAGCAGCTGCTGCTGGTTCATGAAATACACTTGGGTCATATGGTGATTCCTCTGAGACGTTGAGAACACCCATAATCCGAGGAGGGTGAGAATCACCAATCTTCAACCCAGCCGCATCGACTGTTCGCATACGGACAGGATGCGTGCAGGATACAAATACGGTGTGTTTTAGCCGAGGGTGAACAGAGCATCGTTACTCTTGATTCAGCGTGTTTTTATTTTCTCGAAACCTGAGACTGTGATATGGCTAAAGTCAGTATCGGACTCCGTGGCTGGCGGTTTGAGGAGTCGGAACTATTCGATGAAGCAGGCGAATTCCGGCCGCTCGATACGATGTCAGACTCGGCCCGAACGCGATTAGTCCGACTGACGTATCTGCAGGCAAAGCCATGCGATGGCTGCTATCTCATCCATGGTGAGGCAAACAAAAAGCGATGTAAACAAGCACAGATCGTGTACGGCGAGCCGATGGAGGAGGTGCTGCTGTGTGAAACACACGAATCAGACTTTCTCTACTGGTTCCGTGAAGCCGGTGGAAACCAGTTTATCGAGACTGAGGCATTTCGGAGGAGCTTTGTCGAATGGTTCGATGCGGGGAATCGAGCACCGGATGGATATGAAGGATTGACACATGTCGATGTTGACCCGCACGCACTTCCGGACCCACCAGATCCGGCTGAGTTACAAAAACGACTCAACGATGGCTATACTGACCGGCGAAAGCGAATCAATCTGCGAACGGGTGAGATTACGTACGAGCGTACAGACCAGGCGCACGCAGAACAGAACCGGATCCAGCAATTAGACCTTTCACGAGAATACCCAACGAACAAATGAGCGTTGAGAGGTCTCCCCCAGTTGTTGTTGTTGTCGAACCAGAGTCACCAGGAAATATCGGGACAATCGCGCGAGGAATGAAGAATTTCGGATTGAAGGAATTGAAACTGGTCAATCCCCCGCCGATTGAGCGTGATGGAGAGGCATATGGGTTTGCGGGCCATGCACGAGAAGATATTCTTCCCGCTGCCGAGGAGGTCAACTTCGAGACGATAGTCAACGAGTATCATACGATCGGAACTACTGCAATCACTGGTGAGGATAGCCGTCGGCATATCCGGTTTCCGTATCAAACACCTGCAGAAGTCGCAGAGAGTCTACAGACCGTCGATGCAGAAACTGCATTGGTGTTTGGCCGTGAAGGCCGTGGGCTCAACAATAATGAACTCGCCGAACTCGACGTCATCTGTTCGATACCTGCTTCTGCTGAGTATCCAGTGCTCAATCTTGGCCAGGCAGCGACGGTTGTGTTCTATGAGCTCCGTTCCCTGATGCTCTCAGAGACACAACTTCCCGATATCGAACGTGAGCGTGCTGATGAACCTGATATCGACCGGTTACACAGCTTCTTTACGAAGTTCTTGACTCGCGTTGAGGGGCGTGAACATAAACGACAGAAAACGGCTCTCATGCTTCGTCGGCTGTTAGGGCGGGCTCACCCGACTCAGCGGGAGGTTTCGAGACTAACCGGACTGTTCCGTCGCGCGAATAATAAACTATCACAGATGAACGAATCATCTGAGTGAGCCAAGAGCGCGACACACCGGAATACGACTCAACACAGAACAAGAAGCCGAGACTCCCAGCTCATAGTTGTGCAAGGCGGAAGCCCACCGCTCGTTTGGTGAGAGGAAACCAACATGAGTAATCGATTGACCGTCCGGCGGCATGTCAACTCCCAAACGCTGCAGGGGGTTGCAGTTGAGCAGGTGAATCCAGAGAACGCGTCGTCTCGGTGTTCACACTGTGGCTTCACCCATACGACCGGGATGTGAAGAGCTCCACGTGTCTGAAGTGCGACCACCAGAACAACGCAGGTTATAATCCTGTCAAGAGGGTCGGGGAGCGGTATCTCCGTGGCACCCAAACTGAGGTTGGCGGAGGCGTGGGGGGGCGCGCCTGAACAGCGGGACGCTGAAGCTAAATGGCGAGTCTTCGTCTACTGGTATGAGCAGTGAGAACTGGGGTCCACGCTGAAAGCGACCCCTTTAACGATGGAGTCGGTTACGACATTCGTTGCTGAATTGATTCACGAAGTGCTGTCGAGACAACCTCTCCATCTGCTTTTCCTCGAAGCGCGCCCATTGCCTCGCCCATGAGGGCTGAGAATGCAGCCATTCCCTCCTGTTCAACCTGACTCGCATTTCGTTCGACAATGTCCTCAACGGCTGCTTTAACCTCTGCCTCGGAAACACCGCCGAGGCCAGCCTCTTCGATTGCCGCTTCAACACTGAGTGTTGGTGTATCAGCAATTGTCTCAAGCACCGTTGGAACGCCCTCTTTTGCCAATTTACCCGACTCGACAGCTCTCATGACCGACATGAGGTGCTCATCAGAGAGATTCTCGATCGGAACAGAGTCACGGCGCAATTCAGTGAGCGTTGATTCGAGAAGCCCAGCGGCGAATGTTGGGTCGATATCTGCTGCGACAGCCTCCTCAAACAGAGACATCCGGCGACCGAATGCGACTTGCTCTGCGAGACCTTCGTTGAGTCCAAGGTCTGTTTCGTACCGATGTGCTCTCTCAGTGAGTAACTCCGGTTCGACAATCTCGGACAGATCAGGCGTGACAGGTGGAACGTCTGTCTCGGGATACATTCGCGCTGCTCCTGGTAGGGGACGGAGGTATGAAGTCGTTGCATCCTCATGTGCTCGCCGCGTCTCCTCGGGAACCCCCTCACATGCTTGATGTGCACGGTCAGCAACCGCGGAGATCGACTGCTCGGCTACATCGGGGGTCGCTGCGACGAGTGCGAATGCGTCCGCATTGAGTTCTGTGTGTACTGCAGTAACTGTCTCGTTGGTAATGCCATACGCAGGCAGTTCATCACTGTGGAAGATTCCACCTGCCCCGTATCGTTTTGCATGATCAGAGAACTCAGTTCCAAGTCGACGGTCATCTTGCAGCTCGCGCCCTAAGAGTCCATCAAATCCTAACAGTGGAAGAGCGAGTACGCGTCCACCGTCCGAAAGTGCACTCTCGATGACGCTCGAATCGGTGTCTGCAAACACAGAAGACACATCAGTCACATCGCCGACCGTTGCACCCCGTTCAGAGAGTCTCTTAGAAATCCTGACAAGGGCAACTTGTCGACGCACTTCTTGAGTGACGATCTCGTCAATCTGGTCAAGCGCCTGAACACCTTTGATTTCGACACGTGCGCCCTCTGCGATTGAAACGTTTACATCCTGTCGAATCGTCCCTAGTCCACGCTTTACTGCCCCTGTCGAACGAAGAAGCATCCCGATCCGTTCGGCCGCCTCCTTTGCCTGTGCAGGAGTTGAAATATCAGGTCCGGTGCCAATTTCAACCAGTGGCACTCCGAGACGGTCGAGCGAAAATGTCACAACGCCCGCGTCTTCTTCGATTCGCTGGGCGGATTCCTCCTCCAACATGAGGTCCTCAATCCGTACGGGTCCCTCTGAGGTCTCTATCGACCCGCCATGTGCGATGAGTGAGCTTCGCTGAAATCCTGAGGTGTTCGACCCATCGATAACGAGCTTCCGCATGACATGTGCCTGATCGACAGGGTCCATGTCAAGAAGCGACGCAATCTGTAATGCGACGTGCTGCGCCTCTGTATCGAGCCGATGTGGCGGCTCCTCATCTGCCTCAACCAAACACGTCGTGTCATAGCTCAAATATTTGAACTCACGGTCAATGATGCTTTCCTCAAGTGCTGCATCATCAAGCTCGCCAAGTTCACTCTTTGTTGGATGTAGATAGCGTGTGAACGTATGTGAGGCTGCCTCAGGGTCGCGATTTGTTTCAGTTGGACACTGACAGAACAACTTGGTGGCCGTATCGAGTTGCTGGTGAATCTCCAGGCCCGCGGTTAATCCAAGATCCGCATAATCGAACTCCTGCACACTCATTATTGCTCATTTTTCCCCAGGGTACAAAAATTGATTCAGTCGTAGACACTGTTCTGAGCTCAGGGTAGCCGTGAAGACGCCGTTGTCGGTGTCACAGCGGTAGCAGCGCGAAAGCCTACGCTTCATATATGGCTGACAGACGCTCACTCATCACTGAGAATCGCTCGCTCAGTCATTGCCTTAGGGTCAAGGACATCCTCTGCCTCTGCCTCTGTGAGATAGCCTTTCTCAATGACAACCCTCCGGATTGAGTTCCCCGTCTGTAATGCCTCTTTGGCAACTTCGCTTGCTTTATCATATCCAATCGCTGGATTGAGTGCTGTCGCGAGTGCGAGCGAGCGGTCAACCTGTGTTTCACACACATCCTCGTTGACTTCGAGCTTCTCAACGAATTGTGTTGCAAATACCTCCGCAGCATTTGTGAGGAGACGAGCTGACTGAAGGAAATTATGAGCGATAACTGGCTTGTACAGATTTAATTCGAGTTGGCCCTCTGCAGCCCCTGCTGCAATAGCTGCATCATTTCCAACGACCTGTTTGTGCACTTGATTGACTGCCTCTGCAATGACCGGGTTTACTTTGCCGGGCATAATCGAACTGCCGGGTTGGTTCTCTGGCTGCTCCAGTTCACCAATCCCGTTTCGTGGCCCAGAGGTGAGCAAACGGAGGTCATTCGCGATTTTATTCAGTGACCCTGCAACTGTCCGGAGTGCACCATGGGCAGCTCCCATTGCATCGTGTGCAGCCTGCGCTGCCGGTGGGCTTTCTGCCGGCTGAAATGTGCATCCCGTCTGAGCGTTAATAGACTCTATAGCTCTCTCTGGAAAGCGCGGGTCAGTATTCAACCCTGTCCCAACGGCTGTCCCTCCAAGCGCTAGCTCAGATAGATGCCCGATGCCCTCCTCAGCGCGCTCGATACCGTGAGTGATCTGAGTTCGATACCCATCGAACTCCTGTCCGAGACGAATCGGTGTTGCGTCCTGCAAGTGCGTTCGCCCGGTTTTGATCACAGTATCAAAAGCGCTAGCCTTTCGTTGAAGTGTTTCTTCAAGTGTTGTGAGTGCCGGAATCAGATCCTTCCTGAGAGCTTCAACTGCGGCGACGTGCATCGCTGTCGGAATAACGTCATTTGATGATTGGCCAAAATTAACATGATCGTTTGGGTGAACAACCCGGTCACCGATTGATTCTCCACGAAGCTCTGCGGCTCGGTTTGCGATCACCTCATTCGCATTCATATTTGAGGAGGTGCCCGATCCAGTTTGAAACACATCAACCGGAAACGCATCGTCATGTTCGCCACCGATAACTTCCTCTGCCGCCTCGGTGATTGCCTCTGCGACAGGAGATTCAAGATGACCCAGCTCTGCATTCGCTCGCGCGGCTGCTTTCTTGACAATCCCAAGTGCCCGGATAAAGCGCCGTCCGAAGGGTATCCCCGAGATTGGGAAGTTCTCGATTGCCCGTTGTGTCTGCGCTCCCCAGTAGGCGTCTACTGGGACCGACATTTCACCGAGGCTGTCACGCTCGATACGTACCTCATCAGGCTCATCCTCAGTTTCAGGTCTCTCTGGCATGTCTGCCCAAAAGTGAGGCGATGGGGTAAAGCCCACTCATTTACGCAGAGGCTGCAAGGCTCCAACCTTCCAATTTTCAGTAGCTTTCAGTCGTACCCCGGTCGCCTTCGAACCCACACCGTTGTCACACCGGAAGTGCCCGCCACTGTTCTTGCTGTTGGTCGGGCGATTTGCAGGGCCGGGTGAGCCACACCGGGGACACGACCGGCTCGTCCCCTGTGGATAGACTCGTTCAACAGCGACTTCAACGCAGTCTGCTCGGTATTCGATGTTCTCACGCTGAGCCCACGACGACAATTCCCACGACAACGTGCCTTCGTCACCCGGTGGGGAGAGCGACCGAAAATCCTCGTGGACAGTCGCGTCCACGTCGTAGGTGAGCGCAAGTGCGAGAACTTGGTTGGCTACATCGTGCGTCAGTTGTTCGCGCTTGTGCCGAATCTTGCTGTTTACCCGTTCGCTCTGGATGTCCGCGAACTCGTTGAGCGACCATCACGGCGCAACGCGGCAAGGCGGTCGTTCAGTCGAGTTCGTTCACGGTGGAGCCGTCGCATCCCGTCACGGTCAGTGAACTGGATAAAATGTGGCGTGGATAGTTGTTCGCCGTCGTCAGTGACCACCACGGCAGTTTTTCGGCATCCCAGTGTCGAGGGCCAGCACGCAATCAACGTCGTCGTTCGTCTCTGTCTGATCGACTTCGACGGGAAAGGACAGTTCGTAATAGGCGTCACCGGTCTTTCGCCGGGAAGGTTGGAACTCAGGAGCCGAGAGATCACCGTAGGACAATAGCTCGTGAAACGCTTCGTAGCCGTCGCACTCGTACTCCGTCCACGACCAGTCCCCTCGTGTCTCCGGCGACGGCGTGTCTGGCGTCTTGAGCCGAATGATCAACATCTCACTGTCGGCGTCGGACTGGTATTTGACGGCCCGCTGGTTGGGCCGTCGTCCGCAGAGAACGGCAAGACGCCGCTATCGTACTCTGGACCTGCATTTCGAAATACGTGGCTGGATACGCCCCGTGACGGTCGTCGCAGCTGGTGAGTTGGTCGATGAGGATGTCAACGTAGCCTGACAAGAGGTGGTCACCGCCGTCCCAGAGTTGTTCTTTGATGCGACGACGGTGGATGCGTCGGATTTTATGATTGTGCTTTGGCAACACGCTTTGGATAGACTGGAAGGCGTCTCGGCAGTCGGCGTGACTCCGGAGGGTTTCACCGACTTTCTGCAAGATGCACCGTCGAAACCGCGAGGGGAGATACAGGTCAAGTTCTTCGACCGGTTCGTGTTCATCGAAATGTTTCCACGCCTGATGCGATACGTCAGCAATCCCGTCCAGATGGACTGGAGTCTAGTGGTCTTCGAGGACATGGTTGGCGACACGACGGGTGAGTGTTGCCAGTCACTCGAATCGTTTGTCCTCTTCGTCTGGCAAGCGAATTGGGAGTGAAAGGTGGTCACTCATCGGGTTTCACCTCTGATTCGACGGTATTGACGACCTGCTGTTGTTTCGATGAGCGCATACCGTAGAGTGTGCCGCTGAAGCTGGCGACGAACTTGATAAGATCATCAACGAGTTCTTCCTGTGCTGATTTGTCCGTCTCGTCTTCGATGACGCTGACTGTGACGCCGTAACAGTCGAAGTGCCGTTTGAGATACGAGAAGCCAAAGCGAGTGAGTCTATCTTCGTAGGTGACGAGAATGCGTCCGTAGTCGGCTTCCTGTGCTTCATCGAGAAGGGAGTTGAGCCCACGGCGGCCTTCATTGAGGCCACTTCCAATGTCAGTATTGTGTTTTCGACGCTCCATCCGTGGTCGTGAGCGTATTCTGTGAGTCGGTCGAGTTGGCGGTCGAGGTCGCTGTTTTCTTTCTGGCCGTGACTTGAGACGCGGGCGTAGAGTCCAACACGGCCTGTGGGGCGAGTGTCGCCTGCGAGCCGGCGGAGTTCTCGGTGTGGAATTCGACGTTCACCGCCGGGTGTTCGGGTGGAGTCGAGATCGGCGTTGCGACACTAGCCCTTGACGGTCTGGGGGTGAACACCGAGTTCGTCTGCGAACTCGCCAATCGAGTACGACCGTGGCATTCTGATGTTCCTGTTTGCTACTGGTAGTGAGTTATAGGCACTGAATTCTGTAACAGTTATACAACCCTGCCCTCAGGCTCGGATACAGCCGACAACCTCCATACAATCCACTGTCGCTGCCAGATATTCCACGCCAACCGACAGTATCAACAAAACGACATAAGCAATTCTGAAATCAGCAAATGAGTCGAACCGTCCGATTTTCGAGGTTACAATCGTGAACCGATAACAGGTTCGTGACTATCTTCACTAACTCGGATGGGCCGACTATAGTCTTAACTTAAGATTGTACGCGTGGGCGTTCGACCGCTTCACGATGCTACTTGACAACAAGCTGGAAGCCGAAGATACCGACGTGGGTTTGACATCGGAACGCAATACGCCGAAGTCGAGTCGTGTCTGTCGTGTGGTCGCACAGACGACACACAACGTGTTGAGCGTGGACTGTGCGTATATGAAACGCGCGAGACGGTTGCGAATGCAGGCGTGAACGATGCGGAGAAGATTCGGGATTTCCAGAGGGGCTGCTGAGTCTCACCACGGGTGGCGGCAAGAGGGATAACGGCTGGTTGGCACAAACAGCGGTTCACCTGTTGACAGTCGGCTGTTTTCGCCCCATGAGAACAGGTGAGTTGCGAACCGTATATCCCAACGGTAGTCGGAATTCTTGCTGACGGGCGGGGAGGAGGTCAATCGGGCACCTGCGTGGATAATTCAAGCGCGTGAATTTCAGTTGTCATTTTCTCATCTATCGCGTCATACACCTGCTGATGCTGTTCAACGAGCGACTTGCCCTCGAACGCTGGCGAAACAACTGTTGCAGCAAAGTGTGCATCCTCGTGATTTGGGTCCGGTGCACGAGGGAGCGAAACAGTTGCTTCTGCATCTGGCAGTTTCGATTCGATCAGGTATTCGAGTTCATCTGGCGTCATCTATATGTATCTATACTTGATCCCGGATAAGATGATTTCCGAAACAGAAACAATAGTGTGTCTGTGCCTGCACCGACTGTCACTTGCCGACATTCGGTATCCATTTTGTAGAGGCCTTCACGCCGGACACATGGATCAGACCGCATGGTCATCTCTTGGATTCGATGCGATATGATACAACGTGGTGCGGTGCGGAGTGAGATGGGGCACAATGCAGTAACGCAAGCGCGAAATCACAGCCTTGCGTCTTGTCGCACCGGAGTTTCTCGGCTGTGTCATCGCTCTGGTGTCTTTCATCCATCAACGTAACACAATTCAATGTCTGCACGTATGATCCAATATATGAGTGATTCGCCGGGTGAGGCTCATACTCACTCACAGAATATCGAACAGCTCCAAACGGCATTGGTTAGCTGGTATGAGTCTGACCACCGGTCGTTTCCATGGCGCGACACAGACGACCCCTATGCGATTTTAGTCTCAGAGGTGATGAGCCAGCAAACGCAATTAAGTCGTGTCGTCGAACCATACCGCGATTTTTTGGATCGATGGCCAACAGTCGGATCACTTGCGACAGACGAGCAATCGGCGGTCGTCCAGTTCTGGAGTGCGCATTCACTCGGATATAATAACCGCGCACAATATCTCCATACAGCCGCAAATCAAGTCATTGACGAGTTTAACGGGGAATTCCCGCGAGATCCTGACGAACTTGAGTCGTTGATGGGAGTCGGTCCCTACACAGCAAATGCGGTCGCCTCGTTCGCGTTCAACAGTGGGAATGCAGTCATTGATACGAATGTGAAGCGTGTCTTGTACCGACTCTTCGATGTTGAAGATGAAGATTCAGTATACGCTGAACAGGCTCAACGACTCATGCCATCGAACCAGTCACGCGTTTGGAACAATGCTATGATGGAATTAGGTGCTGTTGCGTGCCAGAAACAGCCGCGATGTGATACGGCGGGATGTCCATGGCGTGGGCAATGTCAAGCATATCGAAAAGGAGACTTTAGCGCCCCAGATGTGCAGAGCCAGACAGCCTTTGAGGGAAGTCGTCGACAGATGCGTGGTCGCGTGATTGCCACTCTTGGTGAGTATGAAGAACTCCCGTTAGAAAAATTAGGCCCTCGCATTCGCGTTGACTATGCGAATGATGGGCAGTACGACCGTGAATGGCTCCGGAACCTGGTGATGGATTTGGCTGATGATGGACTTGTTGTCATCAAAACAGAGACTAAAACAGGGACAGACCGCGTCGCTCTCCGATAGCGCATATTGATCAGCCAATACAATTAAGCCGAGTGACGAGAGATGCGTCGTATGATTCCACTCGCAGTCGGCGGTGAACCGATCCCGATTATCGAAATGTCTGTCGTTATCTTGATAATAGGTGTTGCAATGACGATTGGGTGGGTTGGATTGCTTTATCGGTGAGAGAGTTCTGCTCTATTCTGCCAATATGACGCGTTCGCGAAGCCATTCAATTGCAGATTCCACCTCTGCTGAATCCGCGGAACTGACTTTGATGCGCACTGACCCACCTGGATAACTCCCAACAGAAACATCGAATCGGTCTTGCAGTTGTGTCATCCGGTCGATTAAGTTGCTCTCTGGTTCATCGACTTCTAAGCTCTCTGAATAGGTGCGCTCACCATTGAACTCCGTCTCAATACGTTCGAACATCGCTTTCATCTCCTGAGGGACGCCTGGAAACACGTAGATTGACTCAACCACGACACCAGGCGCAACTCCGACCGTATTTGGAAGCATTCTGGCGCGTGCAGGAAGTGTTGTCGTGCCCTCAATGAGTTCAGAATCGGTATATCCTCCTTTCGTTGTCAACCACTCACGTGCCTCTGAGTGTGGCTCTAAGGGCCGTCCAACGGCAGCAGCCACGGCTTCCATCGTGATATCGTCGTGCGTTGGGCCAAGGCCACCCGTGACCAGAACGGCATCGTATTCAGCACGATATTCATTGACGACCTGTGCAATATCTGCGACATCATCGGGAACGGTCGTCACCCGACGTAAGTCGACACCACGCTCTGATAGACGATGGCAGAGCCATGTGGCGTTTGAATTCGCCGTATCACCGCACAGTAGTTCGTCTCCGACAGTGACGATTGCAGCGTTCATACTGCTGATAACTGTATCATCTCTAAAAGCATCTCGGGAGCTATTCGTCGTCTGCTTCGATATCGAGTCCCATTTCTTGTCGCTCTTTACGCAGTCGGTGAATACGCTGGCGATATCGATAGAGACCACCCAGCCCTACAAGGATAATCCCACCTAAGACTCCTCCAAAGATATAGAGATCACGCTGGAGGTAGAATCTGGCTGAAGCCGTCTCGGCATCCATCGACTCCCATGTGATTTCGAGTCGATTCTGCTCGTCAATTCGTTTTTGTGATCCACCGGGTGAGACTGACCCAAAGATAGGGAACTCCACGCGTCGATTCGGTGGGAGCGTCAGCTGATAGGAGCCATCAACATACGTCGGCAAGGAGAATCGCTTTCGATTCCCACTGCTGGTAAAGGCGATCTTTCCGGGGGGCTGTGAGTCGCTATCCGGAAACGTAATGACTGTTTCCTCTCGCGTCTGCCGAACCTCCCCACCGCGCGATTGGAAAGTAGAACCATTGATGATTGTCCCGTTTGGGTACTGATATCGAACGGCTGATACCGAGAGTGGATTCGTCCCGCCTATGCTTCGTCTAAACAACCGCAACTCTGTATCAGTTGCATTGATAACCATCCGGAACTGTGTGTTCTCTTGGACGGTAATATCAACGTCGTGAGTGGAATTCCAGGCGTACGATCGATCAGGCGCCGAGTCAAGCTCTTCAGCAGGAACTGGGCCAGTTCCAATCCCTAGGCACCCACTCATCAACAGGAGGGCGGCGAGTCCGAATGCACCGTATAGAAGACGTCGGTTCATCGTACTGAGATTACGTCAGGACACATTTCAACTCTGACTGAAGGTATGTACCAATACTCGCGATCAGACCTGGTGGATCAGTGTCTTCAGGACAAATGATACTCTGCTCGAGTAGCCCAAGCCTCTCGACAGTAATAATATCCTTTGCATGGCCTGCACGGTTGACTGTCGCACGCACTTCTCCACGTGTCGCACTGTTTATATTCACTCGACCAGCCCCTTCCTCGCGAGTCCAGTTATACAGTTGGTCACGAGTTCTATCAGCCAACCGGGGCTGCTCGCCCGCCACGAACCACAGTGGCATGTGCTGGACGACGCCGAATCGGTCACGGATCTGGCTCGGCGTTCCCTGACCGAGACCAAGATCATCCGCTGCGATAATCACCTCCTCGCCACCGACAAGCAACGTCCATCCAGACGCATCCCAGTGTTCGAGTGTCCCGACGTATGTCTCACCGGCTTCTCGCTCGGACGGGATTTGGCCCCAGTGTTCGATGAGCGCGTTCTTTGCGACGTGCGCGTCTTCCCCATCAAGATGCACAGAGACAAACTCATCTGAGCGAACGGTGATCTCCCAGTTGACCGCGAGGTCGCCGATGTCGTTGTCGATGAGTGAATCGAGCCCATCGAGTGCTCGACGGGATGCCTCTCCAGACACATAACACTGTGTGGCGAGAGTGACCATTAGGCGCTTTGTGTCACACCGACGTTCAGTTCATCACGAAGTTCGTGAATTCGTTGCTCCATTGCGGCGACCATCTCGTCATTTTCTATCGGCTCAAGCGGTGCACCAGTCTCTGGACACTGAAATCCCAGCTCCATCGCTTCAGAGAATTCAAATCGAATCCCAGCTGGCTCCGACAGATAGAACTCGTGGCTTCGCTCATATTCGAGTCGTTCTTCAAGTGCTTCAAGCAAGCGGTGCATTTCTCCCTGGAGATTTTCAGGGATATTTTCATAATGGAAGGTCCACAAATATGTGAGCCACCCAGAGTCTTCATCGCGAACTCGTCGATATGTTGCCAGGTCATTTTCATATAGAATAAAGAGCGCTCGCCTGACATCATTGAGTTCGAGACCCAGTTCCTCAGCCAGTTCCTCATCAGTAACTTCTCCATCTGGCGGTGCCGCCGCGACAGGCATTCCAGTTGGGCCGACGAGTTCGTGGAGGTACTTCTGGATAACAGGGTCGTTAAGCAACTCCTCAAAAGCCATTGCCTGTAAGTCGTCGGGGCAATCGTTTAGACCTTGCGGATATATATTTGACATCGCAATATCATGTATACTGTGTCACCCGTGGTGACGTGAGAGAATATGTGTGTTCAATTGTTTAGTGTAACTCTGTAGAGAACAGAACGATCGAGCGCTATCGCGTGTCTCGAAAGATAAAGCACAGTCTCAATTGTGTTTCAAACCATTCGAACCACAGAAAGTTGATGACCGTGGCTTCTCTCACAACGAAAGTTGTGGGCCTTTTAACGGACTTTCTGTGACCTGACGTCATCTCACCTCCAGCTGATACCCAACGATAGTTAACACGTGAGACGTGCTTGATCATGGGTAGTCGTGCTCTCCGGGCGTTAACTACTACCGTCTTTAGCCGACTGTTTAAATATGAGTATCTTGGTCGCAATCGGCAACGATGGCCGATTTGAAGAGGTTCTGACAGTTGCAATGCAGTTGGCTACTGGGCTTGATGAGGGGCTTTATGTAGCGCACTTGACGGAGAACAAGAGTGCCTCTGCAGATGACCGTTCATTTCGGGATAATGTGCAATCGTTCCTTTCGAGTGCGGACGTGCCCGTCGAGTTTAGTCTCGAACATCTCAACAGGAGCGGGCTCCGTTCAGGCACAGCAGTTGGAAAGCAACTCGTTGACCTCGCGAGTGATGTCGAAATTGAACACATTGTGATTGGACACCGATCAAAAAACCGACTGGCAGCAGTCCGTGAGGGTCATACTGGATTTGTCGTCGCTGAAGGAGCAGCAGTTCCGGTAACGATTGTGCCTGAAGCAGTTGAATTAGGGCAACATACCTGATAGACAGGACGAGGTGGGCCGTATGTACTATCTAATTGAGCATACACGGCTGCCAGAGCGACTCCAACGGTCAGTTGTTCTCGATGATCTCTGTGATTAGTTGCTTTCCAACCGAACGGGTTGACCCATCAGTGAGTTCCATCTGTATCATACTGCCAAAGTCATCATACTCAGAGATCTCCAGTTCTGTCTGGTCACCGTCTGTGAGTGTATGTGGCTCTGCAAACACGACGGTATATGCACTATCGCTCATACAGATATTTTGAGTCGTAGCTACATGATATATTCGTTCTTCTGAAATTAAACAGGAGTGCTCTGCGCTCTATACAGAAATGAACTCAGGTGTCAAGACGGTCTCTCTATTCAGAGCAAAACGGATGACAGATTCATTCCATCTCTATCATGCAAATCGTGAACGGAACGTCTGAAATTCCTACCGATACTGTGGCCAGAATGGGAGTCAACGCTGAATGCCACCCGTTTACCGGTGGGTAGCTCAGCGGATCAATCGCGGATAATCCTCTCTCTATTCAACGAGATCACAGCGGATACGGCGCGGAAACCCACAGGAAGCGCGTACACTCCGTGCGACAACCCACTGACATTGGCAGGGCCGACTCCCAAACTTTCTGAACTACCAACTCTACATGTGATATATAGAGATACGGCGAACTGTCCCCGTGAAACTCGACGTGGACAGCTACAGTGCCGCACTTCTCCGCGACACCGTCGACGACTTTCTGTGGGCCGCTAACCACGTCACACGCCACGCCTTCCAAGGCAAGTACGTCACCACGAGCAAAACCACGCTCCACAAAGGCACATACGAAGACGTGCGCAGCGAGACAGAGTCACACAGCAACCACGTCCACACTGCCCGAAACAAAGCCGTTGAAGCCTGCAAGAGCGTGGTCGAGAAGTGAAAATACAGAAAGAAGGCGCCGATGCCGCACTTCACCAGCCCGCACGTCGTCTACGACCACCGCACCGCCACCTTCCACGACGAGTACGCGTCGCTGGCGACCGTTGACGGTCGCATTGAAGCCGACTACGTACTTCCCGATAAGGAACGAGACACGCCCAACGCGGAATATCTGTTCTCCGACGAGCACGAGACGACAGGGGCAGAACTGCACTACACGAACGGCAACTGGATGCCCCATATCAACTGCAAAAAGGACGTGGAGTCTGACACGCCGAGACAGGTGACCACCGAGAACGGAACAGTTCTCGGGGTTGACCTCGGCGTAAACAATCTAGCAGTTGCCTCAACAGGGACGTTCTAGACTGGCGACGAGTTCGATGACTGGAAACGTGAATACGAGAACCGGCGTGGTGACTTACAGGAACACGGTGGGCACACGAGAACATCCAGTCGGTCGGACGCAAAGGGGAAGGCCGATTCGAAGTTACGCTCCCCCGTATCTCGAACGAGTTGGTCGCTGAAGCCCGCACCCACGACTGTTCGGTGATTGCGTTTGGGGACTTGACCGACATTCGTGACCGCACTGGTGCGTCGTGAGGCCACAAGTGGGCGTTCAAACGATTGTACGAGTACGTTGAATACAAGCCCGCAGAGTACGGCATCAACGGAGAGCAGGTTGCCCCGGGGAATACCTCACGGCGTTGCTCTGACTGTAGGTTCACGCACCCGGATAATCGTGAGAGTGAATCGTTAGTGTGGCTACGAGAACCACGCCGATTACAATGCGGCGAAGAACATTAGATTGCGGTATCTCCGCCGGAATCAAACTGGGTCTGGTGGAGGCGCACCCGTCGGCGTGCGCTTGAACGGCGGGATGTTGAACGCGAATGGAGAGTATGAGCCTTCTGCCGATGATTCGGCCAGAGCGGGAGTCAACGCTGAAAGCCCACCACTTTAGCGGTGAGTTAGCTTACGATAGCGGCCGTGGTAACTGTATGTCTGCCTTGTGGGAGAGTCGACGAAATGCTGGTTGAGATACCCGTACATCTCCAATTTGTGTCGCTGATGTACCCAGTCCGTGACAGTCTGAGCCCCCAGTGTGTAGGAGTTCGATATTGGTCGCTATCGTGGCTGCCTGTGGAGCACTGAATCCAAAGTCTCCATATTCGTATGACACTTCTATTGCGTCCAATCCTGCAGCGTGCAAACGTTCAACAAGTGATCTGAGTGAATCGAACGTTTCGTCTGACTCAGAGGGCTGAAAATACCCAGGATGTGCGAGTGATGCGATGCCACCGGCAGCATGAATCGCGCTGATGACTGTCGCACAATCGACCAACTGGAGTGGTTCGTGGGTACTTCTCCCGGAGTTCAAGTATTGCTGAAAGGCCTCTCGATGCGTGTCTACGACTCCTTCACGCTGGAGTTGCTCGGCCAAGTGTGGACGTGTCAAGACACCATCGCAACGACGAGCGAGCGTATCATACGTTGTTTCAAATTCAGTCTGGGTGCGGAGCGCCTCTACGATCGCCTGATTACGGTCAATCCGATGCTGCTGGGCACGTGCTAAAACGTCTTGGAGATCTGAGGCTTGTGGATTCAAAAAGAGACCAAGAAGTTCGATTTCGTGGCCCTCGACACCCGCCCGAATCTCAGCGCCACTGATCACATGACACTGTTCGTACTTGATGACTGG
The DNA here is from genome assembly GCA_028275165.1 of Haloquadratum sp. Classification (GTDB taxonomy): domain Archaea; phylum Halobacteriota; class Halobacteria; order Halobacteriales; family Haloferacaceae; genus Haloquadratum. Next base: position 36,543 of record JAQCNF010000096.1, read on the forward strand.
TTTCGAAAGGGCTGGATGGAGAGAGTCATGATCAGTCACAGCAAATGCAGGCAGACCAACTGCCTGAGCTTGGGCACACCGCTCGGCGAGCGTGTCTGTGCCATCAGATGCAGTCGTGTGAACGTGTAAATCTGCGAATCCGTGTTCAGTCATTGTACATAGAGATACTTCCCTGTACACTTGGACGAAATTTGTGTTTTCGCATATCAATATACTGCTCTCCGAGGATCGTGACATACTTGTTGATAAACTGTGACCGAGGCTCCTGCCCACGTGTCAAGCATCACCTCACATCGACGAGTAACCAGCATAGTTTCATGTCATTCAGTGTTTTCAACCTTCGCCTTCAGATTCCGCCGGAAA
>JAQCNF010000105.1 GCA_028275165.1 Haloquadratum sp.
TGATCCCCTCGCGAATCGTCTCCTCACGGGTGCTGTGTTTGATCTCGGCAATGAGATACTCGTACGTGAGCGGGTCGTTCGACTCGATTTCCAGGACGATCACGTCGGGGCGTCCAGTGTGGTCTCGAAAGTTCGTGTCGAAGTACTCACTTGCCACGCTCCGAGCTGTCTGCTGGACCTGCTCGGACCGGGTGAGGCCCCGGTCCTGTGGGTCTGCTTCGGTCCGGAACGAGAGCCCCTGCCCACTGGCGGACGTGTCGTGATAGATGGTAAGTTCCTGGTCGCCGTCGATCCGCGCAATCTCCTGTCGACCACCCTGAATCGTCTGGAACACGGGCTGGGTGTCCTGCATGTCCTCCAGCGTGCTGATAAATCTGCCAAGGACATGCAGATTCATCACCTCTTGGGTGTGAATACGTATTCAACGGAGTATCGGATAGAAAGAGAAGCAGGCTTAGCGCTGGTTCGATGTGGCGGTGAGTTCGTCTTCTGCGAAGAGCCGGAGGACGCGAGATCCCGTCTGAGCAGGAATTGATGCCTGTTTGTGGGCGACGGTTATTGGAATAAGCGCGTTTTCATACCGGCAGGTCTGGGCTTGTGAGAGTGCGTGCATCACCGCATCAAACTCTGTGTATGCGGCAGGGTCGGTGATCAAGTCGCCGTTCTGTTCGCGTTTGGGGAGTGTGATGACGTATGTATCGTCAGGTGTAGGCTGGACGATAAATCGATGGCCGTAGTACGTATTGTGGCCATATCCCTTACTGGAGGCGGCCGAACTCAGGACGTACTCTTCAAGATAGGTGTCGTCAAGTGAAATAACATCGCCCATTTCCAGTTCGCTCTCAAGCTGGGCCGCATGGTCGGCGAACTTTCCAGATTTCTCAATACCAACCACAAGTGGTGGCTCATGTCCATCATCAGTCTGCTTCACAGTGATGTCGCGGTACAATCGTTTGAAAGGGGCGTGAAGCCATGCGGTAACGTCGAATTGAGAGAGCGGCCCGTCAACGAGGAACATCGTTTCTGCGAGACGCTCTGGGGCTTCGTAGTACAGATAAATAGTATATGAAGCCGCAATGAGGTGCTCGAGCGTCTGCATCAGGCGTGCGAGCGCCGCTTGGTTCGAGCCCTGCTCAGCGATTTTTTCGTGAATTCGAAGTGCATCTGTCGCGTACACAGCGGTCCCACAATCAGGGCATTCGATTGGGTCGGTGACCGGGACACGAAGGTGAGCGGCCTCGCAGTCAGGGGTTGGACACCTTGCGATATCGACTTTTCCATCAGTTAATTTACTAGAATACCGGAGCAGCACCTGGTAGCTATCAATGAGTGAGAGATCCTGTACCTGCCGAGTCTGAAACATATTATAGATTTCTTGCCGCCAGCTATCACGAACGCTGTCGGCAACCTCATTTGTAATATTCGCGCTCGGGAGGACATTGACGTGCTTGTCGACAGTCGTGTGCTTTTCGGGAAGTTCAGGGTTGACGAACCGGCCGCTGGCAGCTGTATTGAGCGCCGACAGGTCTAAACGGGCCGTGGCGAGTTGCAGGAACCCGATTTTGTCAGCAGGGTAGGTTCCGTCGACCGGGACTTCACGGAGAGACCCATCAATTCCAATAAAACTCGTGACGCGACTCTCTTTGCTGGGGTCGATATCGAGGGAATATGTTTGATTGTCGATGTCGATGGTGTCAGTGTCGACCTGTTTGATTTCGAACGACTGGAGTTTTTCTTGGACTATGTCGCTCTGAACGATCGCGGCTTGTCCGGTTCGGTGCGCGGTCTCGTAGCGGCCGGTTGAGTCAGTGTATGGCATGATTATGATGAGGGGTATTGTGCTTGATTGGTCTAAGTTGGTGTTGCGAGTTGCCCGTCCGTATTAGTCGACGAGGAGGCGTTCGAGGCGGGTGGCACGGGATTCGTCGAAAAGGTCGACCTGTAACGGTACGATGTAGCGCCCGCTATCGGTAATCATCCGAGCGAATCCTTTGTCTTGGGCCTGTCGGGTGAGACGGTCAAACGCGTCGAACTCGTAGTGCTTGCTGAGAGTCTTCGTTTCCTCAGTATTGTTGAGGTGGGTAACGATCCAGTTCGCGGTCTCAGAGAGGATTTGATGATCGACGCTGGAGACCTGTTGGGTAGCGTAGATGAGACCGATATGGTATTTCGAGCCCTCGCGCGCGAGCCGTACGTACGGGTCGTCCTCGTTGGTCTCAATGTACTCCCGACCGAGGAATCGGTGGGCCTCCTCGAGATAGACTTGTATGTTAGCACAGGTCTCTCCGTTTCGAAACGTGCTGATGTTCTCCTCAAGGGTCCGACGCAGGATGCGTTCGGAGACATATTGGATAGCTTCTTGCGGGCCTGTGGATACGTCGACAATGACGATCTGACCGGCCTCAAGATCGTTGTATATCTTGGCGGCGAAGTCCGATCCGCGCACGGGGTCGTGGAAAACCTGAAGCGGTTGGAGCAGTCGATAGCCGCTACCGCGGCTCGCGGTCAGCATGTCGAGGACGGCCTCGAGATCCGCATCAATCATATCATCTTTGATGCTATCGACGTAGTCGGAGTTCCCGGCGATTGTCTCCCAGAACGTGACAATGTTGTCCGCATCGAGTCGCGGGTTGCCGTTCTGCGTGGTGTTGAAGTTCTCGCCGGTTTCGTTTTCAATGAATTCGACGAGTTTGCCGCGCACCTGCGGAGTGCTGAGTGTGCCTGTGGGGGCGTTGAACCCGGCTTTGATTAGGGTGGCATAGAGAGCGCTTCGGCACCACCTGGCGCGTGTGTACGCAGAGTAGTTCTGCTGTCGGGTTTCGGGGCCGATGACGTTCGCTTGCTTGAATGAGCGGACATAATCGGCATCACGCGTGAGTATGCTCTTGATCATTCCCCAGACGGGTCGGATTGTGTCCTCGTCGAAGAAGTTCAGTTTGAGACTGTGGCGCGAGCCCGACGTGGCGGTGTTCCATCTGTAGATCGTGACGTGGTTGGTGTCGAGTTCGCCGAGCGCGCGCTGGTCTTGCTGATTGGCGTTAGCGTATTCACCGCTTGGGTCGAACAGAAGTTGACCGACAGTGGCGTTGGTGGACGCGGCGTGTTCTGCGGTGGCGGCGGCAATGATTTTTACCGCATTGGACTTGCCGGTGCGCGTCATCCCGAAGAGCCCTGTCTTGCTTCCGGTGAAATCGGTGACATCGACGTTGACCGTGGCCTCATCGGGGATGGGCGTGTGTTCTGCGCTATTGTAACGGACACGACCGAGACGGACACCGTCGTCGCGGTCTGGGTGACGGGGATAGCTGGCAATCCGGGCGAGCGTCTCCACACTAGGCTTGTAGACAGTGTAGTCACCGGCGGCGTAGATAGACTGGACGTCGTTGCCGAAAGCGAGAGTGCCGTCGGTGTCAGTATAGAACGTACCTAGAATGTCGGCAGTATAGGCAGTTCGTTGCATCTCGGCTTGCGTATGCGTATCGACGGGGTGCGTGTATGTGCTGATGCCGGGTGTGGTGGTACGCGCGACGTTTTCGCGAAGGAATTGGAGTTCCTGTTCGTCGGGCAGGTCCGCAGTGCCAGTGACACGCAGGAGCACTGTTGGCACGTCGTCGCTTGAGTCATTGGAGTCGTGAGAGTCACCGGTGGGTGTGGCGAGGAGATAGGCAGTTTGTGGGAGGCCGCCGACCTCGTTGACGCGAAAGTCGTTTGTGGTGATCTTGCAAGCCTGGTACGTCATCTCATAGATACCTCCTATCTTGCTGGCATTGTTGAGAAGGCTGCTGGTGGTGTTGGGCTCTTCAACCGAAGTTTTCGTCATTTCATTTAACATGTCAAATGAACTCCGTACAATGTAATTATTACGTCTCTTAATAGCGGTTTCGATTACGGGTATTTGTATATAACCTTATTTTACTCTAGGATACAGCTTATGACCAGTAATTTCTACTCAAGCACATATATACCACAGTATTCAGGTCTATGTACGTTCGCGTTCTTCACCGATTCGCTATATTCACGCAATATTTTGATGCCTGAACCCGATATCCTACTCTTATACAAGAAAGGCGATATAGTTGTCCTAACATCACTGATTCGAACAGCGCTAGGAGGGTCTCTATTACCTCGATGCCCGGCTTATTTTAGATCAGAATTGTTGTGTTCCGAGCCTACAGTGGTACAGCTTGCTGGACTAAAGTCATACAATAGCACACTTGGTTATCGTAGGCTGATAAGTGAAATCTATCGAAGTAATCTCATCCAAACGAGGAGGTCTATCATTATACAACTTACTAAAACTCACTTGTTTTTGTCATGAATATGATTTGTGAGTAAAGTGATCACACCTGCTGTCATAATATGGTTTTCGCGATTGACGACCACAAATAGGCACAGGTAATGCCAGTAGTGTAAACGGGTATTTCAGAATAGGCGGTTACCCAATTTCTTGTACAGAAGATAATATACTACTATTAACTGTCTCTGTATATACGGTTATGCTATCGGAAATGAGAATGGGTGTTGGTATACTCAGTCTCCGGTATATGGGGAAGCTTGATTTGCGGCCTCAGAGTGGCGTTAAAACTGATATTCAAAACTAACACTCCCGGGCAAGGGATCTTTCCAGTCACGCTTGGAGCTGACGGATAAAGTTCATTTTTTCGAGTAGCTTATCAGCAATTTCTTCCTCGTCAGCGTCATCGTCGATACCCAGTGCTTCAAAGAGTTCGTCGCTCCGGTCGTCCGGGATCGGAATGTACAACGTATTTTCTGTGACTTCCACTTGCCTGTCACTCTCGTCATCGCTGTCAATGCCACCCAGTATATCCTGTGAGGATTCGTCATTATCTGCTGTCTGCTCGAAATCTGTGAAACTTCGGGTGGGCTCTTCCTCGGACTTGTCTAGCTCCGCCGGTTCTTCATTCTCCGTTGCTACGTCAGTGTTATTCCCGTCCCTGAAGTGAGAATCCTCTTCAGCGGTGTCCTCGCTGACAGTATCTATTGACACACCAAACTCCTTGTCTAAATCCTCTTCTTTTTTAGATTCACTTTCCAGTTCACCATTCGTCTTCTTCTCGAGATCACGGATAGTATTGAGATCATCACGGTCATGAATTAATTTCAGTACCTGCCAACGATACATAGCCTGCTGCCAGTCGTCCAGCCCTGTTATGTACCGCCCTGCGTCGACATTGCGCTCAGCTTGTTCGGCGAGCTGCTGCTCAACAGCGTCAGTATCAATATTACTTAGCTGTGGGAGTTTGTCTATCTCTGGAACGTTCTCGATTGCCACGTCGAAGTTAGCATCCTCACCAAGGCGGCGTTCTAACTCTTCTTCGTACGCACCGACTTGTTCGGCAGACAGATCGTCTGTGCACCGAAGACGGAGGGGAATAGTTTTGTCCACTTGGGATTGAATCTCCGCAGCTCCCGGGAAGTCTGTGTCTGGTTTATGAGTAACACGCTCACGGTCAGAGTAGTTGAACACCTCTAGCCCACGTCCATGTTCGTGATCTTCCGTATACGGGCCTGAGAACGTGGTCGGAAAGTCGTCGTAATCGCCAGCTGCCTCACGATAAGGCTTGACAATCCGACGAATCCAGTCGTGTGCTGCTTGAGTGACTTTGTGATAGCGGTCGATATCTGATTTCTGCGCGTCCCATGGAAGCTCGCTCGCGTTGCCTTCGGTGTAGAATTCGATTTCAACTTTGAGACGGCGGTGTTGGCCAGTGAACCTCCCAAGTCGAGAACTTCCTGCACCGGTATTGAACCCAGCGCGTTCGTCCCGGACGCGGTCGAGAATCTGGCGGTTCTGGCAATAGATCTCGGCGCCTGCAACGGAATTATCAGCTTCCTCCAGAAGTCCTACCTGTACATCGAGATAGACAGTGTTGGTAAGATCTCGAGACTCGATTTCGATATTTTCGTACCGCCGAGGGTGGAAACCATCGATGGGTGTGTATGACCAGTTGGTATCTTCTGGCGTAGTGATTTTGGTATCATTGACACGGATTCCGAGATCACCGATGTCAGTGAGTCGGTCATCAGAAAGAAACAGTCTGTAGGTGGATTCAAGATCAGTTTCGAGATCGCTTTTTATATCGCTCCAGGTTGTGTTGAGATCGGATATGATGATTTCGGTGACGCCTTCGTCGATGTCGTCGTATTTCTGTTTATCAACGGTCCAATCACCTTCGTCTTCGAGCCAGTCCTGATCGATTGTGAAGCCGAATCCCTGTTCGGTGTGCAGGGCACGGCTCTTGATAGTGGCCCTGTCACCGAGATTTACGATCGCCTTTTTTGCCCCGATTCCGTATGCACCAATTGATCCGGTTATATCGTCTTTAGCGGATTGACCTAGTGCGAAAAGCATGCTAACGTCGTCTTCGGGGACACCGCCGCTGTTGTCGGTGATATGGATTTGTTCACCGTCTTTAGTTTCTCTATGTTCAATAGAAATGTTGATATCGTCGAGTTGCTGGGTGGTTCGTTGCCAGTTATCTAATGCATTATCTACGAGTTCTTTGATCGCTGAGACAGGCGTGACATCCGATTTAATCGCTCGGTATGCCTCTTTACTAGGTTTAAGATCGTAGTTGCTATTGCTCATCCTACACAATATAAAGATAGATAACTTATATTATTTGGGATTGTGTTGATGCTTATTCTCGCCTGGTCCGTCAATATTCCGTGTTTGGTGTTTTAATGAACAAACTGATTGGACAAGTCTGAGTAACAAGATGTTACACTATCGCTCTGTTTTCTTGTATTGTATAAATTTACCGTCTGAATCAGTCGTTTACTAACAGAAGGTGATGTGAAATTCAAAATACCTGTAATCTAACGCAACGATTTAAACTGAGGGTGCCGTCTCATGCAGTCTCTCGTTCCAATTACCGAGTCGAAACAATAATATTAGCAAAGTTATATACTCGCCTGTTTTTGGGAACGCTAGTAAGGTGAATTATGTGCGCTTTATGAACAACTATGACCGAGAACTCGATAAAAAAGATCGTGCTTTCTTTCAATGTCGACCGCAGCAGCATCTGCGACCGCATCGACTACCTGTTAGAATCTGGAGTTACGCGTTCTTTGTATAACCTCAGAAACAGTTCCTACTGGATGATACGTCTCTTGATACAGACACCCTAGAATAAACTGGATAAAAATTTGTCTCGTATAGAAGATTGAGGCGCAAGGGATACTACCATGGCCCTAAAATCGATATATAATCAATGGGTGACAGCAGGATTGACGAAGATACCACGGGTGTAAGAAGTGACCCTCCCGTTGCTAGGCTCCTCGAATCATCGCCGGTTTACACGACAGAACTTGGAGCTGCATATCACGGTGACAGCCGCGAGCTACTCCAGCAACTGCCAGAGAACTCCATTGACCTGATCGTCACCTCGCCCCCCTTCGCCCTCCAGCACCAGAAAGAATACGGGAATGAAGACCAGGAAACCTACGACGACTGGTTTATGGACTTCGTACCCGACATTGAGCGCGTTCTCCAGCCACACGGAAGCTTTGTAGCCGAAATCGGTGGAGCATTTGAACAAGGTATTCCTCGTCGCTCAATTTACCAGTGGAAGCTTCTCACAAAGATCGTCGAAGAACAGAATCTTGAGTTCGCTCAAGATTGGTACTGGTATAACCCAAATAAGCTCCCTAGCCCCATCGAGTGGGTCAATGTTAGAAAATTACGGGGTGTCGATGCTGTTACGCACATTTGGTGGCTCGCAAAAGAGATTAACAAAGACCCAGCCTACACCGAAGATCTCCAAGCGAAAGTAGAAATGATTCGGAAGCTCCAGGCAGACCTTGCCGACGAACTCGAATCAACGGAATTGTCTACGATCGTCGAAGCTATCCTCTACGGAGAACTTGAGCTTCCGGAACCAGATACTAATCACAAGATGAGCCAAACCACGTTTTCGAGTCAAAATGAAAGAGGTGACAATGCTCTTACTGCTGGCGATAGTGCCGAATTAGAGCACGTGCAGATGCTGCTGACCTCCATTCGGGAGATGGAACAGGCAGCATGGAACGAAGAATATGACATCGACGTCATAGATCTGAGAAAGATGCTAGAGCTCGGTGGAGACGACGACATAGGCATAGATGGCGATGTCATTGACACATTAGTAGATGCTGTTTCAGCGTACACCGCGCTGTCGGTGTTTGACCTGATTGCACGGACTAACAAGGCGCCGCGTGTTTACGGAAAGGAGGTGCTAGCGGCATTAGAGGAAGGAACCGAGATTACACCGCCGTATCCCAAGCCTGAGATTGATAATCAGCGCAATGCAGCGGTATTGAAAGGCTACAGTGAGGATCATCAAGAGCTGATTGCGACAGGCGAGTATAACGAAGGAAAGCGAAGCTCAGGTCATGATATTGATGCTGATTCGTTCGCAAACGAAAACGACGGAGCGATCATGAAGAATCTCATCGAAGCCCCAAATACCGCGAGTAACACCCAATACCAGTTGCTGTGTCGCGAGTTTGGGTTCGAGCGACATCCAGCACGGTTCCCTGAAGACATACCCAAGAAGTTTGTGAACCTGCTCACGCCTGATCCGCCATATAACGAGTGGGAACGGGGAGAAGTAGGGCACCCAGGCGTCCTAGATCGACCAATTGTCCTTGATATCTTCGCGGGATCAAACTGGACAGGGAAAGTCGCTGAAAATGCTGACCGGTATTGGCTCTCGTTCGAGCAGAATGAAGAGTATGTGAGAACCTCCGAGTTCAGATATATGAGTGAAGCCGAAGTACGTAGTCGTTTAGATAATGACGACGATCCGCTACAAAAGTTTCGGAATGAGGAGTGAGATGCTCACTCAGCTTCCCGCAGTATACAAAAGGACTGAGAACGGGGTCTGACGAACTTGTGATATCGACGATGCTTTTCTGGTCGAATTAACATAGTGGAGTATAGCAGTGGTTTCTTAATCCATTTGAACAACAGCATATACCAGGAAAAACATCTTAGCTGCGTCCGAATCCCCGAATAGTATCATCATCAAATGTACCACCGAAGTACACGGACCGACTAAGATTTTGGTTTGAGTTCTGGCAAGTCACAGTCGATAGAAACAGACAATCCTCACAAGCACCATTATGATCCCGACGGCATACTGAATCATATGTGCAATATTCGGCTTCATTAAGTTGGTCAGCCATATCCACGAACCGCTCCTCAAATAGGGTGAAAATAGAGCCAAGACTATAATCAGTGTCTGACTTCTTATAAATTATCACCGACATTGTTCGTGGTAACAAATGTTCAACTAGGCTATCTCTGCCGTATCCGGACAGTGTTCCTATTGATTGGATGACGCTATGAGAGAACGTATGCAGGAGACTATATGCAGCCCTCGAGGCTCTATTTTCGCTGGGGTCTATCGCGGTGAATCTTGATGGTTGAGTGATATTCCTCAGGAACCACCGGTCAAGATTTTCTGTACCAGGATCTTCGACGATATTATTTTGAATCAACCAGTCCATCACTGCCTGCTTATCCATTGTTAGCATCACTGCTTCTGCATCGGTCGTGCGCGCTAGCACCTCAGTATCACTCCACTGGCCACTTGAGAACAAATTGAGGAGTGCCGGTGGTTCCTCACCCAGGTTTTCAGCCTCTGGCTCCCCGTCTGTTTCCGCGGCCTCATCGCTGGACACTTCTCCGCTTGATCCGGCCGATGGTGAACCAACTCCCTGTGGAGATGGCTTAATCCGAGAGTACCCATAGGATACCGTCGTGATAGGGAAGTTTTTGATGAGTCTCACTTCCTCGAGATCGAGTCCGTCCCGGATGTCACAGTACTTGTTGAGAGTCGTATCGTCGAGATGTGTTTGGGGGCCATCTTCAGACGCAAGTTCCGAGTATGTGTAAGACTGGATTCGGTCACCCTCGTCATAGTCTGGGTTAACCACGGAAAGGTACTCGAACAACTCTTCACTCAGACGGACCTGATCTACATCTCTTAATTGATTATTCAGAAAGTGCTGTGTTTCATTACGATGAGCTTCAGTATTAGTTCCGAGTTGTCTGCCAGCCATCTCAAGAGCTTCCTCACGTCCGCTTGCTTCTCCCTTTTCGAGTAATTTCATTGCCTCACTGAGTTTTTCTTCCTCTGATGGGCCGGCATCACCAGCGCGTTCGAGTAGGTAGTCACTCACAATCTGGATCTGATACTGATCATTGCTTAACAGCGTATCCAGATCTTTTCTCACGTTGACTAGTCGCTCCGTCTGTGGGTAGAAGGTGGTTGACGCGGAGTGTGTGAGCATCTTCCGCGCCTGTGAACTATACCCGCATTCGGGGTTGAAACATTTCCCACTCGGACGGAAATCGGCTGTAGCTCCACAGCTGGAACTCGTGCACCGCCAGTAAGCGTTGTCAAAGCCTACACCTGGGTTTCGAAGAGACATTCCCGCTCCACAGTGGTCTGGCACGTACATTTCCTGAATCTGACCACAGAGACAAACAGAGACAAACTGCATCTGATGATGATCCCGGAGCTGATCGCCGCACCGGTCGCAAGTGAGTACACTCTCAGATCCAAAGTCACGGGCTTCGGTTCGCCGTATTTGAGTAACCGACCCACATCCTCCGCACTCGAACGAACGCGGGAAAATCTCAAAGTTTGCCGAGCCTGGTGTCACTATTGATGCATCTTGTGGTGATAGAGAGAGCCGATCCCAGTTCGACCACTCAGCCGCATGCCGACCTATACGCTTCAATATATATGCATCTGGAAGATCAGATGCTTTCGGCTTGCCGGACTCGTCTCGATCCTCATTTATTCGGGTAACGATGCCACTTAGATCGCTTTCCGCGTGATTGAATGTATTATCTGGGAGGTAATCGAAGAGAAACTTCGATTTCTGCCGTTCCATTGTCATGATTACAACCGCTCCATAGTAAGAGCGTCAACGAGATCCTGATTATTATACTGCGCGGTGATTTTCCCCTGTTCACCGATGTCACGGAGACTAATCATCGGCTCCTCGCCTTCTGGATATTCCGGGAATGTGCTACTCGGGAGATCCTCGATCCAGAACTGCCATACCTTGCTTGTCTTCTGCTTCACCTCATCGTAGAAGAAGGGGTTAGTGTAGTGCTGGTTGTCAAGACCGTACGCACGGCCCGCTAACTCTTGGAACCGCTCTTTACTGACACTTTCGTAATCGTCGTTTGTCATGAGTTCGTATAGATGATTTGCCTTTTGAACGTTCGCCGGCTCTGGATCATCATCACCGACCTCGAGTTGGTGACGACGGTACATCAGCGGACGATAATATTGGATGAGAAGGGAATGAAATATGCCAGTAAACGTGCGGTCAATGCCGAATTTGGCCCACCGGTCGATGGGTATCGGCTCCACAGTTCTGTCCAGGTATTCGTGTAGTTTCTCAAAGTACCGAAACCGATGGTCATCGCGTTCTTTCAGTGGGTCAAAAATGTCTAACACAAATCCAACAACCCCCGACTGACGTCCGACTCGGCTGCTCGCTTGAATGTATTGGAAGGTTCGGCGTGGATACCCATTGAACATCATCATATTGAACCGGTCCACGTCGATACCGTGCCCAATGAAACTCGTTGACGGCACTGTATCGATTCGCTCTGCAAACGGCGTCTCTCCAGGGTTTTCGAGCTGGGCCAGAAGTTCCGGATTCTCAGTATCAGCTGTCAATTGGCGCTCGCTGATTGGATGTTCGTACCCCCCTTTTGTCATCTCTTGACTCGCGTATTTAGCGATATTCTCACGATAGCGGTCCTTGCGGCGCTTATTATTGAAATACATCACGCTGGTTTCGTAAAGGTCGAGAATCTCTTCTTTTCTCTCTTCGGTGAGATTCTCAATACCAGCGCTGGCCGCGAGTTCGGAGGCAGATTCCTGATACGCGTCACGTATTTCTTGATGATAGTCTATAATAGTGTCAACAACAGCATAGGTGTGTGAGCGATTGGCTGGTTTGAAGCCCAGATACTCTCGCTCAACGGTCTCTGTCAGCTCTCCGTAGAACGTTTCGCCACTGAGTGGTCCATCAGCGGGGAAGCGAGTGGCTTCGGTCTGAAAGAGATGCTCAATTTGACGGTCATATTCAGAGATTGTCGCCGTAGAAGTGAGTATTTTCGGCGTTTTCCCATGGATTTCATCACATAATGTCTGATAAAGAGATTCATAATGTGATGCAAACGTGCCGAGCTCTTCATTGAGAAGATGGACCTCGTCGACAAGGTGCAGTGTCGGAACTGGATCATACACCGAATCCGGATCTATAGTCTCTAATTCGGCGGCATCACGCTCACACACTTGCCTTTCAGAACACGATCCGGAATATCCGTAGCCGTGGTCTGGACATCGGGTCGTATAGTTTCCTAAGAGATTTGCGAACCGAGGTTGTTTCCCAGCGATAGCGATTTTATCAAGGGACCCGAGCAAAATCGATGGAACGTATCGGTAGATATCTCGGTCGATCACGTATAGTGGAAGCCGACCGAGACACCCATTGCCCGTACAGTTATGAAATACGCTGTTGGCTTCTACATCATACTCTACAGCGACGTCGCTGTCGCAAAGTGGGCACTCATCGATCACCTGACAGCGGCTCTCAAGCTGTTCTTGACTCTCTTGGAACATCTCACGGAACGTATCGCGGTTAGTGCCAATTGCGTTCGGTGTGTCATGACTCCCAGCAAAGAATCCGAGTGAGAACGGATCACCCATTTTGCTGAGACCCTGCTCTGCATCACTTTGCCGGAGTTGTTCCGCGTGTAGCAAGCTCTCCAGAAACCGTGTTTTCTGTTGGCGGCTGAGCAGCCGTAATGGGAAACGTATCCAGGCAGTGACCCCCTGTGATTTGCCGCGGAGTCGGTCATAAAAGAGGTTGAATATGATAAGCCCGAGATATGCCTCTGTTTTTCCCCCACCTGTGGGGAACCAGAGCACGTCAGTCTTAGAATCAAACATTGTCTCTAAATCTGGTCGCTCCCGACCGACAATCGCTGAAAGATTACTCATAATAAACACAAGCTGGAAAAGCCGCCACCCTGGGAAGTCATGTTGCCGCTGATTTACGCGGTTCATCAGCTTGAATGCCTGCAACGCTTGTGGCTCTTCTTCGAGAATCTTGATTCCCTGTTCGAACCGATCGATCTCGACTCTGAAGTCAGCCGCTGCCGTGTCAAATTCCTCTACTTCAGCCTCCGTGAGGTCGAGATCATCAATAATTGTTGTCCGCCGCGACGAGGTCCATTCTTCATGATAATCACTCATCCCGTTCGCTATCTCCTCTAAAACACCCACCGTATCGCCCTCACTGAGGTGCTCAAAACTCGTGTCAAAATCAGTATTGAATGCAAATTCGTACACTGGCGCCGATGGTACTGCTGTTGTCTGCACTGTTTGTGGGTCAGTATACTGATCAACAGTCGTCGCGCAATTACGACCTTTTGCCCACATCTGCTGGTCGTATCGGTAGTCTTCGGGAATGAGATCGAATTCGTACGGCTCGAGTGACCCTGATACTGTGATTTGCGGGTTAAACAGGTAGCTTTCACCAGGTTCGTCATCTAACTGCTCACTGCTCTGACAAGGTGGGTGGTTAGATAACGTTACGGACAGCTCTTCATCGTTCATCTCAGCGTCAACGCGAACGTTCCAGTCTAATCTCTCCGAATTAAGCTGCGAGACAGATTGGCGAAGTCCGTCAAATTCGTCTTTTGACATATCTGCTAGATCCTGACTCGAGAACTGATCAGGGTCCAGCCTGTCGGCCGTGACAGCACACTCCTGTGCGAGTTGGTCGATTTTATGACGGAGTTGCTGGGTCAGGTTTGTTGTAATTTCATCAGTGATCTCTGGTAGATTACTCAGACCAATTTCGTGATCGAATTCGACTGAGCCCCGGCGGAAGAATTTTTCATCAAACGTATACAGTATTTGTGAATCAATCTCATCTACTTGTATATCCTCTATGGACGTTGATTCGTCAGTCTGGTCGTTACCCTCGATTTTGGCCGCCCGAATACGTCGATTTTGGATCTCTTGATACTCTGAATACGTCGGGAAACTTGGGACGTAGAAGTCGAAACTGATGGCGAGCGAGACAGTTTCTGTTATCGGTTGACACTCGATGGCTATATGACTCGGCTGTGTTTTGGAGTCGAAATCTTCGCGATCAGTGTTTCCGTGCTCTGGAGACAGGTTTGAGACGTAATATTTGTCACTGGGAGAGTCGCCGACACAGTACGGCGTCTTCTGACCACGGGCTCGGTCGATCGTTTCACTCATCAAATGTTGGCCGATTTTATGTGTAGTATTCATGCTGAGATTGTGGTAATCGTATCAATTTCCGCTTTTTGCACCTTTTCTGATGCCTGGTCAATATCATCTGGAACGTTCGTTGTCAAGCTTTCACCGATGCTAGTGCTCACCTGTGTTTCGATTGCCTCTCTGGCGCGCCGTCCAATCGCTCGGTGTTCTTGCCGGATTTTTTTCATTGCCGTGGCGGTCGCGTCTGCTGTTGGCGCCATCTCTGGAGAAAAAATCTCCAAAATGATTCTCACATTCTCCCCGTCTCGCGGGCCAATTGCTTTGCCTGTTCGCCAGGTTGATACTGTCGCCTGGTCACTAATGTCGGACCCTCGGTTTTGCATCTCAAATAGCAATTCTTCTTCAGTCATTTCGGAATTTAACCCGTCTTGGAGAATCGAACGCCACCGCTCTACCGTCGACTCTGCTTTTCGTAATCGGTCCTTTTCATGAGCGTTCTCAACGAACATATCGTAGATGTCCTTCGCAGCCGAATCGAGCAAGAGTATGGTTTCGTTGGACTCTAAATCTCGTGCCTGCTTTCTCCCGATATCACCATTCGGTTTGAGAACGCTCACCCGGCTTTGAGCGCTAAGTTTTCGAGATCTTCCGTTCGACAGCTCTAATTCAAGATCTGGGTTCGGGGCGCTTCCACGTCCATTATTGTTTGAGGTGGATGTGCCCCTATTATTTGGATCTTCGAAGTCGTTGCGCAACGACTCAGATACATCGGCACCTGATGTGTCTCCGGGACGATCGTACATCTCGTTATCTGGCGACGAGTTAGGGGGGTTATTCGGCTCTTGTGGCTTCTCCGGGCCACCCATCTGGCCGATTTCGTGTTTTTCAATCGTCGCCCCAATGGTAGTTAGGCCATCCTCGATCCGGTCCTCGATTATCGGCGACCAGGACTCATACTGGACAAACACGATATGACTCGCGATAGGGAAGTCATACAAATATGAGTCGTTGTCGAGAGGGCGCGGGACAATGGCCTCAGCATCCGGTGTTGGTTCCAGCTCGTCTGTTGTTCGGATCGTGACTTCTGGTGCGAGTTGCCTATCTTCATATGTGATAGCCTGGAGGATGGCTTTGCGTTCAAATTTACTGTTGACCACCACGGTGCGTTCGCTTTCATGATCAGAGTCTCCCCCAACTGTGATTAATTTGAAAAGATTTTGTTGGAGTGGGTGATTCGTATTAAGACGGCCTTGAAGTGCGTCTGCGGCCTGGCAGAAGTTTACCAATACCGGTGCTTCGCGCCCCTCGAGGCGATCAGCTTTGCCACGTAAGTTCTCAAGAAGCTCCCTTACCCCCTGCTGATAATAATTATCCTCGACCGTGGAGTCCCAGTATTCTGGTTTGATGGGGAGCCGCGTGAGCAGATTAAATAACCAACCTACCTCCATCTTGATTACACTCTGTGTGCTACCACTCCGTTGGAGATCATCGCGCATCGAGCTTAGGTCGGTCACAATCTGATACATGTCCGGGTACCCGATTGTCACGTGCTCAACAGTCACATTTGACGTGTTGATGAGATGCTCAAGCTGAGTAGTGATGCTGGGATTTTTCGGAAGGTTATCAGAATCACTGGTTGTGAGCAACTCATTTGTCAGGTGGACCGAATTTACTGACCTCTCAACGGTCTCTTCGGCTGGACTCATTTCGTCGGAATAGAATATCACAGGGCAGTTTGCAGCCTCATACAGAGCCATCACTTCGTCAAACTGACGACCAGTCGCGCTCCACTCTGGTTTCCGCAGGTCTACGAATATCGCCCCAATTCCGTCGTCAGGGCGCTTGGTATCGAATTCAAAATTATTCTTCGCGGTATTGATTTCAGCGTCCAGTTGTGTTCGAGAAAGCCGGTCTATTGGGGTCCTTTCCAGTAGTGGTGTCGATTTTCCTGGGGTATCCAATCGTAAATCATCGAGATCGGAAACATATCCATGATGAAGCGCAGGAAAAATTAGCAGCGTTTTCCCCTGGCCAACAATCCCATCATCTGGAAAACGGGGATCTTGAGTACGGGCGTATGCAAGAGACATAGCGAGTAAAATCCGATTTGACGGAATTGGGTCATAAATGAAAAGAGAGTGGCCACGCTCGATGTATCGAAGTGCTTCTTCGATAAATGCCATTTCAGTCCTTCCATAGGAGTAAGAACTCTGTTCAAGAGCCATGTTGGATGGAAACCATCGCGTCAAGTATGGCCGATTGAGGCACGCATCAGCGTAATCTGAGATGTTTTCGAGTACCATGTGATCTATTTTAGCATCAGTATATCATTAGGTGGATTTCGTCCCATCTGCAGTGTATTTGGGCTTATCAGCAGTAATGTACTTTCACTAACAGCTATCAGGTACAAGAAACTTTTCCCGGTAAATGCTGTTCTGAGCGGTTGGAGAATATATCGTAGTCAATACAGAACCGACCGTGCAGCTCGCCATCGGGATCGCTACAGTAGCAGGGATCGTCGCCGCACTAGACAGCCTCTGACACCACCGCTCCCCGTTCGACCACGGTGTCCACGGTCAGCTATCAGTAGCTAATACGAGTTGAAGCGTGTAAGCTCAACAAACACCTGCTTACTGGCGAGCAGTACGATCCGTTTCAGCGATGGTGGTGAGATGTACGTGGTAACGGTCTACGATTTAGAAGCTGAACGCACGCAGAAAGCACTCAAGATTGGGCGGCGGTATCTGAGTCACGTCCAGAACTCGGTGCTTGAAGCCGAGATATCGGAAGGCGACCTCACCAAGCTAAAAAATGAGATCGATGATCTACTGAAGCCGGAGGAGTCGGCGATCATCTACGAATTATTTTCGGATACTCTCCTCAGTCGGACAGTCTACGGCGATGATCCGACTGAGGATCAGCGGTTCCTGTAGTCGTTTCCGTCGACCCTGGGGGGTACGCGTGTTATTGATGCTTGACGGAGAGAGTTTATTATGAGTGGCTGCTAGCACGTTTATGCTCTGCATTCCGGGCATGGTTTCAGACGAACCCTTGTGGGTTTGAAGCTCTGGACGAGATCGTTGGCTGTGTTGGCCGCAGACAGTTTCAGACGAACCCTCGTGGGTTTGAAGCAGCACAATAATGACGGTCAAACACTCCGGGGGCCAGGATTTCGTATCAAGACTCTCCTGAACGCGGCATCACGGTTGAACAAAGGATGACACCACGAGTACACCTCAACGAGTGGGAGACACTAATTGATGAACTACGTCGATTCGGTCGCGCGGGTGAGG